>JASFBC010000288.1:0-14988 GCA_036172315.1 Anaerolineae bacterium | reverse complement strand
ACGGGATTGCGCGTTTCATCTACACTTCAGTTGCATCGGTTGATGACAGCCACAAAAACGCTGCTTCGACGTGAACTTGGCACATTGTCACCCTGCAATGCAAGCACAGGTCAACGACCGACTTTGCAAACTATTCGACTTGAAATAGCCCGATCCGACCAAACGAACGCCGCCAAACACACGCACCACGACAACGGCGGGGGGCGCGCGATTGGAAGTAGAGACGTTCCGTCGGAACGTCTCTACGCTTCGTCCGCCGCTGCGTGGTGCTATGGCGTTTCGCGCCATCGCGTACATATCGCCACAGGGAGATTAGATGAGAATCGAAGGAATCATTTGGCTCAGAGATGTGGTGGACAAACCCATTTCCAAACATGGCGTTGAGACGTATGAAGTGGAAGAAGTCCTCAACGGTAAGCCAAAGATTCGATTCGTTGAGAAGTGAGAAAAAGTAAATCCAGACCTATGCCCAAATTCACCTCCCTCGACAAGTTGGTAGAGTTCTTCGATACGCACGATATGGGCGAGTATTGGGAGGACATGCCCGAAGTTCATTTCGACATTGACATCAAGAGAAGAACTCATCTCTTTGCGCTTGATGACGACTTGGCGGAAAAATAACCGCGATTGCCAGAGCAAAGCGGATACCGTCCAAGATGCTCATCAACGAGTGGTTGAGGGAGAAAGTTTTGGAGCAGACAAAGACTACACCATAGTCAGCGCGAAACACACGCCTCACGCCCTTAGCGGATGGAAAGTTAAATTGCCCAAAGCGACGGAGCGAATCCGCCGTTGCGTGGTGCTATGGCGTTATGCGCCACCCCTTTGCAAGTCGAGACGGTGCGCCAAGTGGAAGTTTTTCGGTCTTATTAGTTGAGCGAAGAGACAAAATGGTAAGAGCCATTTCGCATCTTGTCAATCAGGATACACTTTTATTAATTGCGAGTAGCGTGTTTGTTTTGGCGTTGCTTATTCGCTGGTTTTTTCTGCACCGAAAACATTCATGGATTGGCGTTTTGGTTGGCTTGTTGGCTATCTTTGCGTTTTGGGCGATAACGCTCTACGTAATAATTCCACCACCAGAGCGATGCAAAACCCCGCTCGCGTGTGAATGGCTTGGCATCGGTATACTCATGTTTACTTTTTACAGCTTGGTAATGGTAGCGATTTACATTATCTGTGCTTTTGCACTTGGCATTTTGTACCACGGCACCTTAAGTAGAAGCCGAGTGGCATCTAATGCACGGGTATTGGTAACCGTATTCATCATCCTTTCACTATCAACGGTGATGGGTCTTGGTTTGGCTATTGCGGTGATTGACGCTCACGAAAGTGGTTTTTTCATTCCGTGGCAAAAAGTTAGCAATCCTCCATTGATGCCTGAGGAAAGACTACGGCGAATTATCGGGGCTACCTCTTGGCTTGTTCAGGTCGAAACATCAATGGGGAATGCCTATGAAGCGCGCATAGATGAATGGTTTTACGGTCGTGGTATGAATTGGAACAAGCTGCCGATTCTAGAAGGTACGCCTTGGATTCAATTCCAGCAGTGTGAAATCGGATTCTTACAACCACCATTGTTTGGCAAAGTGATTGACCAAGCATCCGCTCGGAACTGTGACGTAGAATCTCAACTGGCACAAACAAATTACGCCATTATGGATGACAATACGTTGTGGGTATGGCATCGCCATGTTGACCCACGATTCTTTCCAAATTACGCGTACGCTGCCCTGTTCGGTCCACCTCTTGGATTCTTGATTGGCTTGACCGTCGCTATCGTGTTCGAGAAACGAACACGCGCTTTTCGCGAATGAGACTTGGCCTTGTAGGCGGTCAAGGACAAGACGTCAGTTCGGAAAACCAAGCGCGCTACAACTGAAAGGTACTGGCAATACGAGCATTTGAAATCCCAGCAATGAATACTTGGAGATGGCAATACAGTCATTTCTTGATGAGCATCCCAAAATCAGGATCAAACATCTGCAATATGACACCACTCCAATCTACTTTATTGCTTTGATGTTTTGAGCAAAGGTATGAATTAGAGGATTAGGATGCTTGACCTTAGTAGCGCGAAATGACGCTGTCCTGTGCCTCGAGGTTAACATGAAACATCATCCACGACATTTATTGTTCTGGCTCCTTACTCTTGTCTTGCTGCTGGCAGGATGCAGCAGCCGGCCAGCCTACAAAAAGGTACGCTTGACGGAGAATGGTAACATGCCTATAAGTGGTGCGGTCACAGGGCCGACCAGATTGCCCCTGCGAGTTGGCGTAGCCGCTATTCTCTCGCCCCGCAGCACCCTCCAGAGCTATGCCGAGCTGCTTGAATACCTGGGAAAGAAGCTGGATCGCCCGGTGGAGCTGGTTCAGGGCAACACCTATGCTGAGATTAACGAGCTAGTCCGCATCGGCCGACTGGACCTGGCCTTTGTCTGCACCCGGGCCTACCTGGAGGGGCAGCGGGACTTTGGCATGGAGCTCCTGGTTGCCCCACAAGTCCGGGGAGAAACAGTCTACTACTCCTACCTGGTCGTCCCCACGGAGAGCCAGGCTGACAAGTTGGCCGATCTGCGCGGCAAGACTTTCGCTTTCTCCGATCCCCTCTCTAACTCCGGGCATTTGGTCCCGGTCTACCAACTCCGGCAGATAGGTGAGAGGCCGGAGACCTTCTTCCGCACAACTATCTTCACCTATAGCCATGACAACTCCATCAAAGCGGTGGCCAACAAACTGGTAGACGGCGCAGCGGTGGACAGCCTAGTGTACGACTATTTCCAGATCTTCCAGCCGGAGGCCGTGGCCGGGACCAAGGTCATTCAACGCTTCGGGCCCTATGGCATCCCCCCTGTAGTCGTTCATCCCGGCCTGGATGCCGACTTCAAAGCCCGGCTGCGCGACCTGCTCCTGGGCATGGACGAGGACCCAGGCGGCCAGGCCATTTTGAACAAACTCTTGATCGACCGCTTTGTTGTGGTGCCGGATGGCCTGTACGACTCTGTGCGGGATATGATGAAGGAGGTTTTGCGATGAGGTTGGGGCTGGTGGGCGGCCACACGGCACACAGAACGTTGCGCCAGGGCCGGCAAAACCTGCTGGCCACCTTGCACAGCCAGATCCAGACGCTGAGCCGGCGAGTCTGGCGTATCGCCGGGCGCGTCAGCGTGCAGGTGAAGATCATGGGCATCGTGCTGGGGCTGGTTCTTTTTCTGGGCCTGGGCGTGACTTATCAGATACGGGAGGTCATGAGCCGTGCGCTGATCCACCAATTGGAAGAGCAGGGTATCTCCCTCACCCGGGATCTGGCCGCCCGCAGCACCGACCTAATACTGACTAACAACCTCTTCGCTTTGCACGAGCTGCTACGCGACACGGTGGAAAACAATAACGTCGTCCGCTATGCTTTCCTGCTCAACGCGCGGGGCCAGGTATTGGTCCACTCCTTCGCTGGCCGTTTCCCAGCCGCACTGGCCACCATCAACCCGGTCGAGCCTGCAGAGCGCTATCACCTGGAAATTCTGGACACCGAGGACGGGCTGATCTGGGACTTCGCCGTGCCCATCTTCGATGGCCGGGCAGGCGTGGCGCGAATCGGCCTGACCGATGAGCCTCTGCGCCGCGTGGTGGAAGACGTGACACGCGGACTACTGGTTGCCACCGGGCTGGTGTCCCTGCTGGGCGTTTTGGCGGCTTACCTGCTCACCCGGGTGCTGACGCGGCCTATCTTCGAGCTAGTGGCCGCTACCCAGGCGGTGGCTCGGGGAGATTTCAGCCAACGCGTCACACCTTGGGCCGACGACGAAATCGGCCAACTTAGTACCGCCTTCAACGTCATGACTGCAGACCTGGCCCACAAGGAGGCGCTGCGCCAGGAACTGTTGGAGAAGCTCATTCGTGCCCAGGAAGAGGAGCGCCGGCGCATCGCCTGGAAACTGCACGACGAGACCGGCCAGGCCCTGACTTCCCTCAAATTCGGCCTGCGCAGCCTGGAACAGAGCACGAATCCTGCCGAGATCGGGACACACCTGCAGGCCTTGCGGGACCTGGTGGGCCAGATCCAGCAGAGCCTGCACGATCTGGCGGTCGAGCTGCATCCACCGGCGCTCGATGAGCTAGGGCTGGTGGCGGCGCTGCAACGCTATATCACCCTGTACGTGCGCCACACCGGGCTAGCCGTCGATCTCCAGACGATGGGCCTGAATGAGGAACGCCTCGCCCCACAGGTGGAGGTCACGGCTTACCGTCTGATCCAGGAGGCCCTGACCAATGTGGCCCGCCATGCCCATGCTGAGCATGTGTCGATCATGCTGGAGCGCCAGAAGGAGCATCTCATCGTCATCGTAGACGATGATGGGCAGGGCTTTGACGCCCAGACACGGTTGGAACGGGGCACAACCCAGGGCCAGTTGGGCATCCATAGCATGCAGGAGCGGGTGGCGCTCCTGGGCGGTGTGTTCACCATCGAGTCACAGCCTGGCCAAGGAACCACCGTCTTCGCCAGGCTGCCCATTTCAGTAGCCGGTAGCCAGTAGCACAGACCGTCTGACTACTGGCTACTCAAGGAGAGAGGGAGCCATGAAACAGATACGCGTGCTGCTGGCAGACGACCATGCCGTGTTACGGGCCGGTCTGCGCCTGCTTTTGGAGGCCGAACCGGATATAATGGTGGTGGGCGAGGCGGCCAATGGCTGCCAGGCGGTGACGCTGGCACGTGAGTTGCAGCCGGACGTGCTGCTCCTCGACCTGACGATGCCGCGCCTGGGCGGCCTGGACGCCCTGGGTGAGTTGCGCCACCTAGCGCCCGGCTGCCGAGTGCTGGTACTCACCATGCATGACGACGAAAGTTACCTGCGCCGCGCCCTGGCCGCCGGCGCTGCCGGCTACGTCCTCAAGCAGGCCGACGACCGGGAATTGCTGGTCGCGCTGCGCGCCGTGGCCCGGGGCGAGGTCTATGTCCCCCCGGCGCTGGCCCCGGCACTACTAGGGGGCCTGATCCCCCAACGCCAGCCGCTATCAACGCCGCCGCGCCACAGCTTAAGTGAGCGGGAGGAGGAGGTCATCCGCCTGGTGGCTCAGGGCTACACCAGCCAGGAGGTGGCCGATCAACTCTGCCTGGCCGTCACCACGGTGGAGACCTACCGGGCGCGGGCCATGCAGAAGCTGGGCATCCGTGGTCGCGCCCAGTTGGTGCGTTATGCCCTGGAAGTTGGCTGGCTCAAAGAGAGTAGCGCCTTCTCTGTCATGAAAACCACCACAAATCCACCACAAGTATCCAACTTTTCCCGCTAGACAAACCCATCCCAACCTGGTATTCTATAGCTGTACAAGAACTGTCTTCCCGACCCGCGATTGGCACCCCTGCTCCCCGATTCTGGAGGAAATCATCGCCGTCATTTGGCGTTCTCCTTCATCCCCTCGCGAGCGGGAGGAGCGGGGGAGTGGGGAGGTTAGGGGGCCGATTGGGCGGTACTGGACGACGAAAGGATGGTGAATTCATGGAGCTCACGCGACGGGATTTCCTGAAAGGTTCCGCGGCTGTTGGTGGAACGCTGGTCGCAGGTCGCTGCCTGGTGGACGAACTGGAGACGCTGGCTGCGGCGCCTGGCGGCGCCGCAGCAGCCGTGGCCGAGGAGTGGGTTCCTTCAACCTGCTGGATCGGGAAACAGGACTGTGGCCTCCTGGCCCGGAGGGTCAACGGCCGGGTGGTCAAGCTGGAAGGCCACCCCGCTCACCCACGCAACCGTGGCACCCTGTGTCCTAAGGGCGTCGGCCAGATCATGGCGATCTACGACCCTAATCGGGTCAAGACGCCTCTCATCCGCACCAACGAGAAGGGCGTCCCCGGCCAGTTCCGCCCCGCTACCTGGGACGAAGCCCTGACCCTGGTGGCTGAGAAGCTCAAGGAGGTGCGGGCCAAAGACCCCAAGCAGGTCCTCTGGCAGAAGGGCCGGAGCAAGCAGGAAGCGATCTACGACAAGGCCTTTGTGGGCGCCATCGGGGCGGTGGCAGTGGGGCACGGCAGCTACTGCTCGGACGCCGGTTACCGCGCCGCCGAGTACACGATTGGCCCCCACGCCAACGCCAACCCCGACTTTCGCTACTGTCGATACATGTTGTCCTGGGGCTGGAACATTACCAACAGTGGCGGCAACAAGTTCTGCTGGCTCACCTGGAACCAGCAGCTCGTGGCGGCCAAGGAGCGGGGGTTAAAGGTGGTGGTCATCGACCCCTACCTGCGAGGCGCCGGCCCCTTCGCCGACGAGTGGCTGCCCATTAAGCCCGGCACTGACCTGGCCCTGGCCCTGGCTTTGTGCCATGTCCTGGTCAAGGAGGGCTTTGTCGACAGGCCTTACCTCCAGAAGTACACGAATGCCCCCTTCCTGGTTCAGGCGGACGGCACCTTCCTCCGCGTGGCCGACAAGGAGCAGGTGTGGGACGAGGCCACCAACTCGGCCCAGCCCTTTGATGCCCAAGGGGTCAAGCCGGCTCTGGAGGGCG
Organism: Anaerolineae bacterium; assembly: GCA_036172315.1. Classification (GTDB taxonomy): domain Bacteria; phylum Chloroflexota; class Anaerolineae; order B4-G1; family DUEL01; genus SpSt-77. Next base: position 8,487 of record JASFBC010000288.1, on the reverse strand, counting down.
AGTACACGGTTCAGGACAAGAAGGTGAAGCCCGCCTTCCAGCTCTTCAAGGAGCACCTGACCAAATACACCCCCGAATGGGCGGCGGACATCTGCGGCATCCCCGCCGAGACCATCCAACGCGTGGCCCGGGAGCTGGGCCAGAACGCCATGATCGGGAGTACCATCGTTGTGGACGGGATGACTCTCCCTTACCGTCCGGTGGGCGTCATGTCTTATCACGTGTCGCAGCAGGAACTGGGCTTCCAATTCTACCGGGCGATGTATACGGTTATGATGCTCGTGGGGGCGGTGGAGGCAGTCGGTGGCCTGCGCATCGATTCTACCTGGAAGGTACACGCCAACTTCGAAGCCTTTGAGAAAATCAAGATCAAGGACCCACCTTATGATTACACCCTTGGGGCCAGCAAGTTCTTCCCGATCCGCACGTCTAACCCGGGGATGATCGCCAAGGTCATGCTAAATCCCCAGAAATACCAGGTCGAGAAGATCCCGGAGATGGCGATCATCCACATGGCCAATCCCCTGGCCTCCTTTACCGACCAGCCCACGTTTATGGAAGCCTACAAGAAGTTCAAGTTCGTGGTGGTCCTGGACCCCTGGCTCTCCAGGACGGCGGACCTCTTCGCCGACGTGGTGCTGCCCGTCGCCACTCTAGAGAAATATGAAGGTCCCATCGGCGCAAGCGATATGTACACCGACGCCACCGTGTTCCGCCTGCCGGTGATGGACCCGCTCTACCAGAGTCGGGGAGAGTTAGATATCTACCTGGACCTGTGCGAGAAGGCGGGCCTCCTCTATGGCAAGAACGGTTTCCTGGACCGCCTGAACACCGAGCTGGGCCTCAAGGATGCCAACGCACTGGACATTACCAAGAAACCCACAGTGAGGGAGGTCATGGACCGGGCGGCCAGGGCCGCGGGACAGGCAGAGGGCATCGCCTACTTTGAGAAAAACGGCGTGTGGGTGAAAGGTCCCGTCTCCGCCAAGAAGTACTATGGTTACGCGGCCAGCCCACCCTTCAACGGGATCCGCCACCGCCTCTACGGCGAAGCCCTCTTGCGCTACCAACGAGAACAGCAGGCCAAAGGCGCGGACAAGATCTATTGGCAGGATTACACGCCTTTACCCACCTGGCGTCCACCTACCATGTGGTCCTCGCCGGCCGAATACGACTTAACCCTCATCAGTTACAAGAAGATCGAGTTCAAGCAGAGCCGGGCTTCCCAGGTTCCCCTCCTGGCAGAGCTGGCGCCGGAACAGCGCCTGGCTATCAACCCGGCCGCTGCCCGCGCCCGGGGCATCCAAGAGGGCGACGAGGTGTGGGTGGAATCCCACAATGCTGTCACCGGTGAGACCCGGAAAATCAAGGTGAAGGTAGAGCTGACCGAGGCCATCAGGCCCGATGTGGTGGGCCTCCCACACCACTACGGGGAGGTGGCCCGCCACCCATGGACGAAAGGGCAGGGACCTACCCCGAACACCCTCTTCTTCACCGGCGAGGGGTATGTAACCAACACCGGCGACAATACTTTCCACGTCCGGGTGCGGGTCTACAAAGCATAAGGAGACGCACTATGGCCAGATACGGCATGGTCATCGACTTGGAGCGGTGCATGGGCTGTCGGGCTTGCATGGTGGCCTGCAAGGTGGAGAACAATACAGCGCAAGCCATACTGTGGATGTACGTCTTCCGGTTTGAGGATGGCAAGTACCCCAACACCCACGTCTGGTTCATGCCCCGGCCTTGCATGCACTGTGATAACGCGCCGTGCGTGAAGGTCTGTCCCGTGGGAGCGCGTTTCAAGCGCGAAGATGGCCTGACGGCGACAGACTGGGAGCGCTGCATCGGCTGCCGCTACTGCGAGGTGGCCTGCCCCTATGGAGTCAACTACTTTAACTGGAAAGAACCGGCTAGGAACTACTACCTGGACTGGGGCGACAAGGACCTGGCCTCGGTCACCAACGGCGAGGTGCCGCCCTACAAGAACCCGGACCTGGACAAGGCCTATGGCTTAGAGCAGCGACGCATTGCCGGAGGTGGACACACGAAAGGTGTCATCGAGAAGTGCACCTTCTGTGTGCAGCGCCTGGAGCGGGGTCTGCCACCGGCCTGTGTGGCCAACTGCCCGGTCTTCGCCTTGCACTTCGGTGACCTGGATGATCCCAACAGCAACGTCTCCCGGCTGCTCCAGAAAAAGCCGTCATTCCGCCTGCTGGAAGAGGTGGGCACGCAGCCCCGGGTATACTACATTGGTGGCCGGCCACCAAGCTCGGAGTCTCGACAGATTGAACCGGTGAAAGCGAGGGTGTGAACCATGGCTATTCGAACCGAACGCTTGCCTTACGGGGTTGGCCGCCTGAGCGGCGGCTGGTATCTCTTAATGCTGATCTTGCTGGCTCTCATCGGCCTGGGCGTCCACGCCTACTCCCGCCAGTTCACCGAGGGACTGGTCGTGACAGGCTTGCGGGACATTGGTACGATGGGCGGCGCGCCCTGGGGACTGTACGTCGCTTTTGACGTCTACTTCGTCGGCGTCAGCTTCGCCGGCATCACCATCGCCGCCCTGATCCGGCTGCTCAACCTGAAACACTTGAAACCGGTCTCGCGCATGGCCGAACTCCTGACCATCATCTCGTTGATCCTGGCCGGTTTCTCTATCCTGGCCGACCTGGGGCAACCGGTGCGTGGCATTGTGAATCTCTTTCTGTACGCCCGGCCCCAGTCGCCCTTCTTCGGTACCTTTACCCTGGTCATCGCCGGCTACCTCTTCGCCAGCCTGGTCTACTTTTCCTGGATGCGCGGCGGGATGCCGCCCTCTGTGCCCGGATACCGGGCCCTCTACAGGGTTTCTACCGTCTCTGGGCATCGGGCTACCGGGACACGCTCGCCGAGCGAGAGCGGCATGAGCGCACCAGCTTCTGGCTAGCCATCGCCATCGTGCCCCTCCTGGTCACGGCCCACTCCACCCTGGGCTTTATCTTCGGTATCCAGATGGGCCGGCCCGGCTGGTTCAGCGCCCTGCAGGCGCCGGCATTCGTGGTGATGGCGGGCGTATCAGGGATTGGGCTGCTCATCATCATTGCTGCCATCCTGCGGCAGGTGCTGGGGGCACAGGAACAGCTCAACGAGGGCGTCTTCAGGTGGCTGGGCAGCCTCCTGATGATCCTGACCGTCGTCTACCTCTACTTCATGGTAGTGGAATGGCTCACAGCCACTTACATGGGCAGTGAACGCGAAGTGCGCACCACCATGGCCCTGCTGACCGGGCAGTACGCCTGGCTCTACTGGTTGTCGGTGGGGTCGTTGGCCGCTGCCTTCGGGATACTGGTCGTGACTCACCTGCCGGTACCCATTGCGGTGCAACTACCGGTGTTCCTGCCACGGTACGCTCGTCTCACAGGCTCGGCGGCCCTGGTCGTGGCGGTGATCATCTACATTCAGACCCTCCCCACCACAACGACGGCTGCTCTGATGCCGGCGGCCGGGGCCTCGCTCTGGCTGCCCTGGGTGCTGCTGGTACTGCTGCTCCTCTTCGCCGTCTCGATTCTCCCTGAATTTCGCCGCAATGTCATCGGCAGCGCCGTCGTAAGCGGCATCCTGGTCAACCTGGCAGCCATCGGCAAGCGGGTCCTCATCGTCGTCCCGTCCCAGACCCACGGCCCACTGCTACCCTATCCCGTTGGCTCCTACAGCCCGACGTGGGTCGAGTACAGCATCATCGTCGGCCTCTTCGCCCTGGGGACCCTGCTCTATGTCTTGTTCATCAAGGTGTTCCCTATCATGGAGATCGAGTAGAAGAGAGGTTGGGCATAGGCCAGACTGCCGAAGTCTTGGAGGCTTCGGCAGTCTGGTGTCTCATAGCATACCAGGAGGTTTTTAATTGCGCGCAACTCTGGCCATGCTGATGGTCGTCTGGGGCTTTGCCATTCAGGTTGTGAGTTATTTCCTACTGGCCGCGCCCTGGGGCATCCCGACCAGCCCGGTCTACAGTAACCCACGGGTGCCCTTCGCTCCCGGCATCTTCATCCTGGGGGTGATGCTGGTATTCCTGGCGGCAGTGGTGTACGAGCTCCTACCCGAGAAGTGACCTTGTCATCCCTGGCTCGCTTCCGCCAGGCTGCCTACCGCCTCTTTGGCGCCCTGTTCCTGTACCCTGACGAGGAACGACTGGCGCGCCTGATCGCGGCCGCCGAGGAGTTGCTGGAGAGAAGCGAGCCCTTGGCGGCTTTCGCTTTTTATGGATCGTGGCGGCGCCTGTTGACAGCCCTCACCTCCACCCCCCATCCCCCCTCCCCCTCTCCCAATATTGGGAGAGGGCCTGGACCGCCACCATGCAGCAGGAATACGTGCGCCTCTTTCTGATCAATCCGGACGGTGCAGTGTGCCAGCCTTACGAATCCTTTTACCTGGACCCGGACCGGCAGGCCGCTGGCTGGATTGCTGCGCAAGTGGAGCGTGAGTATGTGGCCGCCGGCCTGAGGCTGTCGCCATCCCTGAGAGAGTTGCCGGACCACGCCGCCGTAGAGCTGGAGTTTATGGCCTTTTTGTGCAGCCGCGAAGCGTGGGCCTGGGAAGATGAAGCTTTAGAAGCTGGCCGCCAGGTTCTGGAGCACGAACGCGCGTTTCTGGATCAGCACTTAAGGCGGTGGTTCCCGGCCTTTACCTGGCGGGTCGCCAGAGCTGCCGGAGACGGCCTCTATGCCATGACGGCCGAGGCCGCCTATGCGTTTGTTCACCATGACCGGGACCTGGTAGCGCTCCTCCTGGAGAGAGTGAGGTAGAATATGGCTGACAGGGCGGACCTGAAGACGCTGGTGCTCTTATGCGCAGATCTGGCGACCTTGGGCCATGGGCTTGATCTGGAAGAGATGCGGAACTGGCTCCAGGAAAAGGTGCCGGCGGTCCACGTCCAGTTTGTACCGAACCTGGACCGGCGACCCGCAGACCTAACCCGGGTAGTGGCTGCCAGCGGCGCTGTCCGACTGGTGTTGGGACTCTGCACCAGGGAGTACGCGGCCGCCGAGGTGCAAGTTCAGGCGAGGAAGGCCGGGTTAGATCCGCTGGGGATTGAGGTGGTCAACCTGGGCGCTTACGCGGTCCTGGCGCATCCCCGGCCTCAGGCGACCGACAAGGCCAAGATCCTGCTGGCCGCCGCCATCGCCAGGGCCCGGGCGTTCCCAGGCAGCCAACCCGAAAACGTGAAGCCTTATCTGCCGACCGCAGTGAGCCGGCGATCCCTGTTCACCCTCTCACTCTTGGAGTATCGACCAGTTCCTTCGATCCAAAAGCGCTATTGCCTCGCCGAGACAGGTTGCCGGCTCTGCGTTCAAGCTTGCCCTTTCGGCGCGTTGCAGGCCGCGGACGGACAGATCTCGCTGGAGAAGCTCCGGTGTGAAAGCTGTGGCCTGTGCCTGGCCGCTTGCCCCCGGGAAGCCATCCAATTCCCTGGTTACGCTTTGGCTCAATTGGAAGCTCAACTCCGCACCCTGCTTGATCCGGCCATGGGCAACAGCGAGCGGCGAGGGATCCTCTTTATATGTCAACGCGCGCCTGAACCCGTGGATTCATGTCATGCGGGCTGGATGCCCGTCCACTTGCCCTGCGTCGGTATGGCGGCACCCGCATGGTTCCTGGCCCCCTTGCTGATGGGCGCCAGGGCGGTGGGCGTGCTTCCCTGCCAAGGATGCCTGATGGGTCAGGAGGAAGCCATCGAGGGCCGGGTGGCATATTGCCAGGCGTATCTCCGGCTGATAGGGGCCCCGACAGAGTTGGTCAAACTTTCCCCGGCGCTATATCAGCCCCCCGGAGAGGATAGCCCGGTGGCCGATGGCGTATGGCCAAGGGCGGATGGTAGATGGCAGATGGTAAGCAGCACATTACCGGCCATCGACTATCGACTATCGGCTATCGGCTCTCAGCCATTAACCACAGCTAACGTGCTCCTGAGGCTGGCTCAGGCTTACAATACGCCCTCTGGCCCTTCGCTTCACTCCAGAGCTTGCCCTGCGAAGTCCCCCGAATGGCGGGAGCGTGGTGAAGGGGCAGACTTGGCCCTTGAACATCCTTATTCTCCTCTGGGCATTGTAGAGATCCGCGAGGACGTGTGCACCGGATGCGGCATGTGTGCCAGAGTCTGCCCCACGGCGGCGCTGAACTTTGAGCAGCGGGACGACAACGTCTGCCTCACCTTCGATGCGGCGCTATGCAACGCGTGTGGGCAATGTCTGCTCAGGTGTCCTGAGGTGGAACGTGGCGCTATCGGGCTCAAAAAGGCGGTGGACCTGGCGTATCTCGGCCAGGGGAGAACCCTTGTCTACCGGGAGGAAACACCGCGGTGCATCGTATGCGGCACGCCTATCGCTCCCGGCAAGCTGCTAAAACGGGTGGAGGCCTTGCTGGGCAGTGAGTATGCCGCCACGATCAACCGGTTCCAGCGTTACTGCCCTGCCTGCCGGAGCGTTGCGCCTTTGGAGTAGGAGCACGAGAACCTTCCTAGTCTCCCCTGACCCGGATACGCTTCGCGTGGAGCTGCCCTTCCTTGACCAGGACCTCATTGACTGTGATGTAATAGTTGGCGATCGGCGAGGGAAGGCTGCGAACGGATCGACGCCAATGAGTGGTAGATACCTGCTGGACACCAACATCATTATCGCCCTATTCGCGGATGATACGGCAGTTAAGGAGAATCTTGCCAAGGCGGAAGAAACGTTTGTTCCCACCATATTACGATGGGTGAACTGTTTAATAGGAGTTATTTTGAATTATCCCCTCGCCACAGATCTTGCCAACGCGCCATTACCCTTTGTATGATCTCCGGTGTCATAACGACATCCTCCGGCCATTTCCTGGGATGCCCTTCTTCCGGCAACTTGCGGGTGGCGTCCACGCCTAACTTAGCCCCGAAATGGGCCGTAGGCGAGGCATGATCCAAAGCATCCAAGGGACCATCCACTATCACCAGGTCACGGCGAGGGTCCACATTATGGGTCACGCGCCAGACGACCTGGGATGGATCCCGGACATCGGTATCGTCATCGACCACTACGATGCACTTGGCCAGCATCATCAGCCCCAGGCCCCACAGGCCGTACATCACCTTGCGCGCCTGGCCGGGATAGGTCTTTTTGATGGAAACTAGCACAAGGTTATGGAACCCCCCCTCCAGGGGCATGTTGATGTCTACCACTTCCGGCAAGGCGAGACGGATCAGAGGCAAGAAGAGACGCTCCGTGGCCTTGCCTAAATAGCCATCCTCCATAGGGGGTCTGCCCACGATAGTGGCCGGATAAATGGCATCGCCTCGGTGGGTGATGGCCGTCACGTGGAAGACCGGGTAATAATCGGCCGGAGAATAGTATCCCGTGTGGTCGCCAAAGGGGCCTTCCAGCCGACGCTCTGCCGGATCGCAATATCCCTCCAGGATGACCTCGCTTTGCGCCGGCACCAGCAGGTCATTGGTAACGCATTTCACCACTTCTACCCGGCGACGTTGCAGCCAGCCGGCGAAGAGCAGTTCGTCTATCTGGGGCGGCAGAGGGGCGGTAGCGGCATAGATCACGGCCGGTTCCGGCCCCAGGGCTACGGCCACGGGCAAGCGCCGGTTCAAGGTTTCGCTCTCCCGATAATGGGCTGCCCCGCCCTTATGGATGTGCCAGTGCATGCCGGTGGTGTGGTCATCGTAAACTTGCATCCTGTACATGCCCACATTGCGGCGGCCGGTGAGGGGGTCTTGGGTGATAACCACGGGCAGGGTAATGAAAGGCCCGGCGTCGCCTGGCCAACAGGTGAGGATGGGAAGCATGGCAAGGGAGGCTTCTTGACCCCGCAGCACCACCTCTTGGCAGGGGGCCCTCTTTACCACTTTGGGGGCAAAGCGCAAGACCTCAGCGGCCTCCAATCCCCGTTGCACTTTTTCCCAGAAGGTGCCGGGCAGATCCGGCGATAGCAGCCGTTCCAGGCGTGCCCCTAGATCGTCCAGCCGCTCCACCCCTAGAGCCCAGGCCATGCGTTGGGACGAGCCGAAAACGTTGGTAACCACCGGCATGGTATGGCCCGTGACCTTCTCAAAAAGCAAGGCTACATTATAATCTACCGATTTGCAAGCCCGATCCGTGATGGCCGTGATCTCTAGGTGGCAGGAGACAGGGGCGGTGATACGACGCAATTGGCCACGTCTTTCCAGGAAAGCTAAGAATTCGCGCAGGCTCCGGAAGGACATATTCTTCCCCTTTTGGCTTGTATCTTACCACATTTGGGATTCCAGGTGCAAGGGCCGCTGCCCGATATTTGGAACCTAAGTTTGGACACCCAACCTCAACTGCTGCCTGTGCGGCCTGCCGGAGGGCGGGGGCGGGTGCACGCACGATTTGTCAGACTATGCTGCTTGGCGCCGATAGGAGCGGTGGGGAGGTGAACGCTGCGCCATGGTCTCTTCCCAGCGAGTACGGGCGTAGCGCCGCCACGCCCCTACCTGAGCCGGGCGCG
>JASFBC010000287.1:0-10039 GCA_036172315.1 Anaerolineae bacterium | reverse complement strand
AGAACGAGGCCCACAGCCGGAGTATGTGAAATGGGTGAATAAGTTAACAACTCAGATCCAGATACACGGAGTTGATCACCCCGAAACGTTGAGAATGCTAAAAGAACGAGGAATCGTATACGTTTACATCGGACAGCGGGAGGGAAAGGTGGGGGCCGGAGCAAACCAACTTCTCTCTCCACGTGATTTAATAGGGTCTCATGCCTTCCGAGTTCTGTACCATAGAGATCGGGTTTGGATTTTTGCGATGAGATCTGAGTTGGAGATCTCCAGTCCATAGGTCCTGCTGGGTCTCGACAGATGGGGCACCTTAACAGCACAATCTAGCATAGCCATAGCTTCTTGACCGGGGTTGCTTATTTAGGGGCGAGCCTTTTCTGGGATCTCTGTGACATCTGGCCGGTGGGCCGTGGAGGCACTGGAAAACTGGAAAAGAGGTATTTCTCTTCACCGAAGTGGTGGCCTTTGAGACAGGGCCGGAGAAGGACTGGGCGCACATCCGGCTGGTTGACTGGCGGGGCTGGCAGCACGACCGGTGGGTCTATTTTTACCACAACGGAGGGCCCATTGTGGTGGTGGGTGAGGCCCGGGGGCCGGTGGGAACGAAGGCCGGGCTGATCTGGCATCTGGTGGGTGGCGAAGAGGTGCGCCGGGCCGCTTCCGCCTGCGGGGTGGCGACACCTCGGCGGAGGTGCACCTGATCCCCCCTGGGCGGCGGCCGAGTGGAGGTTCGGGAGCGCAGGGGTAGTGCATTGGGGGTGGATGTGGGATATTGGGGAGCGGCTGAATTGGAGGAGGCGGCTATACTTCTTCGAATGAGGCGGAAGTGAAGCCAGGGGGTGTGGGGAAGGTGATTGCGGCTCGCATTGCAGGCATGTTTCAAAAAATAATGAGGATTTACTTAGATTCTTTATATCTCGCTATGCGTAATGCCCGGCGGGCTTCTTACCAACAGATGGTAGAAGTTAACCCGACAGCTTGGCTATTAGATTGTGGCTGCCGAGAGGGAGTAAACACTGCCGAGTTAGCCCAGATTGTGCGGGCACAAAAAGTAATAGGACTTGATTACAACTCAAAGGCGCTAATGCAGGCATCAGCAAGGAAAATCATACCACTCCAAGCGGATTTGAACCACCATATACCCTTAGCTGAATCTTCAGTTGATGTCATTGTAGCTACAGATGTGTTAGAACATTTGATTGATCCGTACACTTTTGTTGGAGAAATGTATCGTGTTTTGAGACCAGGTGGTTATATAGTATTAGACACACCTAATCTGGCTTCTTGGCATAACATTTTTGCACTATTAATAGGAGTGCAGCCATTTTCTGGGCCTAATATAACCACTATGGAAGACGCCGATGTGTCTATAGTGAGGCAAATGCATCGCGCTACTCATGGATTAGATGAGGAAGGGGAGTATAATGATCACCCGGAAAAGGAGCTCACCAGGCATATTGTAGTTATAGCGTATGCTTCACTACTGAGATTGCTGAAACGCCATGGATTAATAATCGAGCAAGTACGTGGTTTCGGATATTATCCATTGCCACCGCCTATAGCCAAATTGTTCCAACGGTTGGATCCTCGGCATACACATCATATAGTTATTAAGGCACGCAAACCCAGGAGACAGGAAGTGGTATTATGAAGAGGCTTTCTATTTGCATAGTTACTCAGCAATATCGTTCGGTAATCAGTGGAATCGGTTTACACGCTCGGAACTTACTATACGGGTTGCACAGAGATGGACATCGGATAACCCTGCTAACCCAGGCTGCCCAAAAAGACGATACAGTTCCCGAAGATGTAGAAGTAATGACCGTACAAGGTTTTCCGCTGCTGGAGCGTTCGCATGCCCGCTGGATATCTCTGGCGTGGCAATTTGCAAATAAATTACGCTCAATGAATATTGACAGATTTGACATTGTTCATTTCACAGATGCTCGGGAAGCCTTATGGTTTGCAGGTTATCATCCGGCCACAATTGGTAACGTCAACGATTTCTATGCAGCACAACTACAACCTTTGAGCTATTATGCTCAGCATTACGCGGACGCTTGGAAGCGATGGCTTTATTATTTGTTCGTCCATTACTGCGAACGTTTAACCTTCCACAAGTTAAGTGCTCTTATTGCCAATAGTGAGTACACCCGTAGGGCCATTCAAGTAGCCTACCGGTTAACTCCCGGAAAATTATTCAGGTGCTTCAAGTGTATTAACTTTGATATTTACGAGGCCTCAAAACTCTCTTACCATTCATCTGAGGGGATGGTTCTCTTTGTGGGAGGGAATCTGCAGCGAAAGGGGTTGCAGGTGCTGATAAAAGCGGCTCCTTTAATTGTAAAGAGACGACCTGATATCAAATTCTATGTTGTAGGGTATGATAATAATATACCTAAAATGCAGAAGTTGTGCCGCCAATTGGGCGTAGAGGCGAATTTTATATTCCTTGGCTGGCTGCCTAATGACGAAGTGAGAAGGCTTTACCTAGAAGCTGATATATTTGCTATGCCTTCTTTATCAGAGGCTTTTGGAGTAGCATTACTGGAAGCTCTAGCCTCTGGAGTGCCAGTGGTTGCTACAAGAGTAGGGGGTATACCAGAGTTTATTCAACATGGCATCAATGGACTGTTAATAGAACCGAATAATCCGAGAGAGTTGGCAGAATCAATATTGAAACTTCTGGAAGATGTCGACATGGCAGCTCAGTTGGGTCAGCAGGGGAGAATTACTGCTCAACATTTCGGGTTAGAGCAAATGCTCAAATGCACATACAGGGTTTACGAATTAGTCCTTGGTATCTCAAGCCTATGTTGAAGTGCTGCTTCTACCACCTTACGTACAGTTTGTGCTGTCATAAGATTGCCACAGGTTTGCTGAATTATCTTTCTCCCTTCTGTCCCTAGTTTAGCGCGCAGAGATGGTGCATCCAATAGCATTTGGATGGACATAGCTAGTGCCTGAGGGTCGCCTGTTGGACACATCCAGACATTCTCGCCATGAGTAAACAGTTCTCGGTTAGCAGAAGTATCGCCTACTATAGTTGGTCTGCCTGCGGATAAACACTGAAACGTCTTGCTGGTAATAACGCGCTTGGCTTTATCCGAACGACCAAATGGTCCTCCCAGGCAAATTGTGGCTTGATTAATAATTTCGGGTAATTTTTGTAGCGACACCCAGGGTATAAACTCTATATTTTGTATATTTAGCGATTCTGCTAGAACACGAATATGGTTATATTCTTGACCCTGACCAATAATCTGAAATAGAATCTGCTCATTACGCAGCAAATTGGCTGCATGGATAATAACGTCCACCCCATGTAGAGGTAGAAATGTTCCATAAAATAAAATGATAGGTATTTTAGGATTAGAAATCTCTAATGGTTTAAATAAATCGTCATCGCATCCCATATAAACTACTCGGATTTTAAAAGAAGGTAAACTAAACATGTGCTCAAAGTATGAGGCCTGAGAGCGAGTATCTACAATCACAATGTCAGCCAACCGGGTGCTCATCAGGTCCAAATATAAAGCCAAATGACCTAGTAAAGAATTGGGTTTAATAATCTGCCGATCAAAACACAATGTATCATAGGTAGAGACAAACGCGTCCAGAACGAGGGGCCCTTTCCAGCGCAACCGTGCAGGGAATACCAATGGCTGGCCAAAAAAGCCAACAAAATACAAATCTACATTTTTGGTTGGTGCTCTAAATATTCCCCCTGTGGTCTTGATCATTCTGTGCAAAATAGAAGGATGGTCGGCCGAAACTGCGGAAACTGTGCCCAATTGACGTAACGCCCGTAAAAAGGAGGAATTACGTGGGTATGAAACTTCTCTGCCACAAGTGAAGAATATATGCATTCTAAACTTCCTCAGCACAAGTTACCTATGGTTCGCTCATCTTTGACCGAGTTTCCGGAATTGCCCCCCAGATGTGGGGGGGTAGCCAAGTGCTTATGCCCTGCTAAAGGCAAGTTATTTTAGGGAGAGGAGCAATTGGGAAGACGAGAATTTCTCAAATCGCTGCCTAAATGGCTTCGCGCTAGAGTCGGTATTGATTACCAGGCTATTCTAGACCTGATAGGGATAGCTCAGGATGTAGCTGACAAGGATTCAATAGTGCTGGATGCCGGCGCAGGAGAGGCACAATACCAACAGTTTTTTTCACATACTCGCTATATAGCGCTTGATTTCTGTAAAGGTGATCCTTCGTGGAATTATACCAACTTGGATGTTATTGGCAACCTGTTAAGCATCCCATTGGTAGATGATGTATGTGATGTAGTCATCTGCACCCAAGTCTTAGAGCACTTGTCAGAACCTAAACTTGCTTTAAAAGAGTTAAATCGAGTGATGCGCCCTGGAGGCCATCTTTTCGTTAGTGTACCACAATGGTGGTTTCAGCACCAAAAACCACATGATTACTATCGCTACACCTCTTTTGGATTACGCTATTTGTTTGAACAGGCTGAGTTTGAAGTCGTTTTCGTAAAGCCAATCGGTGGATACTTTTGGTTTTTATCGGCAGTCTTGCAAGGACTACATGCTCACCTGTTTCCTAACCAAGGACCTCTATGGTGGCAGTGGATTATATGCTTGCCGCGCCGCTTAACACAACTTATCTTCTGGATATTTGTCCCTCTTATACTTTATTACTTAGACCGCTTAGACAAAAACCAAGACTTCACTCTGGGGTACATCTGTCACTGTGTTAAAAAATAGAATCCCTGAACACTATAGAGTAATAGCCCGTGATTCTCTTGGGCTTTTGCTTGCAGATTTAATATATAGGTCGTCACACATTGTAATAGTCTGGCTCATAGCGCGTTATCTAGGTCCCACTATTACTGGAATTTATACGCTTGCCTCTACATTCCGTTCAACTTTGCAGATTCTGACCTTAGCTGGCACAGGGTATCTAATCATTAGAGAACTTTCGGTTAGTCAAATAGACGCTCAAAAATACCTATTGAATTTTACAGGAGTAAGACTTGGCTTATCGTTATTTAGCTGGCTGTTATTGTGCTGTGTGGTTTCACTTTTACCCTATCCCAAGATTGTATTTATATTGGTGGGGTTAGAGCTCTTTCCGGAAAGCATTCGGGAAATCACTCGCTCAAGCTTTATAGCTCAGCATCGTATACTTCCATACGCTTTAATCGCTTCATTCACTGGTTTGGCAAGAATTATAGCCTGCGGGGGAACACTTTTTACAGGGAAAGACCTTATAGGAGTGGCTGCTTCTGTAACTTTTGTCAGTTGGATCGGCAGCTTGTTGGGTTTCCTTAAGCTATTCTCCTCATTTCGCAGTTCATGGCCAAACATATCTTTTACGATTATGAAAACGCAGATTTTGGCTTCGGTGCCCTTTCTCATCATAAATGTTTTGCTCGTTATATACGCTCAGTCTAATGTTTACCTCTTGTCTTTACTAAGCACGCTGGAGGATATAGCCTTTTACAGTATAGCTGATTCCATTGTGGCGTCATCTTCTCTATTGACACAGGTTTATTTGAGCGTGGCTATACCCACTTTTTCAAAGGTGTACTCTCTTAACAAACGACTCGAAAGGACACACGCTCGTTCTTTGCTAATTTTATCCGGTCTCGCTTTCCCTATAACGACTTCGGTTAGTTTCCAAGCTGTTAACATAGCCTCTTTGTGGGGAATACAATTCCAAAATGCGTCTCGCGTTATTGGCTTGCTTATCTGGAGTTTGGCCATTTCATGGCTCAACGCTCCCACTTCCGGGATTATGATAGCGACGGGTCATGAAAGAATATCAGCACGATTTCTTGCCCTTGTGTTGGGCGTAAATTTAGTTGCTAGCTTGGTTCTTATTCCGTTTAGAGGAGCAGTAGGAGCAGCCATAGCACGTTTAATGTCGGAGTTAGCATTCGGAGTAATGCAGTGGCTATTTGTTCACAGAAAAGTATCACGGATACCAATGAGTATCCTTAGCCTCCCGCTGATCGCTCTAATTGCAATGGGATTAACGAGATCCGTATTTGGCCTGTTGCTGAACACATGGGGAGCATTGGGCATCAGCCTCCTCGTTTACGTAACCATCCTATTGTTTGGATTATTTTTCTCAAAGAGGTATCAATGTCTACTCGCAAGTTCATGACAACCATTCTTGTTATTATAATGTTATCGATAATCTCGGGTTGTGCAAGGCCCCAAACGCTTCCTGCTGCCTCTCCCCAAGCAACACTTTCACCATTACAATTCCCCCCCTCCTACACCGCCACTCCGGGTAATACAGCAGAAGCAAGCCGCTATAACGAGAGAGGTGTCTCCCTCTATCGTAACGGAGATGTAAAGGGTGCAATCAACGCTTGGGAATTGGCCCTAAAGGCAGACCCAAATTTCGCGGAGGCCCATTATAACCTAGGACGAGTATATTACGAGAGGGGCGAATATGATAAGGCATTAGCACATCTTCAGGAGGCGGTTCGGATTGTACCTGTATCTGCTGCTGCTCAGTACAATCTTGGTCTCACGTATGCCGCCCTTGGACGCTTGCAGGAAGCAAGAGAGGCTTTTGAATCTGCAATATGGTTAGAACCGGAGTATGCCGACGCTTATTTCAATCTCGGGGTTGTTGATTACTCGCTAGGAAATTATAATGATGCTGTCTTTGCATTTGAAAACGTTCTGGTACTGCGCCCTAATGACATTTATGCGATGTACAATCTGGGTCTTTCACTATATGCGCGCGGTGACGTTGACCGTGCTATCGAAAAATGGGAACAGGCGGTCAGGCTCAGTCCTGTCTATGCTGAGGCATTCTACGGGCTGGGATTAGCATATTTGAAAAAGGGCGATTTAGAAAAAGCGCAATCTGCTTTCCAAAGTTGCATAAGTGCCCAGCCAGATTCGCCTATAGCGGGCGATGCCCGGCGTGAATTGGAGCGAATAGAGCAGCAGCGCTGATATTTTGCAAAAAGATATGAATTCCGGGACATTGACACCTTGATTTTGCGCAAAAGTAGGGCATTTCTATTCGGTAACGCAAACACAGGCGGTTTCTAATCGGTTTTAGCTGCCTGAACAGTACCTTTCCAAGCAAATAACCAGCTGGACATTGGCGAAAAATGATTGTGCATAAAGAGAATTCAGCCCTTGAGTGGCTGATGGCAGGCGCGCAAAACTAACCAGGCGCCGTACAGAATGGCTTGCCCGGCCCGGAGATTTGGCTGATCCTCCGTCGGGATGGGGTGACCGAGGAGATCAAGTACTTTCTCTGCAACGCGCCTCGGGAAACACCGGAGGCGCAGTTGGCATGGTTGAGCGCCGCTTGCTGGCCGATAGAGCGGAGTATCGAAGATTGCAAAGATGAACTGAAGATGAACCAATATGCGATGCACAGCTGGCGGGGATGGTATCACCATATGGTCTTGATAATGATCGCTCATCTCTTCCTGGTGAGCGTGCGACATGACTTGAAGGGGGACGCGCCAGCATTGACCGTATCCCAGGCTCGCTTGTTGTTGCAGGCTGTCTTGCCCAGGCCGGTCTTCAATGAGGAGGCAGCGCTGAAAGTGTTGCGCCAGATTCAGCAGGCTAACCACAGAGCTTACCTGTCCCATCGCAAGCGTACCCTTCAGAGGCTGGGAGTCACTTGAAACCATCGTTGTAGTATTAGTCTAAAGCCAAAATCATACCGTACCAAAAACAAAGCGAGAAGTGAATTTTCACTTCTCGCTTTGTTAATTCCACATCAGGGAAAATCTACTGGTTAAAGGCCTCGTAGTTCAACATATCGCGTGGGGTCCAACCTGGAAGTGTGGTCTCTTGGACTAAAACTGCGATAGGTTGGGTAGCACATATAACGACAGAACCAGTAGCAGGCTGGTCGGCAGGCGGCCCACCACTGAAAGAACCAGGGCCATAAGTTGTACTAGCCCCTGGATTCACGGTGCGTCCTGAAGGCGTGAAGGTCCCCACATTGCCAGCAGTCATAGTAAACGTAATGTTCACCGTGGCTGCGACGGGGCCCACGTTCTGCACTACAATCGCCGACTGCTGACCCGAGGTAGTGCCGCTCCATCGCGTTTTCCAAAGGGGGGCTACGGCGCAATTTGTCACCCCAGACCCAGCAAAAGCAGCGTAAACGCCACTCTGCCCCGTGCTATATTTTGTCTCGTTGACAATTGCCACTAACGGCTGGCTGGATGAGAGAGTTACAGAGCCATATGTGCCTGCAGGCCAACCCGGCACGTTGAAGAATGTAGCGGACTGGCCCGGGCCAGCAAGCAGACTGTAAAAATAAGTGCCGCTACCACCATAGGAGACAGTGTAAGTTGCGTAAATTGTAGCGGCAACCGTTCCCGCATTCTGAACTTGGATGCCACTATAAGCAGTGTTATAATTCTGCTTGTACAAAGGCACGTACAAAATAGTATCCGCTTCAGATGGCGCAAACCCCTTAGTGCTGAGCAAGGTATTGGCAATCGTTGCACTATGCTGGTGCTCATTGTATATGCCAGCCAATCTCACGGTAGAGGTGATTTCGAGGGAACCCAAACTTCCTAGTGGCACACCTGCATCACTGGGGTTGATCACCTGAAGCTTGGAAGGCCCCACTGAAGGATACACTTTTGTATATATGTTTGCCCCGATACGGAAAGTTGCATAAACATCTGCAGCCGTATCTGAAGCGTTTTGGACGAAAAAAGTAGTTGTTCTATGAGTAGAACCATAGTCATACTTCACAAGCGGGAAAAGCAAGCGTGTATCTGTTTGATCAGCGGTGAAACCACGATAAGAGCCAGCAGCAATACCACTGGCACCAGCCAGGTTGTTTTGTTCATTCACGATAGCCAAAATTGGCTGATCTGCACTAATCACCGCTGATCCAATGAAACCATCCGGTACAGAAGTAGTCCAATCTGCATTGTTTAAAGGGCTGAAAGTATACGATGCGTTTGGAGCTATTATCTTAGACACGCTTTGATATGTGTTCGCAGACTGTGAATCATAAAGGGTTACCACGACAGTTGCGTTAGATGTACCTACATTGACAACTTGGAAGCCAGTCCACCACCCTCCACCGGGAAGATTCATCATTCCTACATCTGCTGCCGGTCGCATACCGGCGGGAGGAGGAGGGTTGACGATACCCCCTTGGGCGCCTACGGTCACAACAAAGCCCAAAAGTAGCACCAAAGTTATAACACCCGATAATGCTTTTCTGAACATTCTGACCTCCTTTGGCATATGATAAGATATTGAACTACTTATAATTTACCGCATTATACGTATAGGGACAATACTCCAAATGGGTAGTTTCCACTCTCGTCTCTGGTGCTGCTATGCTGAAAAAGCGGTCAGCGTAATCCATGCCGCCTCTTTCACCTATATGTGGGTAATAACCAAGCCGGGTAGATAGTGCATCGTGGCATAAATCCCTCCCCAGTTAAGCCGCCAGCGGCTTTCCGGTATAGGTCCACCGGAAAGGCCGCACCAACACCAGCTTGAAATACTGGCGGAGAGTGTTTCATATTAGGGACAGCCTGTGCCCTGTAGCAGAGGTAGAAGGTTTGTAAAAAAGGTCTCCAACCAGGCATACGTCTACGGGGCGGTCCAGAGGCCGGGGGTATATCTGCTCCCACCAGGGAGCCTGGTGGATCATGCCATCTGTGCCGCCAGCGGACCGACCCGGGACGCCGATCACCCATAGTCAACCTGGCCCTGGAACTGCAGGGCCAGCGGCAGGTGTATGTACTGCATAGAGAAACCCCGCCCTCTCCGGTTGCTGCAGCCCATCTCCGAAAGAGTCCACTCCGGTGAACAACGACACAGCCTCTGAGGATCTCCAGAAACTTCCCCGCATCGGCCCTCTCCTGGCCCAGAGAATCGTCGCTTACCGGGAGGCCAACGGGCCCTCCGCGCTATGGATACGGAAAAACGGAGGCGGTGCAGCGAGTCCGCCGCACCGCCTCCGTTGGTTCTCCCCCGCAAACCGGCTTTACCGCGGTTCGTATACCTCCCGCCTCAGCGCGGCAATGTAGGGAAGGGTGCGAAAC
>JASFBC010000286.1:0-5656 GCA_036172315.1 Anaerolineae bacterium | reverse complement strand
CCCCCGTCACCGCCGTCGCACCACCGGCAGGTACGCCCAATACTCAGGAGTCGTGGTCAGGATCGCGCCCCACTCGGCGCGCAGCGTCACCGTGACCGCACCCCCGCTGACCACCACGTGTGTGCGGTTCAGGGGGTCGCTCAACAACGTGCCGTCGGCCAGATAGCCGTTCAACGGCACGCTTACCGTCCGTGCTGTCCCGCTGCGATTGACCACGACCAATGCCGTCTCGGTCATTCCCAGGGTGCGTCCGAAAGCGTAGACCCCGCGCGTGTCGTCGGTCAACAGGGTGTCGAAGGTGCCGGTGCGCAGCGCCGGGTGCGCTCCGCGGATGCGCCCCAGTTGGGCATAGAGCGCCCGCACCGCTGGTCGCGCCTGGTAATGGCCGGGCGTGTCCGGCCAGGGGTACGGCGCGCGGTTGTACGGGTCGTCCTCCCAGGTGTTGTTGGCCCAGCGCCCGGGGGCATCCAGCCCCACCTCGTCGCCGTAGTAGACCGTCGGCGCGCCGGGCAGGGTGAACTGCAGGATCGCCAACAGACCCTGCCGCGCGTCCAACTCCGCCGCGCTCAGATCGGAGCCATCGGCGTGCTGGGCGTGGCCCAGCACGAAGCGGACACGGTTGGTGTCGTGCGAGCCGACCAGGTTCAGCATCCCGTACCAGGCCGTGGGGGGATAGTCTTCCTGGATAGCGTGCAGCCAGTCGTCGAACTGCGAGATCGTGATGGGATTCAGTGGGCCGCTGGCGGAGCCAGGGTTGTTGTCGTTGTCGGTGTAGGGGGTGTCCCGCAGGAAGGAGAGCAACGCGCTGCGGAAGCGGTAGTTCATCACGCTATCCCACTCCTGGCCCAACAGCCAGTAGGTCGCGTCTCCCCACTCCTCGCCGATGATCGCTGCCTGTGGGTCGGCCCCTTTGACGCGGGCGCGGAAGCCCTCCCAGTAGTCGCTGCGCCCGTCGCTCAGGGTCGTCGCGCCGCTGTCCACGTCCCCGCCCACGTCCAGGCGCCAGCCCGCCGTCCCGGAGAGAATCCAGCGGGTAGCGATGGCGCCCGTCCCGCTGTAGATGTAAGTCCGCACCTCGGGGTTAGAGGAACGCAGGACCGGAAGGGTGTCGTACCCCCACCAGGAGAGGTAGCCATCGGGCCAGTTGGAGAAGGTGTACCAGTCAAAGTAGGGGCTGGACTGCGACTCGTACGCGCCGAGGGTCGGGTAACGGGAGTATTTGTCAAAGTAGATGCTGTCGGACGAGGTGTGGTTGAAGACGCCGTCGAGGATGACGTGCATCCCCCGTGCGTGGGCCGCGGCCAGCAGGTCCGCCAGCGCGGCGTCGCCGCCGAGGATAGGATCCACCTGCTCATAGGAGGCCGTGTCGTAACGGTGGTTGGAGGGGGAGAGGAAGACGGGGTTCAGATAGATGACCGTCACTCCCAACGCGCGCAGGTCGTCGAGCCGCTGTGTCACCCCCTGCAGGTCGCCGCCGTAGAAGTCCTCGCTCCAGCGGTTCGCCAGCGGCCCTGGTTCGCGTGGGTCGTGCACCAGACTGTTCCACGTCGTATAGGTGATACCGCCGTGCAGGTTGTCGTAGAAGACGTGCGTCCCGCTGATGATGTTGTTGGTCGGGTCGCCGTCCCGGAAGCGGTCGGGGAAGATCTGGTAGACGACGCCGTTCTGGAGCCAGGAGGGGGTCTGGAAGGCGCGCTCGTAGACGGTGATGCGGAAGGCGTCGTAGACGGGGTTCTCGTCCACAGCGTGGCCCCAGCCGTTGCGCCCGTCGAAGGCGGCATCGTCCACGTACCAGTCGTGATCGCTCCCATCTATCGCCTCGAACTTGTAGTACATCAGGGTGGGTGTCGCCGGGGCGGTGGCGACCGCCTCCCAGTAGTCGTAAGTGGTGTCGCTGAAGGCGCGGGTCATCGTCAGTGTGGCTACCTCCCCCTGGTTGTGCAGGTAGACGTGCAGCACCGCGCCGGTCAGGTCGTCGTGGCAGGCGCGCAGCCGCAGGGTGACGGTGGCGGTGGTGGGGATGGCCCCCCACGGCTGTCGGTAGGTCTCGTCGCGGGTGAAGTGGCCCAGGCAGCCCCACCAGATGTCGTCGTCGGCGCCGGCGGGCCCGTAGGTGACGTGGCGCACGTCGCTTCCTACGCCGATGGTGCTGACGGCGGTGGCGGTGATGGTGTTGACGCCGGGGTCGAGCGACACGGCCTGGGTGAAGCGGCCCGCCCCGTCGAGCGTGGGGGTGTAGAAGTGCGCGCCGTTGACTGAGAGCGTGACGGTGACCTGCCCGCTGGGGCTAACCGCGCCGGTGACGGTGATCGGCGCGGTGAGGAAATGTGTCCCCTCGACGGGCGACAGGATGCGCACGTCCTGGGCGGAGACGAGCAGGTACGTCGCCAGGAAGCGTTGCACCGTCGGGTCGTCCCAGCCTGCCGACTGGTCGTCGTTGGGGACGGTGTCGTAGGCCCCTTTGGTGTTCGCTGTCTGCGTGGCGAAGAACTGGAGGTGGACGGGAGTGCCGGGAGCGAAGGCCGGTCCCAGGTCGGCCAGGGGAATGGCGAACTCCAGTCCCTCTCCATCGGCGAAGGCCAGGCGCTGGCTGACCATCGTCCCGCCGCTCAGCCCGCCCCAGTTGACGCCGCCGCCGGTGCTGTAGTTGCTGCCGTTCCAGCGACGCAGTTCGCTCCAGCCGTTGTCGTACATGCCGCAGCAGTCGCGGCCCACAATGTTGCCGCGCAAGATGACATCGGGGATGATGCGGTAGGGCAGCGGGGTGGGGGCCTCCCCGACGTTGGCGTAGGTGGCGGTGTAGGCGAAGGTGATCGCGTTGCCCCACGGGTCGGTCGGAGCGCTGCCGCCGGTGGCGGTGTAGCGGCCCGTGGCGATGACCAGGCCGTAGGAGCCGGAGGATTGGGTGTGTGAGTAGGCTGGCAGAGGGACAAGGACGTAGAGGTTTTGTGTGTCGTTCGTCACGTAGAGGCTGTAGACTTCGGTCCAACTTGTCCCGATCCAACCCTCGATACTGCTATGCAGGTCATCGGGGTCGTCTGCCAGAGCGGGGCCGTAGGCGTTGTCGGCGCGGCCATCGAGGATGATGCTCCCGGCGGGCTGTGCAGGGGCGCGCAACAGGAAGAGCAGCGCCAGGGCCGGCAAGAAGCCGGCGAATAGCAGAAGCGTCGGTCGTTGGCGGATCATAGCCTTTCTCCACGTCGCCAGGGGGGTGATAAGGGATGGAGACATGATAGCATACCCTCTCTGCCTGGGCAAGCGGCGGCATCCCGATGCCGCCGCCTTGTTCCTGTTGGACGCGCTCAGGAGACCGCGCCCGGCGGGGAAGCCCGCGCAGGCGGCCTTCGCCCCCGTTGCCCGCGGCTTCAGCCGCAGGGCGCAACGGCCCCCCCGGGCGCAATCACGCTCACCTGCTGATTGACCAGCAGGGCATCCCGGACCCGCCTCCCCGCCGAGATGGAAAACCCTATACCGCCCTCAGCCGCGCCATGCGCCTGCTCAAGGGAGAAAGCGGCGCGTTGTGCAACCAGGTCCTCGGCCATCGCGGTGCTTTCTGGCAGCATGAAAGTTACGACCACGTTGTGCGCGACGAATATGAGTTCGAGCGCATCCTGGCATGCATGGTCAACAACCCGGTCAAGGCCGGGCTGGTGACCGATGGGCAGGATTGGCCATACACTTATATCAACCCGGACTTGTAGCGCAACTCCGCAGGAGTTGCGCTACACCTACACCATGAAAATCCGCCTTGATATGACGGATTTTCGTGGTATAATAGCGGTATGATCTATCCACGGCCCCATCTGCAGCAAACTATCGAGCGCGCTCTGGCGCGGAGCCGGGCCGTTGCCCTCATCGGGCCACGCCAATGCGGCAAAACGACCATGGCCCGTCAATTCGTCCCCCCCCGACTCGCTGAACTATTTCGACCTGGAAGACCCGATCAGTCTGGCCCGGCTCGACCAGCCCATGACCGCTTTGCAGGGCCTGACCGGTCTGGTGGTGATTGACGAGATCCAGCGCCGACCTGACCTGTTCCCTGGGCTGCACGTGCTCTGTGATCGCACCCCCCTTTCGGCGCGCTTTCTGATCCTGGGCAGCGCCTCGCCGGACATGCTGCGTCAATCCTCTGAAACGCTGGCCGGACGGCTGGAGATCATCCGCATGGCCGGTTTCAGCCTGGCTGAGGTTGGCGCTGAGATGCAAACGCGCCATTGGCTGCGCGGCAGTTTCCCCCCGCTCGTTTCTGGCCGTATCGGACGCCGACAGCCTGGCCTGGCGCAAGAACTTCATCCAAACCTTTCTGGAACGGGATCTGCCGCAGTTGGGGGTGAATATTCCAGCCGTCAGCATGTTTCGCTTCTGGAACATGCCGGCCCATTACCACGCTCAAGTCCGGAATGCCGCCGAAATCGCCCGTACCCTGGATGTTAGCGAGTCTACGGTGCGGCGCTACCTCGACCTGCTCGAGGGTACCTTCATGGTGCGCCAGCTCAAGCCCTGGTTTGCCAATTTGAGCAAGCGACAGGTCAAATCGCCCAAAGTCTATTTTCGGCAGTTTCCCTCTTGAGTGTTTACAGATAATGAGGTATCACGGGGACATCCTTTAAGCCAGGAGCAGTGTAGGGGCGTAGCGACGCTACGCCCCTGGGCGGATTTCGGCAAGCCACAAGGCGAGCACCAGAAGAACATCGGGAAATGTGGCAAGACCAGGGCGGGTCGCCAACGCTACCTGTGCCGCACGTGTGGGCGTACGTTCACAGAAACTAAAGGCACGATCTTCTACCGTCGTCGCACGCCCAAGAATGAGATCATTGAGACCCTCGCCCTTTGGGCGGAAGGGAATCGCATCGGCAGTCTGGCCCGCGTCAAAGGGCACAAGGAAGACACCATTCTGGATTGGTTGCGCGACGCCGCTCAGCATGCCGAAGCGATGGAAGAGGAGTTGCTGGCCCGCTATCGGATCCGGCGCGGTCAACCGGACAGCCTATGGGCCTACGTGGGCCACAAGGTGAAAAAAGGCTACCCAGAGAGCGCCGAAAGTGGGCTGTTCTTGCGCGCCAGGCAACCGGCGTTTCCGCGTTTCCAAGACCTGCTGACCGGCTTCCGTCTCCGTTTTGGCCACGCCACGGGCCACACGCAGGCGGGTGTCCATATCCATCAGGGTGGCGCGCCAGAACGGCCCACTTTCGGTGGTCTCTGGGTGGCCTTTTTTTCACCTGTGGGTGCACGTTCACAGAAACCCAAGGCACGCTCTTCTACCGTCGTCGCACGCCCGAGAATGAGATCATTGAGACCCTCGCCCTTTTGGCGGAAGGGAATCGCATCAGCAGTCTGGCCCGCGTCAAAGGGCACAAGGAAGACACCATTCTGGATTGGTTGCGCGACGCTGCTCAGCATGCCGAAGCGATTGAAGAGGAGTTGCTGGCCCGCTATCGGATCCAGCGCGGTCAACTGGACAGCCTATGGGCCTACGTGGGCCACAAGGGTGAAAAAAAGCCACCCAGAGAGCGCCGAAAGTGGGCCATTCTGGCGCGCCACCCTGATAGATATGGACACCCGCCTGCGTGTGGCCCGTGGCGTGGCCAAAACGGAGACGGAAGCCGGTCGGCAGGTCTTGGAGACGCGAAAACGCCGGTTGCCTGGCGCGCAAGAC
>JASFBC010000285.1:0-6307 GCA_036172315.1 Anaerolineae bacterium | reverse complement strand
CCACACTGGATGCAGGAGAGCATCTTCTCCCAGCGACCGGGAGTCACCTGACGGGCCAGGGTCCGGTCTACACGGGTGAGGTCTAAAACTTCGGACGCCTCTGTCATCGTACCTCCCGGAGATTGGAATCAGGTAAAGCATTTTCGGAAAAGTTTTAGCATACAAAGCAAGTATTGTCAAGCAGGTTCTTTATTATTCCCGCCCGTCTCCGGTGGCGCAAAAGGGATATTCACAGAGGATGCGAAGATACAAGGATGTAAGGGATTCAAATTACGGTAAGAAACGACGGACCGTATGCAGAAGATGGTCCGGGTCTATGGGCTTGCTGATCCAGGCATCTATCGGGATTTGCAGGTCGTCGGGCAGGAGACCGGCGTATTGGCTGCTGTCAATACTGGAGACCATCCCTACAGGGATTGCCTTGAGCGCCGGGTCGGCGGTGATTTCCCGGGCTACGCCCACGCCTTCCAGCGGCGTCGCCATCATCACGTCCAGCATCACCAGGTCCGGTTTCTCCGCCCGCATGATCTGGAGCGCCTGCTGGCCGCTGCTGGCCGCAATGACTTGATACCCCGCTTTGGAGAGAATCCGCCGGGAAAGGTCCACAAAATCCGGATCGTCGTCCACCACCAGAATTCTCGGCTTCACTCCCGGCTTGACTTCCACCTTCTTCTTCGGGCGCAGGTAGATGAACCAGTAGGTCAGGCCGACAAAACCGGCGCCGCCAAGGATGTTCCCGACGGTCACCGGGAGGAGGTTTCTCAATAAGAAAGCACTCCAGGTGAGATGAGGAAAGTCAGCCGGTGTCTTGCCGATAGCCTCCCAGAAGGCCGCCGGCGCCCAGGATTTGATAAAGAGGCCGATGGGAATCAGGTACATATTGGCAATGCTGTGCTCAAACCCGGCGGCGACAAAGGCGGTGATAGGGAAAATGATGGAGAGGATTTTATCCGTTGTGGACCGGGCCGAGGCACAGAGCCATACGGCCAGACAGACGAGGGCATTGCACATCACGCCGAGCGCGATGGCCTGCAAGAATCCCAAGCCGCACTTCGCATGGTCCAGAAATCCAGGCTCGCCTTGGTGACTCCCACCTCTTCCATGCGGCTGGCCATTTTCGCCGGTGGGAGGGCATCAATCTGCAGTTCGTTGCTCATTGCCAAGGCGACTGTAACATGGCCGCCGCAACGTGTCAATGGAGTTTCTTCCCAGAAGTGACGGGATATTCGTCACTTCCTGGCCTGTTAAAACAATGGAGCGTGGCGGTTTTATCTCGAGCGGTACCGCCAGGCTCAGATCGGGGCAAATCCAGGATGCTTCGCTCCCGTCTATCTACCCGTGCAGGACGGCGGCGAAATCGGCAGGGGTTACGCCCGGGCTTTCCACGCCGTGCTCGGCGTAGAAACGGGCAATGACGTTCTCCACTTCCTCCACCCGCACGCCTACCAGTGCGCGCTCCAGGTTGGCCAGCCGGCCGGCAGGGTAGAAGAAAAAGTCGCCGGAGAGGGAAATATCGGCAATGACGCCCTCGCGGATCTCCGCGATTGCCCGAATGAGGCCGCCGGGGGCTTTGTAGGCCTTCTGCCAGACCTGCACGCCGGAGCGAATGGTCACTTCGCGGCCGATTTGCTGTCGGCCCCGGCGGAAGAGCCATTCATCCGTCAACATCCGCTGAGCCAGCCGGTCCGCTTCGGCCCGCCATTCGGCGTCCACGGTCGTCTCCACCTCCAGCGGGCCCAGAATCTCCATGAATTTCTCCGCCAGGAGGTCCCAGAGTTCCCCGCGCGGCGGTGCTGTGCCCAGTTCCCGCCGGATGGTGGAGAGATTGTCCTGCAGGGTCTTGTAGACTTTGTCCCGGAACTTCTCATCGGGCACCCGCAACACCCGGACCATCGTCTCGTAGTCAAAATCCACAATGAGGTTGCCGACGAAGACAATGAAATCGCCGATTTCCGCTACACCGTTGCCGGAAATCTTGCGGCCGTTGGCGATGATATCGTTGACCGGCTTGTATTCGGCGGGGATGCCCAGGGCCCGGTAGGCGGCGATGGGGGCCTGGAGGAACTTCTGGTAGAACGCCGCCTTTTCCTTCGGGACCAGCGGGTTATCCTTGTGGATGACTAACTGGTAGAAGAGTTGTTCGCCGTCCAGATAAACGGCCCCGCCGCCCACTTCTCGTCGGAAGACCGGGATGCCGTGCTCTCGGCAGTAATCCAGGTCCACCTCCTGCTCCACATCCTGGAAGTAGCCGATACAGACGTAGGGGGAGCCGGGGGAAAGCAGGTTCAATCCCTCCCGCCCGATGCGGGGAAGGGCGTGGTAGAGAAGTTGGGAATCGGTCCAGGGGACGGTTTCCCGTCGGTAGAGTTTCATCGTTGGCCTCCGGAAGATGATTTCATCCGCTCCCGTAGTGGGGGAAGCGCCCGAACCTGTTCGGTAAATTCCCGCACCGTCTGGGCGAAGAGTTCGCCCTCTGACGAGGAGACCCATTTCACCAGAAAGCGCTCTGGTTCAATGCCGGTAAATTCCAGGAGCGCTCGCAGGACCGGCATTCGGCGGGCGGTGCGGTGATTGCCGGTGGCGTAGTGACAATCGCCGATATGACAGCCCAGCACCATCACCCCGTCCGCGCCCTCTTTGAAGGCCCGGATGACCAGTTCGGGGGCAACTCGTCCAGAGCAGGGGACGCGGATGATTTTCAGGTTGGGGGGATATTTCAGCCGGGTGGCGCCTGCCAGGTCCGCCCCGGCGTAACTGCACCAATTGCAGAGGAAGCCGATGATTTTCGGTTCGTAACCGGCCATACAGGACCTCCTGGGAAGGATACAGGGATGCAGGGGGTCAAATGCCCCTTTGTGCCCTTTGCGCGCCCTTCCTCACCCCCCGGCGGCTTCGCCGCTATCCCTTCCCCTCTCCCGAACCTTGTTCCGCAGGGAGAGGGGGTAGGGAGCGGGCTCAGGATGACCGACCCGGGTACACCCTGGGGTTTGCGCGTCTAATGATAGCGTAGAAACTCCGGATTGTCAAACAGGGATGAAGCCGTTAGTCTCAACCTTCGGAGTCAGCGGTTGCGTAGAAACTCCGCACGCTGATTTGCCGATTTACAAAACCGTAGGATAATATATGTCATCCCGTCAGGAGTGAGTTATGAGCCAGGCAGTGGATATAGACTTCATCCTGAGCCAGGTGCGGGCGGCCCTCGCCGCCGGAGATTGGGATCGGGCCGTGGCCCTGATAGAATCCCTCCGCCCGCCGGACCAGGCGGATCTCTTCGGCGAACTGCCGCCAGAAGAACAGGATGCCTTGCTGCCGCGCCTGGACGTAGAGGACTCGGCGGACATCCTGGAAGAACTGGAGGATCGGGAGGCCGCCGAACTGGCCACGCGCCTGGATACGGAGACCCTGGCCCAAATCCTGGACGAGATGGAGCCGGATGAGGCTGCCGACCTGCTGGGCGACATTCCCCCCGCCCGGGCCATTCAGGCCCTCTCCGCGATGGAAGAGGCCGACGAGGTGGAGCCCCTCCTGGCCCACCCCGATGAGACTGCTGGCGGCCTGATGACTTCCCCCACCGTCACCCTCCACCAGGATATGACCGCCGAAGAGGCCATCGCCCACCTGCGCGCCCTGGCCCCCGATTCCGAGACAGCCTATTACCTCTTCGTTGTGGACGAGGAGAATCGCCTGGTCGGCGTCGTTTCCCTGCGACAACTCATCGTGGCCCCGCCCACTACCCGCATCCAGGAAATCATGGATCCCGAGGTCATCCATATCCGGGCCAGCGCCGACCAGGAAGAGGCCGCCCGTCTGATGTCCCGCTATGGCTTGCTGGCATTGCCGGTTGTGGACGATCAGGGTCGCCTCCTGGGCCTCATCACCCACGACGACCTGGTCGGCGTCCTGGAAGACGAGGCCACTGAGGACATCCATCGCCTGGGCGCGTCCGAGCCACTGGACGAGCCGTACCTGGATACTCCCATCCCCAAGATGTTCCGCAAGCGCATCGGCTGGCTCCTGTTGCTGTTTGTGACGGAGACCTTTACCGGCAATGTTCTGCGCTTCTTTGAGCACGAATTGGCCGAAGCAATTGCGCTCACCTTTTTCGTCCCCCTGCTCATCGGTACAGGCGGGAACGCCGGAAGCCAGGTCGCCAGCGCTGTTATCCGTGCCCTGGCGTTAGGCGAACTGACCTTTCACCACCTGGTTGTGGTCATCTGGCGGGAGATCCGCACCGCTTTTCTGCTGGGATTGGCTATGGGTGCGTTCGGAATGTTACGCGCCCTCACCTGGCGCTCTCCCATCCCCCTCGCGATGACCGTCGGCATCAGCCTGAGCGCCATCGTCATTTGGGCCGCTATAATCGGCGCCAGCCTGCCCCTGATCGCTCACCGTCTACGGATTGATCCGGCCGTCGTCTCCGGCCCAGCCATGAGCACCCTGGTGGACGCCACCGGGCTGGTCATCTACTTTCTCATTGCCCGGGCGATTATGGGGCTATAAAAATGACCCGATGACAGAACGACCAGTGACGGAAGCAACCTGGATCCTTATTGTCAGCGAAGACGACCTGCAGGCCCTGATACACGCCCTGCAGGCCCAGCCGGCCATCGCGGTGGATACCGAATCCAATTCCCTCTACGTGTACCATGAGCGGGTCTGCCTGATCCAGATTTCCGCCCCCGGCGCCGACTACATCGTGGACCCGCTGGCCGGGCTGGACCTCTCCCCGCTGGGCCAGGTCTTCGCCGACCCCGGAATCCAGAAAGTCTTTCACGCGGCGGAGCAGGACATCGCCGGTCTGAAGCGAGATTTCGGCTTCCGGTTCGCCAATTTGTTTGACACTATGCGGGCCGCCCGCATCCTGGGCTGGCCGCGCGCGGGGCTTGCCGACCTGCTGCGGGAACACTTCGGCGTTCACACCGACAAGCGCTACCAGCGGTACAACTGGGGCCAGCGGCCCCTGAGCATAGATGCGCTGCAGTACGCGGCCTGGGACACCCGCTACCTGCTCCCTCTGAGGGACCGAGAGATGCGGGAGTTGGAGCGGACGGGCCGGGTCCGACAGGCCATCGAGTCCTTCGCCCGGCTGGCCCAGACCCCACCCGCTGGCCCGCATTACGGCCCGGACGCGTTCTGGCGGGTGCGGGCCGTCCATTCGCTGAACGATCAGGAACGGGCCGTCCTCTGGCAACTCTACCTCTGGCGGGATGAACTGGCCCGTTTGCAAGACCGCCCCCCTTTTCGGGTCATGAGCGACGACGTATTAGTTCGGCTGGCACGGGCCCATCCTCGCACCCTGACCGAACTGGCTGCGCTGGGACGGTTCCCTCGCTACTGGGTCCGGCAATACGGCCCGGCTATCCTGGAGGCCATCGCGCGGGGCGAAAACGGACCGGTCCCCCAGCCTCCCTGCGCGGCCTATCCGGACGATGAACGGGAGCGGTACCAGGCTCTGCGGGAATGGCGCCGTCGGGTCGCCGAAGCGCGCGGCGGGGCCCCGGACGTCATCCTGCCCAACACCGTCCTGCAGGCTCTGGCCGTGCGCAATCCGCAAACCCTGGACGAACTGGCAGAAGTGGACGGCTTCGGCCCCTGGGCCTGCGAGACCTGGGGAGCGGATATTCTGCAGATTTTACAACCCTATCAGGAAAGTTCAAAGGAGGTCAGACGATGCCGATAGTCAACTTGTGGCGAGAACTCCCTCCGGGGCCGGATGTCCCTCGGGTCATCTATGTGGTGGTGGAAATCCCCAAACGGTCCCGGAACAAGTACGAGTACGACGAACAGGGCGGCTTCATCAAACTGGACCGGGTCCTCTACTCTTCCCTCCACTACCCGGGCGACTACGGTTTCATCCCCCGTACGCTCCACGAAGACGGCGACCCGCTGGACGTGCTGGTGATGACCAACGAGCCCACCTTCTCCGGCTGTGTCATTGAGGCCCGACCGCTGGGTATTTTCCACTTGCTGGATCGGGGTCGGATAGACGATAAAATTCTGGCCGTCCCCCACACTGACCCACTGTTCAGCAACTATCACTCCTTGGACGATGTCCCTGCCCACTTTCTTGAGGAGGTGAGCCATTTCTTCAGCGTGTACAAAGACCTGGAACAGATAGAGGTGAAAGCGCTGGGCTGGGAAGGGCTGGACCGGGCATATCAGGAGATAGAGCGGGCCATTCAGATGTACGGGGATATGCTGCGCTCCCGAAGGTAGACAGCGGACGACGGACCACTGGGGCCCAGGGTCGGTGGTCTGCATAACGTCATCCCGATTGGGGGACAGATAACACTAACCTCCCCGGTTT
>JASFBC010000284.1:0-15217 GCA_036172315.1 Anaerolineae bacterium | reverse complement strand
GGCGAAGATGGGCTCCGGCTTCATGACCATGCCGCCCCCGCCGCCGTAGGGGGCGTCGTCCGTCACCTGGTGGCGGCCCACGCCGTAGGCGCGGAGGGAGTGCACCCGCACCTGGACGAGGCCCGCCTCCACCGCCCGTCGGATGATGCCGGCACGGAACGCCCCCTCAAACACCTCGGGGAAGAGGGTGAGGATGTCAAACTCCAGCGGCACGGGATGCTCCCCTCCTCACGACTTGATCCCGCGCGCATTCTATCACAGGGGCAGGGGCGGGGCAAAGGGAGGACGCTGCAGCAGCCCTCCGCTAGACCACCCGATGTTTGCCCTCGCCCCATTCCCGCGCTATAATGGACCTGTGGTATCGCGAATCTTGCATTCCTAGCGCGAAAGAGGCGAACGAGAGCATGGCCATCGTCTTCCCCTTCACCGCCATCGTGGGCCAGGAGCGTATGAAGCGCGCCCTCATCCTGAACGCCATCAGCCCGCAGATCGGCGGTGTGCTCATCCGAGGAGAGCGGGGCACGGCCAAGTCCACCGCGGCCCGGGCCCTCGCTGCCCTCTTGCCCGAGATAGACGTCGTCGCCGACTGCCCCTTCCACTGCGACCCCCACAGCCCTGAGGGGATGTGCGACAACTGCCGCGAGCGGCTGGAGCGGGGCGAGCCCCTGCCGGTGGCGCGCCGGCGCATCCCCTTCGTGGACCTGCCGGTGAGCGCCACCGAGGACCGTGTGGTGGGCACCCTGGACATCGAACTGGCCATCCAAAAGGGAGAGCGGCGGTTTGAGCCGGGGGTCCTCGCGGCGGCCAACCGCGGCCTCCTCTACGTGGATGAGGTGAACCTTCTGGACGACCACGTGGTGGACCTCCTCCTGGACTCCGCAGCGATGGGCGTCAACGTGGTGGAGCGGGAGGGCATCTCCTTCAGCCATCCGGCCCGCTTCATCCTCATCGGGACGATGAACCCGGAAGAGGGGGACCTGCGCCCCCAACTCCTGGACCGCTTTGCCCTCTGTGTGGACATTAAGGGCGTCCACGACCCGGCAGAGCGGATGCTCATCATAGAGCGCAACCTGGCTTTTGAGAGCGATCCCGAGGGTTTCTACGAAGAGTGGCGGCCACGTGAGGAGGCTCTCTCCCGGGAGATTGCCCGGGCCCGCCAACTCCTGCCCCAGGTCCGTCACACTCGGGGCGATCTGGCTGTCATCGCGGCGATGATGGCCGAAATGCGGGTGGACGGCCACCGGCCCGACATGGTCATCCTGAAGGCAGCCCGGGCCAACGCGGCCTTTGAGGGACGCGCCTATATTACCGACCGGGACATCCTTCTGGCTGCTGAATTGGCCTTACCCCATCGCCTCCGTCGCCATCCCCTTCAGCCGGTAGAGACGACGCTGGACAATCTGGGGGAACGGCTGGCCGAGGCCCGCGCCCAGGTTGCCAAAAAAGACCCGTCGCTGGCAGAGGAGGTTGTGAACGAGGACGTCCCTCCGGAGGGGAAAAAGAAGCCCATAGAGGCGGAGACGGGGGAGATGGCCTCCGAGGGACGGGAGCGGCCGCGTGAGCCTCTCTTCCAGAACATCCCCCAATGGCCTTCCGAGGGGCAGTGGTGGGAAGGGGGGAAGAAAATTCCCGCTGGGGAGTCCTTTAACCCCCGACGGCTGGATACCCCTCTGGACCGGTTGACCCGCTCCGGAACTGGTCGGCGCAGCACCACCCGTACCGATCAGCAGCGCGGGCGCTACATCCAGGCCCGCCCCTCCCCTGACGACCCCGCCGACCTGGCTTTTGACGCCACATTGCGAGCCGCCGCGCCCTATCAGAGCCGCCGCCGTCGGCCCGGCGGGCCC
Organism: Anaerolineae bacterium; assembly: GCA_036172315.1. GTDB lineage: Bacteria > Chloroflexota > Anaerolineae > B4-G1 > DUEL01 > SpSt-77. The sequence goes on along the minus strand of JASFBC010000284.1, from coordinate 13,370 downwards.
GCCCTGGTCGTCCGCCCGGAGGATTACCACCGGAAAGTGCGCGTCCGCCGCATGGCTAACCTCATCCTCTTCGTGGTGGACGCGTCCTGGTCTATGGCGGTGGCGGAGCGGATGGAGGCGACCAAAGGGGCTGTCATGTCGCTGCTCACCGATGCCTACCAGCGCCGGGATCGGGTGGGAGTGGTTACCTTCCAGAAGAACGGCGCCCAGCTGGTGCTGCCGCCCACTCGTAGCGTGACCCGGGCCCAGAAAGCGCTTCAGGACATTCCGGTGGGGGGCAAAACTCCCCTCTCCGCTGGGCTTAACCTGGCCTACGAGGTCATCACCCGCGAACTCCGTCAGCATCCCGACCTGATGCCTCTGATGGTGCTCCTCACCGACGGGGCCGGGAACGTCTCTATGAGCGACATACCGCCCCAGGAGGAGTCCCACCGGATTGCGGAACTCTTCCCCCAGGCCCACATCCGGTCGGTAGTCATCAATATGGAGCATGAGTCCTTTGACCAGGGGCTGGCGCAGGCGCTGGCGGACCATCTCCAGGCCCCCTGCTACCGGCTGGAGGAACTGCGGGCCGACGCGCTTCTGGAGCGGGTGCGGTGGGAGTTGGATTGGGATATATCCCGTAAAGACACGAAGGGCGTTCAGGCCTGTGGCTCTTAAATGCGAGGGAAAAGGGCGCACCAGACCTGTCCATTGGCGGCGGAAGGAGGAATAGCCTGGGAGAGCAAAAGGGGCCCCGGATATCTCATACGTCTGCACAGGTGTGGAGCCTCACTGACAGAAATCCTCGACGGAGGGAATAATGGCCGAAGTAGTACGCGTCTGGGCAGAGCCCCTCAGGGCGTTCTGCGAACGGGCCTTCCGGAAACTGGATGTGCCGGAGGAGGATGCCCGTATCACCGCCGATGTACTGGTGACGGCGGACCTGCGCGGGATTGACTCCCACGGCGTGGCCCGACTGCGCCGGTACGTGGAGGGATTGCAGACCGGTATAATGGTCGCTCGTCCTCAGGAGCGGGTGGTGCATGAGACGCCGGCCACAGCCCTTATAGACGCCGGGGCCGGCCTGGGCCAGCCCGTCTCCTATCGGGCGATGCAACGGGCCATCCGCAAGGCGCTGGAGGTGGGCGCGGGGTTTGTCGCCGTGCGCAACTCCAACCACTACGGCATCGCCGGATATTACGCCATGATGGCCCTGGAGCACGACTGCATCGGCATGTCCATGACCAACGCCGACGTCCTGGTCGTGCCGACCTTCGGCCGCAACGCGATGCTGGGGACCAACCCCATTGCTGTCGCTGCGCCCGCTGAGGAAGAGCGTCCCTTTGTCCTGGATATGGCCACCAGCACTGTCCCCCGGGGCAAACTAGAGGTCTACCACCGGCTGGGGAAGCCCATGCCGCTGGGATGGGCCACCGATGAGCGCGGCATCGCGACCGATGACGCCGGTCGGGTGCTGGAGAACTTCAAGAAGCGGGCCGGCGGCGGCCTGCTCCCCCTGGGCGGCGAAGGAGAACTGCTCAGCGGGCACAAGGGGTACGGCCTGGCCCTCTGGGTGGACGTCTTCTGCGCGGTCCTCTCCGGCGCTGCCTACGCCGACCTGGTCTACCCGAAGACGCCGGACGGCAAGCCCCTGCCTGCCAACCTGGGCCATTTCTTCGGGGCCTGGCGGGTGGACGGGTTCCGACCTCTGGACGAATTCAAGGCCGCGATGGACGACCTCCAGCGGCGGCTGAAGAACGCCCCGAAGGCCGAGGGGGCCACCCGCATCTACATTCACGGAGAGAAAGAGTACGAAGAGACGGAGCGACGACAGCGGGAGGGTATCCCCCTGAACCCCAAAGTCGCGGCCGACCTGCGGGCCATCGCCGCCGAACTGGGGGTGGAATACGACTTGGAATGAGCGTTGGACGACGGTGGTCCGTCGTCGGTAGTCCGTCGTCTGTCGTCCATCTTGAACGGACGGCGCAGGATTCATCCTGCCCTTCCAGCCACGCTTGCCAAGCAACCCTGGCAGCCCTGGAGCGAAGGCTATCAGCCTGCAGAGCAAGCCGGGCGGCTCGCGCTACTTATGATCAACAGAGCACAAGATTCATCGCGGCACGAGATTTATCCTGCTCTGGCGTCGCCGGAGCCCTATGGGGGACAGGCGGTCATTGAGGGAGTGATGATGCGGAGCGCCCGCCGTATGGCGGTGGCCGTCCGCAACCCCCAGGGGGAGATCGTCCTCCGCACCGAGCCCCTCCGGTCGGCTATATACCGGGGGGCCATCCCCCGCATCCCCTTGCTGCGCGGGCTGACCATGCTCTGGGACGCGCTGGGGCTGGGCGTCCGCGCTCTGATGTGGTCGGCGGACGTGGCCCTGGGCGAGGAGGAGAAAGCAGGCCCGTTTCGCGGCGCTATGGGATGGGTCAGCGGACTGCTGGGCCTGGCCCTGGGCATCGGCCTCTTTATGGTCCTGCCCTCTCTGCTGGTGGGCCTGCTCCCTCTGCCGCTCTCCCCTTTGGTGGACAGTTTGCTGGAGGGACTGGTCCGGTTGCTCCTGGTGGTGGGCTACATCTGGGGGGTCGGGTTTCTGCCCGACATTCGCCGGGTTTTCGCCTACCACGGAGCGGAGCATAAAGCCATCAACGCCTATGAGGCGGGTGCACCGCTGACGGTAGGGGCCGTCCAGGCCCACTCTACGGCCCACACCCGCTGCGGCACCTCCTTCCTGCTGACCGTGGTGGTCATTTCGGTCCTGGTTCTGGCCCCCCTGGGGCAATTGCCGCTGATGGGGCGAGCCGTCAGCCGGATACTGGCGATCCCGCTCATCGTCGGCCTGGCCTACGAGTGGATGCGGTTCAGCGCCCGCTTTGCCCACCGGCCCTGGATGCGTCCGCTGATGGGCCCCAACCTGGCGCTTCAGCGGCTCACCACCCGCCCACCCGATGATGGGATGGTAGAGGTGGCTATTCAGGCATTGCGGGCGGTCATGGAGGATACCGGGTCTGATGTTTCAGGCACTTCCAAAAGTACCTGGCATATTACCTCAAATCAGGAGGCATCCGATGGAATCCCGGGGACGGTACTTTGAAGAGTTCGTCATCGGCGAAGAGATAGAATCGGCGCCGCGCACCATCACCGAGGCGGACATCCTGACCTTCGCCGAACTCTCTGGCGATACCAACCCGCTGCACGTGGACCCGGAATACGCCCGGACGACGATGTTCGGGGAGCGCATCGCCCATGGCCTGCTGGGGCTCTCCATCGCCAGTGGGCTGGCCTGGCAGACAGGCCTGATGGAGGGGACGGCCATCGCGTTTATCGGGCTGGACTGGAAGTTCCGGGCCCCCATCCGGATTGGGGATACCGTTCGGGTGCGGATGGTCGCGACGCAGAAGAAAGAGATGCCTCATCTGGGCGGTGGCTTCGTGACCGTCTCCGCCACTTTGCTGAATCAGCGGGACGAAGTGGTGCAGAAAGGAACGTGGACCGTGCTGGTCCGGTCCCGGTAAATGGTATTACAGGCCTGGTGGGATGGGCTACAGCGGCCTGCGCGACATAGCAGGCTGTTAGCCTGGGCCCCCCAATAGATACCGGTGCCTATGGAGAAACCCGTTGCGTCCCTGTTGAACATGCAGGTAGAAGGGGAAGAGCCAGCATCCGTCCTCTTCCGGCGCGAGCACCCCGGACTCCGGCTGCTGCAGCCGTTGCTGGAGCAGCGGGATTTCATGCTCCTCTGGATAGGGCAACTGCTCTCCCAGATCGGGGACCAGTGTCTCCTGATCGCGGCCGTCACCCTGATCACCCAACTTTCCCCCTCGCCGCTGGCGCTGTTGATCCCGGCCCTCTCCCTGGCTCTCCCCCAGGTCCTCTTCGGGCTGGTGGGGGGCGTTATCGCCGACCGGATAGACCGCAAGGGGGTTATGATCGCCTCCGACCTCCTGCGGGCGCTCCTGGTCCTGGCGGCCCTGCTGGTGCGGACGACGGGCGACCTCTGGATTCTCTATCTGGCGGCAGCAGGACTGGCGATGGTCGGCGCGTTCTTCTATCCGGCCCGCAATGCCAGCATCCCCAACATCGTCCCCGATGACCTTCTCCTGGCCGCCAACGGGATGATTCAGGGCAGTTACATCCTGGCCCTCATCGTGGGTCCGACGCTGGCCGGGAGTATCGTGGAACTGTGGGGCTGGCCGGCGGCGATCATCTTTGATAGCGCGACCTTTGTGGTCTCGGCGGCGACCATCCTGCTGATTTCCATTCCGCCCCTGCGGAACGGCGACTCTCACCTGGCCCCCTCCCGGACCCTCTGGCAGGATATGCGGACAGGACTGAAGTTCATTTACCATTCCCCCTCCCTGCGCCGTATTCTCCCCGTGACTGGTGTGGCGACCCTGGGTATCGGTGCGGTCGTCCTTCTGGCCATCCCTCACCTCAAGGTCCGGTTAGGGGCTGGAGGGCTGGAGTACGGGGGGGCTATGAGCGCGCTGGGCGTCGGCTCCATTCTGGGCGGACTGGTCGCGGCCCGCTTCTCACGCCGGTTCTCCCTTCACCGGCTGGTGGGCTGGATGCTGATTCTGTCGGGCGGAGCCATCGTTGGCTTCGCCTATGCCCCTAACTACCTGGTTGTCCTCTTCAGCGTGGTGATCTTAGGGATGTGCATCGTCATCGCCCGGGGCGCGCTGGATACGATGGTCCAGGCCCTTTCCCCCGACGAGGTACGGGGGCGGGTCCAGTCGGCGGTGGCGCTCATCGTCGCCGCCGGGACGGCGCTGGCGGAGGGGCTTTCGGCCTTCCTGGGCCACTTCCTGGGCGTGCAAACCGTCTTCGTCGCAGCGGGCCTGATTACCGCCGGAGCGGGTTTCTTGACCCTTTCCACCCTTCGCGAAGTAGCCCTGCGCATCCGGATGCGGCCCACGGAGTAGATGTTTCTAACACATTTCTAATGCGCCTCTAACAGATTTCTCATACACCCGTGGCATACTGAATACCGCTTTACCAATTTACCATTTACCAATTTACCATCACCAATTTACCATTTACCAATTTACCATCACCAATTTACCATCTACCAATTTACCATCTACCAATTTACCAACCTGGAGGTTCTAGTATGGGCAAAATTGTGGGGATTGATCTGGGAACGACCAACTCAGTTGTGGCGGTACTGATAGGCGGCGAGCCGGTCGTCATCCCCACCGCCGAGGGGGGCAACCTCTGTCCCTCCGTCGTCGGCTTCACCAAGACGGGCGAGCGGCTGGTAGGACAGGCGGCCCGTCGGCAGGCCATCGTTAACCCGGAGAACACCATCTTCTCCATCAAGCGGCTGATGGGGCGCCGCTACGACGACCCGGAAGTGGAGAAGGCCCGCCGGATTCTACCCTATAAGATTATCGCCGGCCCCCAGGGGGACGCGCGCGTCTACATTCCGCAGACCGGGAAGGAGTACACGCCCCAGGAAATCTCGGCTATGATTCTGCGCAAACTGAAGCAGGACGCGGAGGCCTACCTGGGCGAGCCGGTCACCCAGGCCGTTATCACCGTTCCGGCCTACTTCAACGACAGCCAGCGCCAGGCGACGAAGGACGCCGGGAAGATTGCCGGCCTGGAGGTCCTGCGCATCATTAACGAGCCGACGGCGGCCTCCCTGGCCTACGGGCTGGATAAGAAGGGGGTGGAGACGATTCTGGTCTTTGACCTGGGCGGCGGTACGTTTGATGTCTCTATCCTGGAGGTCGGGGATGGCGTCATTGAGGTCAAGGCCACCAGCGGCGACACGTTCCTGGGCGGCGACGACTGGGACCAGCGCATCGTCAATTACGTGGCGGATGAGTTCAAGAAGGAGTACGGGATTGACCTGCGGCAGGACCGGCAGGCGCTCCAGCGGCTGAAGGAGGCGGCGGAGAAGGCGAAGATTGAACTCTCCACGATGTTGGAGACGGAGATTAACCTCCCCTTCATCACCGCCGATGCCTCTGGCCCCAAGCACCTGCAGATGCGGCTGACGCGGGCGAAACTGGAGCAGTTGACCGCCGACCTGGTCCAGCGCTGTCGCGGCCCCTTTGAGCAGGCGCTGCGGGACGCCAAGATGAGCGCCCGGGACCTGGACGCGGTGGTACTGGTGGGTGGTGCCACCCGCATGCCGATGATTCAGGACCTGGTGCGGGAACTGACCGGCGGCAAGGAGCCCCACAAGGGCGTCAACCCGGACGAGGTGGTGGCCGTCGGCGCGGCCATTCAGGCCGGCGTGCTGGGTGGCGAGGTACGGGACGTGGTCCTGCTGGACGTCACCCCGCTGACGCTGGGGGTGGAGACGCTGGGCGGCGTGATGACCCCGCTCATCCCGCGCAACACTACCATCCCGGTGCGCAAGAGCGAAATCTTCACCACCGCCGAGGACGGGCAGACCGTCGTCACCATCCACGTCCTGCAGGGGGAGCGCCCGATGGCGGCGGATAACATCAGCCTGGGTCGCTTCAACCTAGAGGGCATCCCGCCTGCTCCGCGCGGCATGCCGCAGATTGAGGTCGCTTTTGACATTGACGCCAACGGCATCCTGAACGTCTCGGCCAGGGATAAGGCAACGGGTCGGGAGCAGCGCATCACCATCACCGCCACCACTAACCTGAGCAAGGAGGAGGTGGAGCGGCTGTTGAATGAGGCGAAGCGGCACGAGGCGGAGGATAAGCGGAGGCGGGAACTGGCGGAGGCCCGCAACACAGCCGATAGCGTCATCTACCAGACGGAGAAGTTCCTGCGGGAACTGGGCGACCAGGTGCCCGGCACCGACCGAAGCCGCATTGAGGATCTGATCCGCGACCTGCGGGAGGCGATGAAGGGCGAGGACATCGCCCGCATCCGGCGGCTCATAGAGCAACTCCGGCAGGCCAGTATGGCGCTGGGCCAGCAGATGTACGCCCGGCAACAGGCGGCAGGCGGTCCGGGTGGCCCCACCCCGGGCGGCGCCAGCCCCTCCGGCGGCGAAGGGGATGTGATTGAGGGGGAGTTCCGCGAGACGTAACGCCCATACGGAGTACGGATTGCGTATTCCGTATGGCATTGGCAGGAGGAAGTCCGGTGACGACCCGAAAACGGATCCCCATTCGCATTATCCAGCCGGAACTGGAGGAGGCACCGCCCTCGCCGGTTATGCCGGTGGATGAGGCTCCGCCACCGATAGCGGAGGCCCCGCCGCCCACGCCGCCGACGCCGGCCGCCGCTCCATCGGCTCCGGCGGGCCCCTCTAAGGAGGAACAGGCGCTGCGGGAGGAACTGGAAGAGTGGAAAGACCGGGCGTTGCGCCTGGAGGCGGAAATGGATAATTTCCGCAAACGGCTGCAGCGCCTGGCGGAGGAGCGCATCGCCGCCGATCGGGAGCGGCTGCTGCGGGACTTCCTGGAAGTGGCCGATGACCTGGCCCGGGCCCTTTCTATAGATGGCGCCGACGTAGAGTCCATCCGCCAGGGAGTGGAACTGACCCATCGGAGTTTGATGAACCTGATGAGCCGGGAAGGAGTGAGCCGGATAGAGGCCGACGGTCAGCCCTTTGACCCGGCCTGGCACGAGGCGGTGGGCACCGTCCCCGCGCAGCGGGTCGGCAAGGAGCCGGATACCGTTGTCCACGTGGTCCGGCCGGGCTACCGCATCGGCGACCGGCTGCTGCGCCCGGCACGGGTCATCGTCGCCACCGCCGGGGAGGAATGACGGCCGGGCAGGGGAGAGAAGCGGGGGGCCAGCCCCGCTTCTCTATTTCCTATACGCTTCCTCCAGCGCCTGATCGTAGTCCTGGTACAAGGCCTCCAAATCCGGCTCGTAGTCTATATAGCGAAGGATGGTCTCCTCTATAAAATCAGAGACCCGGACCGGGTCCCGTTCATAGATCAGAAGGCCGCCAATGGCCCGGTGGCGCAGCAGAAGGTGGGCCCGGTTCAGGTTGATTACGTCCACCCGTTCCATCCCCAGCGCTTCCTCGGCGGCAACGCCCACGTCCAGTTCCTCCCAGAGAGGGGTCCCGCTCAAACAGCACCGCCAGGTCCACGTCGCTTTCACCAGAGGCGTAGCCATCCACCTGGGAGCCGAAGAGAAAGACGGCCAGGACGTTCGGACACTCCCGAAGCCGCCGGACCAACCGCTTCCTCCCTCACGCTTCACGTTTCACCCCATCATCTCCAACAACTGCTCCTCATTAATCATCGGCACTCCTAACTCCTGCGCGCGGCGGTACTTGGTGCCGCCCGGCGCCTCGCCGACGACCAGATAATCCGTCTTGCGGCTGACGCTATCGGTAACCTTGCCGCCGGCGCGCTCAATCATCGCGGCGATCTCCTCGCGCGGTCGGGATAGGGTGCCGGTGATGACGAAGGTCAGGCCAGCCAGCGGCTGCGGCCCCGCCTCGGCGACCGGCGCCGCTTCCGCCAGTTTCACCCCGGCCCGCCGGAGTTTCTCCACTATCTCCCGGTGGCGGGGACGGCGGAACCACTCCACCACCGCGCGGGCGATCTCCGGCCCGATGCCCGGGATCTGCTGCAACTCCTCCTCCGTCGCCCGTGCCAGCCGGTCCACCGACCGGAACTGGCGGGCCAGCGTCTCCGCCACCACACCCCCTACCTGCGGGATGCCCAGCGCAGTCAGTACCCGGCTGAACGGTTGCTCCTTAGAGGCCGCGATCCCCGCCAGCAGGTTCTCCGCCTTCTTCTCCGCAAACCCCTCCAACCCCAGCAGGTCCTCCTTGCGCAGGAAGTAAAGGTCGGCGATGTCGTGGACCAGGCCCCGGTCCACCAGCAATCGGGCCGTCTTCTCCCCCAAGGTCTCAATGTCCATCGCCCCCCGGGAGGCGAAGTAGGAGATGCGGCGGACCAGTTGGGCCGGACAGGCCGCGTTGGCGCAATAGACGGCGACCTCACCGGGCACACGGGTTACCGGCTCCCCGCAGGCCGGACAGCGGTCCGGGGGCGTGTAGACCCTCTCCTCGCCGGTCCGCACATCCACCACCGGCCCGACGATGTACGGGATGACCTCCCCTGCCCGCTTGACGATCACCCGGTCGCCGATGCGGATGTCCTTTTCGACGATGTAGTCAAAATTGTGCAGCGTCGCTTTGGTGACGGTCACCCCGCCGATAGGGACGGGCTCCAGGACGGCGTAGGGGGTGAGGACGCCGGTGCGGCCCACGTTGACCCGGATGTCCAGCAGGCGCGTCGTCGCCTCCCGACCGGGGAACTTGTAGGCCACCATCCCCCGGGGCGTCCGGCCCACCACCCCCAGGTCGGCGGAGACCCGCAGGTCGTTGATCTTGATGACCATCCCGTCGGCCTCGTAGGGGAGGGTATCCCGCTTCCGCTCCCACTCCCGGCAGTACGCCACCGCGCGCTCAAAGTCGGGGCAATAATCGGCCTGCTCGGGGACGGGGAAGCCCAGCGCGCGCAGGTACTGAAGGGTCTCCCACTGGGTGGACGGCGGGGCCGGCTCTCCCTCGTAGGCCACCACCTGGTAGCAGAGCAGGCTGATGGGCCGCTGCGCGGTGATGCGAGAATCCAGTTGGCGCAGGGAGCCGGCGGCCGCGTTGCGGGGATTGGCGAAGGTCTTTTCCCCCTTCTCCGCCTGGCGACGGTTGAACTCCTCAAAGGCGCGCACCGTCATATACGCCTCTCCCCGGACAACCAGGTAGGGTGGCGGTTTCGGGCCGTCGGGGCTCACCGGGATGCGGAGGGGGAGTTGGCGGACGGTGCGCAGGTTGGCGGTGACGTCTTCTCCCACCTCCCCGTCCCCCCGGGTGGCGCCCAGGCTGAAGGTCCCATCCCGATAGTGGAGGACGATGCTGAGGCCATCAATCTTCGGCTCCACGACGAAGTCCAGCCGGGTGCCGGGCGGGAGGAGTTTGGAGATCCGCTCCAGCCAGGCCCAGGCCTCTTCCGGGCCGAAGGCGTTCTCCAGGCTGAGGATGGGGGCGGGGTGGCGCACCTGGGCGAACTCCGGGGCGGGCGGTGCGCCGACCCGCTGGGTGGGCGAATCGGGCGTGACCAGTTCCGGGTACTGCTCCTCCAGCCGCCGCAGTTCCGCCATCAGCGCATCGTACTCTGAGTCGCTGATGACGGGGGAATCCAGGACGTAGTAGCGGTAGTTGTGGTAGTGAATCTCCCGACGCAGTTGTTCCACTCGCTGGCGAATCTCCTGTGGGACCATCTCTATCTCCTCCAACGGATGGACGACAGGCGACAGACCACCGACCACGGACGATGGACCACCGACCACCGTCGTCTATGGTCTGTGGTCTGTGGCAAGGGAGGCCAATTTCCCATCGGCGCCAAGAGGGTGACCTCCATCGGGCTGAATAGTTACTTCATCCCGCGATAGGGGCGTGCAGGGCCTGCAGGATATGGCCGACACTCTGCTCCATCCACTCCCGAACCGATGCCGCCTCCGCTGCCAGCGCGAGGAGGTCGGCCGCCAGGCGGCGGGCGGCCCGGGAACGGGCAAGGAAAGGGTAAATCCACTCCTCCAACCGATAGTACAGCCAGAAATAGGCCGGGGGCTCGGCGGGATACCGGGCCACCTGAGCGGCCAGTTCCGGCGACGCACATCGTTCCAGAAAGTCTCGCGCATCCTCTGAGGCGATGGCTTGCACGGAGGCCAGGAGGTCCACCAATTGTCCCCGGACGGCAGGGTCGGGGTGGTGGACCAGGGGGGCGTAGTGGTGGCGGGTCTCCAGCATACGCAGGGCCAGGGCCGGACGGTGGCCGTCCAGCGCCACAAAGCGCAGTTCCTGCAAATAGTCCAGCGCGAAAGAGGTATCTCCGCCCTCCAGCCGGCGCCGGATGACGTCCCAGACCGGCCCGGCGGTCACCGGCAGACGGGCGGCGCTCCGGGCCAGGACGTATGGCGCCACCCCATGGGCCGGTCCAGGCGGATGGCGGGGCCGTCCTATTCGGCAGGACTGCACCGCTCGGTGCCACTCCGGATACGTCTCCAGGGTGTACGCCAGGCCCCGCTCCAGCGCTTCCCACAGCAGCGGGTCTCGGGAGGGAGCGATGCGGAAGAGTTCGTACGCCCCGTGGAAGGCCGAGTTGGCCCAGGTCGGCACCGGGGGGAGGGAGGCCTCGGCGACCAGGCGGCGCAGGGCGGGCCAGCCCTCTTCCGGGTTGCCCAAGCCCTGCTGGACGATGGCCAGAACAGCGATCCAGCCTGCCAGAAGGGATTCCGTCTCCAGTGCAGCGCGCAGGGTCTGGTAGGCCCCCTCGGTGCTGAAGCCTGGTGTCTCCCAGTCCACGTACAGCGCCAGCGCCCGCAGGACGGCCCGCTGGGAAGGGGTAAGGCGGAAATCCCGATCCAGGTCGCCCGTCAAGTTCGCCGTCACCGCCGCCCGTTTCAGCCATTTTGTCAGCCAGCGGGCGGTCAGGTGGAGGAGGAGGCGTCCCCGAAGCCCACCGAAGGCTCTCCCGGCCAGGTCGGCCAGCAGACTTTGGAGAAACCCCACTACTTCCGGCCGATTCCCGTAGTCAAACAGGGAAAGGAGAAACACCGAACCGAAAGGGCCGATGGTGGAATAGCGGGGGATACCCGGAGGGCCGAGCATCCGGTCGGCCAGGCGGGCCAGCACGGTCCGGGCGGCCTCCGGATGGGCCTGCCAGAGGTCCTTGGCCTGAAAGAGAGCCGTGCTCCGCAGGGATGGGGGGGCCGAGCGGATGGCGCGCTCCAACAGGTCGCCATCCCCCGTAGCGCCGGCGGCCACGAGGACGGCTCGTCCCAATCTCTCCTGCCAGGGGGCCGGCCTGCGGAGAGGGGACGGTCGCGCCAGTTGCCAGAGCATGTCCAGAAGGGGGCCCCCTTCCTCCGGATGAAGACGGGCCTCATCCTCCAGCGCACCGGCCAGGACCGGCTCGGGGAGGGAAGCCAGCGCAATCCAGAGGCGGCGGTCCGGCCTCCGGGCGATCTCCCCGGCGACCAGACGACGGAGGGGGCCGTGGAGGTGCCAGGGGACATTCTGCAGGCCCTCGTAGAAGGCCGCCGGATCTGTGGCTGATTCCCGCTTCCGGACCAGATGTCGCCAGGCGAAGTGCTCCCAGAAGCGCTCGTGGGCGAAGCGCACCGGCTCGTCCAGCCGCCTGTTGGTGGAGGCCAGCAGGCCCGCATCGGCCAGACGGGTGAGGGAAGGGAAGGGAGAAAACTCTCCGGGCTCCTGCTCGAAGGCCAGGAGTTCATCCATCGGGACGGCATTGCGCCAGCGGCCCGGTATCAGCATTTGAGCAACGACCCGCTCTTCCAGAAAGAGCAAGTCATCCCGCCTCAGCCGCCCGTGCTGGTAGAGGTAATTCAGGAAATTTTGCAAAATCTGCCTGGCGGGGAGAGCCCTGGGGAGCGCGGCGCCGGCGTAGGCTACGGCCGTCAGATGGAGCAAGAGGGGATAGCGCAGGGCTTCTTTCAGGTCGGGAGGGAGGGCAGAGAAAGGGGTCTGGAGACGGTAGGCCTGGCGATACCGCTCGTAGGCCTGAGGGAGTTCCTCGGCGGAGAAGGGGAAGAGTTGGACGGCCGGTGGGTCTGCCACCAGGACATCTACGTCGGGCGGGAGGTCGGTGTAGTAGCAGTGGTCGTTCAGGGCGAGAGTGCGGCGGACGGTCTGGAAACTTTCCGGCCGGAAGGTGAGGAGGAGTTTGAGGCCGGCCGCCTGGGGAAGGGCCCGGTCGGCCTGCCAGGTCAGCCGGAGCATATCGGGGCTCTCGTTGACGCCGTCCAGGACCACCAGCAGGGGCCAGGAGGTGGGGGATATATCTGGGGAGGGGAGGGAGAGAAGCGATGAGAGGAGGGTCGGCAGGGATTGTTCGCCGTCCAGGCCGGCGGCGGGGAGGGCGAGGACGGGGGAGTCCGCAACGGTCCCGCTGTAGGCCAGGTGGAGGGCCAGCGCGGTCTTCCCCATGCCGGAGGGGGCCACCAGGATCAGGCCGGGGCGGTCGGAGCGGAGAAAATTTTCCAGGAGGGCGGTGAGGGCGGGGCGGGGGAGGTAGGGGATGTCGGCTTCCAGCCGGTCGCGGCCCCAGAAGCGGCGGTGGAGGTCCAGACAGCGCGCAGCCAGGTCGGAAGGGGTCACAGGGCCGAAGAGTGCGGATTCCAGGGCGGGGTCTGCGGCGTTGCAGGTATAAAGGAAATCCCGCAGCCATCCCCGGCCCATGCCGGCCCGGCGGACGGCCCACTGGGCCAGAGGGGGGATGTGGACAGCGGCGATGGGGTAACCGGCGCGCCACTTCTGGACGGAGGCCTGGGAGACGTGGAGGGCGTCCGCGATGTCCAGTTCGGCGGCGGCCAGGGTGGCTTCCGGATGCCGCTGGAGGAATCCGTGGACGGCCTGCTGGAGCAGGCGGCGCCGGGCTTCGGATACCGGGCTCATGGGAACCGAA
>JASFBC010000283.1:0-2458 GCA_036172315.1 Anaerolineae bacterium | reverse complement strand
CCTAACGGGGCGGCGGCTGTACCCATCCGCAGTTAGGCTCCCGCTCGCTCCGCTCGCGTCCGCCTAACTAGCGGATGGAGCCGACCAGCCGTCGGCTCGCAAGCGGCCTCCGGCTGGCGGCTCATCCGCCGCCCCGTTAGGCGCAACAGCGCAGAGGAGGTCAGCAATGAAAGCGCGTTTGTTCTTTTGCTTGATTCTGTTGACGAGCATTCTGGCACTGAGCCTTGGTGGATTGTCGACGGCTAGAGCTCAGAAGCCTGAGCCCCCAGAAGCTCCTACACCGATTCCAACGCCACCGTTAGAACTGAAGCGCGATCTCGAGCAGCGCATTGTATCACTAGGACCACTCTCAGCGCCACCAAACGATGACTTTAACGCAGCGTTACTGATTACAACCCTTCCCTATCAACATTCTGAAGATACGAGAGCAGCTACTGTTGCTCCAGACGATCCCAACATGGGTTGTGGTGCTGGAGTAAATTCCAACACTGTTTGGTACCGTTTGGTGCCGTCTTTCTACGGTCTTATTGAAGCCAACACCTTTGACAGCAACTACGATACTGTATTGGCCGTCTTCACAGGAACGCGGGGCGCTCTAAATAGAATTACTTGTAATGATGACGCCTCAGGCCTTCAATCCCAAGTTACATTTGAGGTTATACCAAATCAAACCTATTACTTGGAAGTGGCTGACTATGGTTCGCCTGGCGGCGGACAGCTACGTTTCACGGTCAGAGCTGCCCCAGGATCTATCTTAAATCAACACCTCCGAGTGAATATTGCCTCTGATGGACGCTTTGTGATTGGAACAACCGGTGGCGATCCAGATACAACTGCTGATGACAATAAGCGCTTGCTTTACGGTTATCCTTCAAGAATTGGCACGAGTTTTGCCACCCTGCGTGTCATAAGTGGCGGTAGCACCACAGACTATCAACTGGGAAAGGATGTGGCACCTACTGGAAGTCCGTCCAGCAATGGCACAACTCTGACGACGGTTTGGGAAGCGGGTGGTGTCCATGTTGAGCAACGATTGTATTTTGCTATGAACCCTGATACTGGCCGTATGGACACCACAGCCATCGAATATCAGTTGACGAACATCACCACTTCTCAACGCCAAGTTGGATTGCGTCTATTGCTAGATACGATGATTGGTGACAATGATGGGGCGCCCTTGTTTGCACCAGGATATGGAAACATCACTCAGGAGCGGGATTTCTCAAGCGGAAGTATACCTGACTACTGGATTGCTTGGGAATCACCGACTTTTGATCCCAACAGCCTAAAGGCTAAAGGATTCTTACGCAGTAGCGGCGTTACTGCTCCTAACCGTTTGATTATTGCCCATTGGGACGATGATTTGTGTCCCGGTGCTGGACCTGGTCTTTTCAGTACTGCTTGGGATTACGCAGCCAATCCAAATACCTCCATAACCTGTGACAGCGCTGTGGCGTTGTACTATAACCCTGTCGTCTTGAACCCTGGACAGTCCAGAACTGTTCGAACTTACTATGGATTGACGGGAACTGGTGGCGGATTGCCTTTAGCTCCTGACGTCGTTAACTTCGTTACTGCAAACCGTCAGTATCTCCAAAATATTTCCCAAGCCGCAAGTGACGTCAGCACAGTTGGTGACTATTTCCTTGATAAGTTAGATTCAGACCGGGTTGGACGTGTAGTTCATATCGGCTTCAACAGTTTGGATTTATTGACCGCAGGGATTAGTTGGGCGCGCGTTGGGCGCGGACTCAACCATATCGCTACGCCCGGTTACGAAGCGGCTCGGCATGCTTCCTGGCGTGGTTGGGTTGATAGTCGTGTAACCAAACATTGGTATAAGCCATTGTACGATGCACTTCACAACAATAGAGAATTGCTCTTCGATGAGATGGCCCAGGCTGGACTAAAGTATTACGCGAAAGAGGCCGCTATTGAGATAGGTAAAGGACCAATTACAGACTGGATGATTCGCACTCTTATACCAGGCCCCGGTACACCGATTAATGATAGATGGGGTATCCCAGCCGTGCAATTGGGTGCTAGCTATCAATCCGAAATACTCCGAGAACGAGACGAATTATTGGTACGTTTGTCGGTTATGCCGTTGACACCGGATCAGATAGCAGCCTATCGGGCCGACATGCTCGCCCGTCAGCAGGCTAATATGCAGATCGTAGCTCAATCAGTCAGCCATCGGGATCTGCCTTGGCATAGCTATCAAAAGGCAGTTGCTGACGAGCGCAACTGGTGGAAATTCTGGGGTCCTCTCTTGCTAAAGTGGGGGGTGGTGGGAGCTGCCACATTGTGTTTTGACGGTCCTGGCTTTTATATCGCTTCAACCGGCACGGCTGTCGTCTCGCTCATCTACGATGCGGTAAAGGATACCCGTGCTATCAATCACGACCAGAAGATGCTCGACCTATCGTTACGGTTTTTGAACGGACGAGTGTCTTTA
>JASFBC010000282.1:0-3368 GCA_036172315.1 Anaerolineae bacterium | reverse complement strand
GGAATTTCTTGGGTTTGTTCGGCGGGAACCCGGTTGTCAAAGTCATTGACTCCTCAAGAAAGTTGGTGTATAGTGTGAACAAGAAAGGGCGGCTCTCGTGTCGTTATGCGCGGCGATTCCTGTGCATAGCGGATCCGAGGGTCGTATCCTACGGCGTTCTTTCCCTATAGCAAATTGCAGCATAATGTATAGTTGGGCGCGGTTCTCCAAAGTGAGGCTTTGTGGTATAAGATAAGGGTATGGCTAATCGTACACTAGTGAGCGAACAACGTAAATACCTTGTCCTTAATGTTCAAGCAGCTCGGAAAATTGCACGGGTTTGGCTGGAGCGTGCCCACCTTGAGAATGTTGTGGGATTTGGGCTACCTGAAGTAGATGACCGTTATCACGTCTGGCGTGTACCACTGATCAGCAACGTTAGTCAGGAAAAAGTGGGTGAGGTGGCGATTGATGCCTATACCTCGTTGATCCTTGAGGATAAGTCCACCGCACCGGAAATCTTGGAAGCAAGGCTTCTGGGGCGGACAGAGAAAGCGCGGAAGACTCTAGGCCGCCGCCGGGATACCTATATACTTTCTTCCTTGCGTAATACTATTGCCCAGGGAGATGCTGAAGAAATCCTGCAAGAATTGCCCGCTGAAAGCGTGAATCTGATTTTCACTTCTCCGCCTTACTACAACGCTCGCCCCGAGTATACGGATTACATCAGCTACGAGGAGTACCTGCTAAAAATAAGAAAAATTCTCCACCACTGCCATCGCGTACTCGCGGAAGGTTGTTTCTTCGTAATGAATGTCTCGCCTGTGCTTATTCGCCGTGCCAATCGCAACCAAGCATCCAAACGAATTGCTGTGCCGTTCGATATGCACCGTCTTTTTGTTGAGGAAGGTTATGATTTTATAGATGACATCATTTGGGAAAAGCCAGAAGGTGCAGGCTGGGCTACCGGACGCGGGCGGCGCTTTGCTGCTGACCGCAATCCTCTGCAATATAAGCCTGTGCCGGTAACCGAGTATGTTTTGGTTTACCGCAAGCATACTGACAAGCTGATTGATTGGAACATCCGCGCTCATCCCGATAAGAAATTGGTCGAAGAATCAAAAATCCCAGATGACTATGAACGCACGAATATATGGCGTATCAAGCCAGCGCACGATCCACGCCACCCGGCGGTATTCCCCCTGCAGCTGGCTGAAAGAGTGATACGCTATTACTCTTTCAAGGGCGATGTTGTTCTCGATCCCTTTGCTGGGATTGGTACGGTTGGGAAAGCGGCGGTGATGCTTGGTCGGCGATTTGTGCTCATTGAGCAAAACCCACAATATGTTTCCATCATCCGCGAAGAAGTCAAACTATGGCTAGGGAAAGAGGCTTGCACTGTGTTGACCATCAACTGCCCATCCATTGAAATAGATGACGTTTTACTGTGAGGGGAAATGACGAAGAAAGCTGTAATCCATCGCTTGAGTGATTTGCTTGCTCCATCAGCCCTGAAACTTCTTTCTGCCAGTGGCAGTGAACTCGTACGGCAAATCGGGTTGGACGTGGTGCGAGGTGTGGTACTGGACATTTTGCGGGGCCGAAATCTGCGCGATTCAACCGAGGTATTAACCCGTCGGCGCATCGCCGCCCTGAATCTTGCAACACTTACCCTTTTTCTCAAGGGTTCCTCTCTGTCCGATGACTTCATCGCTAATCTCCCTGCTCTATCGCAAGAAATTCTCTCCCGCAAGCGAATAGATAAGACCGAACGCTGGTTGGCACAATGGATGCTTGGTTTAACCGATAAAGCATTTCAGAATGTTCTGCGTGATGAGCCCAAAGCATTGCAAGACTATCGCGAACGTTACATCCGTGCTTGCCAGGACGTTATTGCAGCGTATACCGAAGAACAAGGGGAACTGCAAGGACAAATCCAACTGAGCGATGATCTCAAGGCTCAGATTAACTGGCTTTGGATGACATATCTCCTTAATACCATCGGAGCACAAACTCTCGCAATTCGCGGTTCGGAGAAGTCGGCTTACGGAAAACTATTTGAAAAGCTGGTTTTGGGGTCCCTCTTGCATATTCTAGGATTCAAGCATATCTTACCGCCTCCCCAGGAATTTGCAGGCGTTTTTTGGCTTTCGTCGCGGGGTGAACGGCGCGAGAGCGACGCAACCCTGCTCTACAAACCAGGCAAGGGTGTTCGCTTTGATATTGGCTTCATCGGGCGGGGTAACCCCGAGATCTCGTTGGATAAGGTCACCAGATTCGAGCGCGAGATTTCTCTAGGCCATTCGACTTACTACATGGCAACAATAATTCTGGTTGACCGCATTGGTGCAAACAGTCGCATTGAAACGCTGGCTCAGGAAGTGGGTGGCACAATTATCCAGATGAGCGCAAGTTACTGGCCAAAGCAGGTCGCGAGCGTGTTACAGAAGTCACTCGGCTTCAAACACCCCATTCTCGCAATGGATAATGGGCAAGTTGAGGTCTTCTTGAGAGAAAAAATGCCAAACGTGCCCCTACAAGATTTCAGCGGGCTTTCACAAGACTTTTCAGCTCACTATGTACGCGAGACAGGCGAAGGCTATATTATAGGGGAAACAAATGACGGGTGACAAGCGAGGAATGAACCATGTTAGTCTATTGTGGCACAACCCTATTCCCTGCACCGCGCCCAACCTGCGCTTCCACCTGACGCCGCTTCGCGGCGCAGGTGAAACGCAAGCCGTTAGACGACAAGAAGGAGGCCCAGCAAATGAGCGACCAAGAACTCTCCGAGGAACAGATCGTCCAAGCGGTCTACGCTTTCGCGGCCGAGCAAATGAAGAATGGCCTCTCCCCGCAGCATATTCAGTCAATGCTTGTTGAAAAGGGCCTCGATCAAGACTTTGCTGCCACGGTTGTTTCCAACCTCACCAGATTGCGATCTGAAGCGATTCGCGAGGCGGGGAAGAAGGACATGCTCTACGGCGCACTTTGGTGTATCGGCGGAATCATCGTGACTGCCATGACCTACAGTGCAGCTGCCCCCGGAGGTACATACGTCGTGGCTTGGGGCGCAATTCTTTTCGGTGCTATTCAGTTCTTTCGTGGACTGTTGAGATTTTTCGCCGCTTTATTCCTCAGATGACGTTCCCTCAGCAGCCCTCATGAGGGAGGCGACCCGCCAGGAGCGCCTTCAGAATCTCGGCGGCCAAGGTGGGGTTGGCCTGCCCCTTTGTCGCCCGCATCATCTGCCCCACCAGGAACTTGAGCACCTGCTCCTTGCCGGCCAGGTACTGGTCCACGGCGTCGGGGTTGTCGGCGAGCACCCGCCGCGCCACGGCTTCCAGTGCCGCGGAGTCGCGCACCTGGGCCAGCCCGCGCCGCCGCAC
>JASFBC010000281.1:0-29969 GCA_036172315.1 Anaerolineae bacterium | reverse complement strand
GGGGTCAGCGCGTCGTCGCCTGGACGGTGGACGAACCGGAGGCGATGGCCCGGCTGGTAGAGTGGGGCGTGGATGCCATTATCACCAACCATCCCGAGCGGATGCGCCGGGCTGGGTAGCCAGCATTCCCGCTGGACATTTGATGAATCTTGCGCTACGTCTCCCTTCACATTCCAAAAGTGGAGGTACCCCATGCAAGATGCCATGCTGACCCCCGAACAGCGCGCGCTGCGGGAGGAGGTCCGGGAGTTTGTCCGCAGCGTGCCCCGACAACTGATCCTGGATATGGACGCTGACCGCATCCGCTACCCGCGCGAGTTCGTCCGCGAGGCCGGACGGCGCGGCCTGCTGGGACTCCGCTTCCCGCCCCAGTACGGCGGGCGAGGCCTGCGCTGGGAGGACGAAATCATCGCCATTGAGGAAGTCGGCATCCTGGGCACCGCGCTGGCCTGCGCCTATGTGATGCCCAGCATCGTCGGGGAGGCACTGAACGCCTTCGGCACCTCCGAGCAGAAAGAACGCTGGCTGCGCCCGCTCATCTCCGGCGAGAAGATCGCCGCCGAGGCCCTCACCGAACCCCGGGGCGGCTCCGATTTCTTCGGTACCACCACCGAGGCCCGGCGGGAAGGAGACCATTACATCCTGCGGGGACAGAAGCGCTTCATCGTTGGCGCAGCGGAGGCCGATTTCTTCCTGGTCTACGCCCGCACTGACCCCAGCGCCCCACCCCACCAGGGCATCAGCGCGTTCATCGTGGAGCGGGGGCCAGGGGTAGACGTCGCTTACCTCTACGGCCTCCTGGGCACTCGCGGCGGCGGCACCGGACGGGTGGTCTTCCGGGACGCGCGCGTCCCGGTGGAGAATCTCATCGGCCCAGAGAACGGTGCAGCGGACATTTTCTACCGGATGATGATCCCCGAACGGATGACCAGCGCAGCAGGGGCCATCGGTATGGGCCGGGCCGCGCTGGAGGTCGCCACCCGTTATTCTGACCGCCGTAAGGCCTTCGGGGAGAAAATCCGCCGCTTCCAGGCCGTCAGTTTTAAAGTCGCCGACTCCATCACCTTGCTGGATGCCGCCCGGGGCCTGGTCTACAGCGCCGCCCGCTCCATAGACGCCGGAGATGACCCCAACCGTACCCGCCGTCTGGTCTCCGAAGCCAAGAAGTTCGCCACCGATGCCGCCTGGCAGGTCATCAACCACGCGATGCAAGTGGTCAGCGGCATCGGTTACACCAATGTCTACCCCATAGAGCGACTCCTGCGGGACGCCCGGCTCATTATGATCTGGACCGGCACCAACGAGATTATGGACCTCATCATCCAGCACGAGTACTATCGGGAGGTCCTGGCTCCCCGGTCCGAAGTGCGAGATGTGGAAGCCGACGCACCGGAGGCGGAACAGGCGGAAGAGAAGGTGTATGAATAGTTGCCAGCAGTCCCCGGGTAATTCTCCCCTCTACACTCGCCGCGAGTTCCTGCAACGGTCGCTGATCGCTCTGATTGCACTGGCCCCCTGGCCAGGCCGCCGCTGGCTCTGGCGACCCCCCTCCGGGGGGCCTGTGCGCATGGGCCGGGCCATCCACCCCGTCACCCTCTACGATGCCCCGAAACGGGACGCCCGGCGCCTCGGCGGCTGGAATCGGGACGACGTCTTCCCCATCGTGCGGGAAGTGCGGGCCCCCGGCCTCAATGCCTACAACGACCTCTGGTATGAGACCCCCGACGGTTACGTCTTCTCCGCCTGGGTCCAGCCCATGTGGGTCTGGCCTCCCCAGATACCGGAGACGAATATCGGCGACTGGGGCTTCTGGGGCGAGGTCTGCGTCCCCTATACCGACGCGCGAGAGGAGCCCCATCCGGAGGCTAGAATCGTTTACCGCTTTTACAACCGGACCACCTACCACGTCGTCGGGGTCGCATTTGACGACCAGGGGAATGCATGGTACAAAATTTACGATGAACTTCCCCCCACCGGTTACCAGTGGGTCCTGGCGACCGACATCCGGCGGCTCTTCCGACGGGAACTTTCGCCTATCCGTCCGTTCGCAGGAGCCAAGCGGATAGAGATTGACCTCTCCCGTCAGACGGTGACCTGCTATGAAGGAAACCGGGTCGTCTTCACCACCCGCTGTTCGTCCGGCATCGGCAAGCGGGTACTGGAGGACGGGACAGCGGAAGACCTTTCCACGCCGGAGGGGGAGCACGTTGTCATCCTGAAGCAGGTCTCCCGACATATGAGCAACCGTCCCCAGAAGCCGGAGGACCCCGTGCCGGCGGACCTTTTTGACCTGCCTGGGGTGCCGTGGAACACCTTTTTTGACCCCAACGGAGTGGCCATCCACGGCACGTACTGGCACAACGATTACGGCGTCCCCCGCAGCCACGGATGCGTCAACGTCTCCATAGACGCGGCGCGCTGGATTTACCGCTGGGCCTATCCGATCGGCGGCGCGGAGGATGACTTCATCCAGGGAGGTAAACAGGTGGGGACGCCGATTTATGTCTTTAAATCGTAACGATTCAGCGCTGGCTGAACAGTTACTTTCAGGAGCGATGAGAGAATTGGAGGCCAAACTGGAACAGGCCGCTAACCTGTTGCGGAACGCCCGCCATGCGGTGGCGTTGACCGGCGCGGGGATCAGCACCCCCTCGGGCATCCCGGATTTCCGCTCCCCCGGCTCCGGCCTGTGGGAAAAGGATGACCCGATGGAGGTGGCATCCATCTACGCGCTGCGACGCAACCCGGAACGCTTTTACCGGTGGGTCCGTCCGTTGGTGGCGCTGATGCGCCAGGCCCAACCCAACCCGGCTCATATCGCGCTGGCACGGCTGGAAGCGGCCGGTCGCATCCAGGCCGTCATCACCCAGAACATAGACGGCTTGCACCAACGGGCCGGCTCCCGGGTGGTCCTGGAACTGCACGGCCACCTGCGGACGGCAACCTGCCTGAACTGCTTCCGGCAGGTACCGACGGAAGGACTGGAGGAGGTAGTGGAGCGGGGGGAAGTGCCGCGCTGTTCGTTCTGCGGCGGGGTCGTCAAGCCGGATGTCATCCTCTTCGGCGAACAACTGCCCACCGATGTGTTCATCGCCGCGATGGAGCACGCCCGCCAGGCCGACCTGATGCTGGTGGTCGGCTCGTCGCTGATGGTGACGCCAGCAGCGAAACTCCCAGCGGTGACCTATGCCAGCGGGGGATCACTGCTGATTTTCAACCAACAGAGCACCTACGCCGATGCGTTCGCCGCCGCCGTTTTCCACGCCGATGTGGTGGAGACTCTGCCCCGTCTGGCGGAAAAGTGCCTGGAGGAGTTATAAGCCCAGGGCAGGGAACGAAAAAGGAATGGGCGGGTCACCCCTCAATCCGGAAGAACGCATCATTGAAATCAGCCGTCTGTTGAATTCCACGCTGAGTCTGCGGCCGCTGCTCTCCGAAATCGTTCGCGCCGCCTGCGACCTCACCGACGCCGAGACCGGCTCCATTCTGCTGGCGGACCGGCGGACAGGGGAGTTGCGCTTTGAGGCGACTACCCATCCGGATGGTCACGCCATCTACCAGATGGCTGTACCGATGGAAAGCATTGCAGGATGGGTCTTCCGGCACAACGAGCCAGTCATCGTCTCCGATGCGCAGAAGGATCCTCGTTTCTACGCCCAGGTGGACCGGGAAACCGGCGTAGCAACCCGCTCGTTGATCGCCGCCCCGATGAGAGTGCGCGGGAAAGTCATCGGGGTCCTGGAAGTCATCAACCGGCGCGACGGGAAACCGTTCACCGATGATGACCGGGAAATCCTGTCCATCCTGGCCGACCAGGCAGCGATCGCGGTGGAGAACGCGGTCCTGTTTGAGCAATCGGACCTGGTGGCGGAGATCGTCCACGAGATGCGCACGCCGCTGGGGGTGATTGCCGCCTACGCCGACCTGATCGCCCGGGAGACCTCATCCCCCCAAGACCGCCAGGAGTTCGCCCGGCTGATCCGGCAGGAAGCGATACGGCTGAGCCGGATGGCCGGGGAATTTTTGGACCTGGCACGGCTGGAATCCGGTCGCGTCCCCCTGGCCCGGGAACCGGTCAATCTGGCGGAAGTAGGGGAGTCGGTGCTGGCCGCATTGCGCCCCCAGGCGGAGGAGAAGGGGATCCACCTGGAAGCCGCCATATCCCCGAACCTGCCCTTCGTGTCCGGCGATGAACGCCGCATCCGGCAAGCCCTGCTGAACCTGGTCGCCAACGCGGTCAAATACTGCCGCCCAGGAGACCGGGTGACCATACGGGTGGATCCGGGCGATAAGGAGGTCAGACTGGGGGTGGTAGATACCGGACCGGGCATCCCCCGGGACCTGCAGGAGCGGCTGTTTGAGAAATTCGTCCGCCTGCCCACGGGGGAGCAAGGAGCGGAGGGCAGCGGCCTGGGGCTGGCGATTTGTCGGCGTATCGTGGAGGCTCACGGCGGACGTATCTGGGTGGAAAGTGAGGAGGGCCAGGGCGCAGCCTTTTACTTTACCCTTCCGGTTGCGGACCAGGCAACTCCTGGGAGGTTGTCTATAGACGGATAGGCCGGATGCCGCCCCGGGCCCGCTCCGGAGGGCGCATCTTCCGGAGAGCCCGATGGCTCATTTCGTAGAGGCCGACCCCGGCTACCAGCCCAAAGGAAAAAGCGTAGAGAAGCAAAAAGGGGATCGCCCCCTTCTGACCTGGGTGGCTGGCCATCGCAATGGCCGCCAGAGCATAAATGGTCAGGACCACTTCCCCCGCGATAAACCGATTATCCCTCAGCCAATAGGAACTGCGCTGCCAGTTCTTCGTCCGTCCATCCAGGTGAAACTTCGGGGTTCGGGCAAACACCCCGCCCCAATGGGTCAGCCCCTGCAGGATAGCGACCGTGTTGCTCCAGGCGATACCAGTCCCCATCAGGACCAAGACCGGGAAGGCCAGCAGCCGCCGCTTCCAATCCCGGTAGAGCGCCCATTGCCCCGTGCAGTAGACCAGAATCGGCCCCAGGCAGAGCGGCCCCAGCAGCCGGGAAACGTCCCCCAGCGGCGATGGAACCAGAAAGGTGACCGGCGTGAGCAGCAGAAGCAGGATGAGCAGAGGGTGGATGAAGTAGCCGCTCAGATGAAGAAGCCCTAACAGTTTGCGGACGGGGCCGATATGAGGACTGGTCAGAAGCGGGCGCGCCAGTTTCCGCAGGCACTGCGCCGACCCCCGGGCCCAGCGAGCCTGCTGCTGCTTGAAGGCCAGCAACTGGGGTGGGAGTTCCGCAGGACAATCCACCTCCGGCAGGAAGCGGCAGCGCCAGCCCGCCAGTTGGGCGCGGTAACTCAGGTCCAGGTCCTCGCAGACGGTATCGCTCTGCCAGCCGCCGCTCTCCTCAATGCAGGCCCGCCGCCAGACCCCCCCGCTGCCGTTGAAGTGCATCAGCAGGCCGGTGCGGCTGCGAGCCGTCTGCTCCACCACGAAGTGGCCATCCAGCGCGATGGCCTGGGCCTGAGTGATAAGGGATTGGTCGGCATTGAGGTGAGACCAGCGGGTCTGCACGACGCCCAGGCGAGGATCGGCCAGAAAGTGGGGGACGACCCGGAGCAGGAAGTCGGGGCGGGGGCAGAAATCGGCGTCAAAGATAGCGATCAGTTCCCCGCGCGCCTGCCGAAACCCCCAGGCCAGCGCGCCGGCCTTGAAGCCGGTACGGTCGGAGCGGTGGAGTAGCCGGATGTCCACCCCGCGCTCCCGCCAGAAAGCCGCCCGGGCATGGGCGATGGCCGTCGTCTGATCGGTGGAGTCGTCCAGGACCTGGATTTCCAGCCGGTCGCGGGGGTAATCCAGGGAGGCCACCGCGTCTATCAGCCGCCGCACTACATGCCGCTCATTGTAGAGGGGCAACTGGACGGTGACGGTGGGGAGAGCCACGCGCGGAGGGGGCGGCGGTTGGGTTGCCGGAACCCCGGCGCGCTTTCGGTGCCACCAGTACAGCACCAGCAACACCCCACTGTGGAGGCCGTAAGCCGCCAGCCAGAGGGTGATGACGGCGTAGACAACAGCCAGAATATGCAGGAGCGGGGGCAGTTCAGGGAACGACATAGAAAAACGATGAACTCCTTATACCGGATGCCCCAGCAGCGCGGCCAGGTCGGCCAGGGCGGCCTCCACATCGGCGCAGACAATGGTATGGATGCCCAGCATCCGGGCAGCGTCGGCGTTGCGGACGTGGTCGTCTATAAAGATGGCCTGCTCGGGCCGCACGCCCAGCCGGTCCAGCGCTAATTGATAGATGGCCGGGTCGGGCTTGGCCAGGCCCACCTCAGCGGAATTCACGTACAGGTCAAACTCAGCACGGGGGTCAAAGCCATGCCGCCGCCGGAGGGAATCCGCGTGGCCGGGGAAGGCGTTGGTGAGCAGGGCCACCCGGTACCGCCCCCGCAGGTTTCGGATCACGGCGACAACGGCCGGATGCAGGCCATCGTCGGCGTAGAATTCCCGGTAGAACCGGTGGACAGCCTCCCGGTCGGGCAGGCCCAGGGTGCGCGCCAGAAAATCATCGTACGCTTCCTGGGAGATGGCGCCCACTTCCAGCAACTTCCACTCCGGCCCCCAGAGGGCCCGGTCCAGCGCGCCCGGTGGGAGGCCCAACCGGGCCTCCCACTGCGGGGTACGTTCCAGGAAATTCAGCGGAGAGAGAACCCCGCCCCAATCCCAGATGACGGCGCGGATGCCGGGGAGGGGGTGCAGGTCGGGGGGACGGATGGACAAACCGGCCTCCCGCAGGATCCGCCGCAAGTGGACGGCGCCCCGGAAGCGTACACCCAGCATCCCCAACCGCTGGGCGGCCTCCACGTTGGGTTTCCAGTCGTCCACAAAGACGGCCTCCCCGGGCGACACGCCCAGCCGCTCCAGGACAATCCGGTAGATTGCGGGGTCCGGTTTCATCACCCCCTCCTCTCCGGAGATAACGACGGCATCCAGCAGAGACTCCAGGTCGCCCAGAAGGCGGCGCAGATCAGAAGGGTAGTTGCTCAGCAGGCCGATCCGGATGCCCGCGCGGCGCAGTTCCCGAATCAGCCCGACCAGTTCCTCATCCAACCGGTCGCCGGCCCAGAAATCCCGCCGCAGAGCGGAGAGGTCGGCCTCGCCGATACCCAGGCGGTCAGCCACCTCTGCCCAGACATCATCCACGGATGTTTCGCCCCGCTGAGCCCGGTCCCAGGCCCGGGTCCCGAAGACGAGATCGGCCAGGCCGCCAGGGTGCAGATGCAGCCGCCGCTCCCAGGCCATGCGCGGCCGAACGTCCATCGTGCGCATCAGCACGCCACCCCAGTCCCAAACCACAGCGCGTATCACAGGCTCTCCTCCGGTGGGTGAAAGAGTTGGAGCAGGTCAGAAAAGCGATGGATGGTGATGACCCGTTCCGGGTCGGCGATGGGCACTTCCTCAAAGGACCATGGACGATGGTAGGGGATGTGAATAGCGCCGATACCCGCTGCCAGCGCCGGGTTGACGTCGGAGCGAGGGCTGTTGCCCACCATCCAGGTCCGGCGCGGGTCCAGATGGTGGCGGGCCAGCAGGTCCCGCAACACCTCCGGCCCTTTCTCCGGGACGATATGAACGGCCTCAAAGTGGGGAGCCAGCCCGGACCGTTCCACTTTGCTCCGCTGGACCTCGGGGGCGCCTTTAGTCAGCAGGAAGAGACGGCAATGGCGAGAGAGGGCGGCGATTGTCTCAGCGACGCCGTCCAGCAGGATGATGGGATATTCCACCACCCGGTTGCCGATGGCCTCCACCTCCGCCTCCACCTCGGGGCAAGGGGGGCGCCCGTCCTCCCGGCAGAGGCGCTGATACGTCAGCACCAGACTGCGGGCGAACTCGCGGGGCGCGTAGCCGTAGATAGGGACGCGCTCCTGTTCTATCCGGGCCAGGGTCTCTCGGGCCCGCTGAGGGTCAAACCCCTCGCGGGCCATCCGTTCAGCGAAGGCGTCCGTCGCCTCCTCGTAGAAGAGGTTGCTCTCCCAGAGAGTGTCGTCGGCGTCTAAAATCAGGGCCACTTTCTCCATAGCGAGCATTATTATACCAGAGTGTGGAGAAATGGGTAGGAACATCATCGGCTTGACGCCTGCCCCAATTGTGCTACCATATGAACCTGCTCCGGCCGCTCTGACGGCGATTTCGGGGTGAGCATATGCGTTCTGCCGAATCCCACTGGCTATATCTGACCGCTTTCCTGGGCGGCGCGGTCTCCCTGGGGGTGGAACTGGCAGCCTCCCGCCTGCTGGCCCCCTTCTTTGGCGAGTCGCTGCCCGTGTGGGCCGCCGTCATCGGCCTGATTCTTCTCTACTTGACGGTGGGCTATTTTCTGGGCGGCCGCTGGGCCGACCGCTCCCCCTGTTCTGCCACCTTCTACGAAATCGCCGTCTGGGGGGCGTGGCTGGTGGGGCTGATCCCCTTTGTGGCCCGACCGGTGCTCCTCCGGGCAGCGGAAGGCATGGCCCGCTTCCACATCCCGCTGACCGTCGGCCCCTTCGCCGCGGTGCTCCTCCTCTTCGCAGCACCCGTCACTCTGCTGGGCTGTCTCTCCCCCTTCGTCATCCGGCTGCTGGTGGACCGGGTGGAAGAGGCCGGTGGGGTCGCCGGGCGGGTGTACGCCCTCTCCACCATCGGGAGTCTGCTGGGGACGCTCGTGGCCGTCTTCGGATTGATCCCCGCCTTGGGTACCCGCTGTACGTTTGTTGTCCTCTCGCTATCTCTCCTGCTCCCTGCGCTGGTGGGGCTGGCCCGCGCCCGGCCCCGACGCGCCGTCCTTTACCTCTGGATGCCGCTGATAGTGGTGGCACTGGCCCTCTGGGCGCGCAGTCGGCCGATCAAGCCCCAGGCAGGGGTTATCTACGAGACCGAGTCGGCCCACCACTACATTCAGGTGGTGGAGCGGGACGGATGGCGGTATCTCTTCCTGAACGAGGGGCTGGGCATTCACTCCGTCTACCAGCCCGGCGCGCGGCGGGTCGGCGGGACATGGGACCTCTTTCTGGTCGCCCCATTTTTCAACCCACCGCCGTTCTCCCCTGACCGGGTTCGCTCTATGGCCATGGTCGGGCTGGCAGGCGGCACCGTCCCCAAACTCTATACCGCCTTCTACGGCCCCATCCTCATAGACGGCATAGAACTGGACCCGGCAGTGGTGCGGGTGGGCCGGGAGTACTTCGGGATGACGGAGCCGAATCTGCAGGTGACGGGAGGAGATGGACGGGCAGTGCTGGCCCGTTCCCTCCGCCGCTACAGCGTGGTCGGGGTGGATGCCTACCGGCTTCCCTACATCCCCTGGCATCTGACGACGGTGGAATTCTTTCAGGAGGTGCGCCGGCATCTGGAGGAGGACGGGGTAGTGGTGGTGAACGTGGGCCGCACCCCCGGGGATGACCGTCTGGTAGCGGCCATCGCGGCCACTCTGCGCGCCGTTTTCCCTGCCGTCCACGCGATAGACGTCCCCAACTCCTTCAACACCCTTCTGGTCGCCACCGTTCAGCCCACGGCGGCTGAAAATCTGCGAGCGAACCGGGAGAGGCTATCCGACCCTGACCTGCGGGCGATTGCGGACGAAGCACTGGCGAATCTGCGGCCCGTGCCCGGAGGCGGCATGGTTCTCACCGACGACCGGGCGCCGGTAGAAGCGTTCACCCACGCGATGATCCTGACATATTTGGTCGGGAGGCGGGAGTAGATGAGGTTCGGACATCCGTTGGGACAGGGAAGTCCTCACCCCCCCCGGTCCTTCGGGCGAGCCGCTGGGAGTGGGGCGAGGATACCCCCGCCAGCCCTATGTCCTAACTCACGTTGGAACCTCAGCGCGGGCGGTTGACGGAATCGGGAATTTGCGGTATAATATGCTGGCACACGGTCCTCGGTAGCTCAACAGGTAGAGCGGCCGGCTGTTAACCGGTTGGTTGCAGGTTCGAGTCCTGCCCGAGGAGCCAGAGAGAGGCCCTTTCATCACTTCTCCTCTCCCCCCCCCACACCGGCCCGGCGATCGCCGGGCCGGTTGCGTTATTTCCAGAAAAGTGTACAATTTTATGTAACTATTCAGCCCTGATGGAATATCCCACTCTTGAGGAGGCGACTTTATGCCACCTGTCCTGGAACTGCGCGGCATCACCAAAGCCTTCCCCGGCGTGTTGGCCAACGATCACATCAACCTGACCCTAGAAGAGGGGGAAGTCCACGCCCTTCTGGGTGAAAACGGCGCTGGAAAAACCACCCTGATGAACATTCTCTATGGACTTTACTCCCCCGACGAGGGGGAGATTTTTGTCCGGGGGCGTCGGGTGGAGATTCGCAAGCCGGGGGACGCCATCGCCCTGGGCATCGGCATGGTCCACCAGCATTTCATGCTGGTCCCCGTCCTCACCGTCACCGAAAACGTCATGCTGGGCGTAGAGTCGGTCAAGAACGGCATTTTCCTGGACCGGGCCGCCGCCGCCCGACGCCTTCGCGAAATCTCCCGCCAGTATGGACTCCAGGTGGACCCGGATGCGCTGGTTAAGACCCTGCCCGTCGGTGTCCAGCAACGGGTGGAAATCATCAAACTCCTCTACCGCCAGGCCGACATCCTTATTATGGACGAACCCACCGCCGTCCTCACCCCCCAGGAAGTGGACGAACTCTTCAAGGTCATCCGCTCTCTCGCCTCACAGGGGAAATCCATCATCTTCATTACCCATAAACTGAAAGAGGTCATGGCGATTGCGGACCGAATCACCGTCCTGCGCAACGGGCGGGTGGTCGGCACAACCACGCCGTCCCAGACCAACGAGGAGCAACTGGCCTCCATGATGGTCGGGCGGGAGGTGCTGCTGCGGGTGAACAAACGGCCTGCCACCCCTGGGGAGACGGTTTTGGAGGTAGAGAACCTGGAGGCACTGGACGACCGGGGCAATCCGGCGGTGCGGGGTGTCTCCTTTGAGGTACGGGCCGGCGAAGTGCTGGGTATCGCCGGAGTCCAGGGCAACGGTCAGACCGAACTGGTGCAGGCGCTGACGGGCCTGCGGCCTATCCTGGCGGGCCGGGTGCGCATTTTGGGGAAAGAGGTCACAGGCACCCCGCCGCGCCGTATTCTGGAGCAAGGGGTGGCTCACGTCCCGGAGGACCGCCAGCAGGACGGCCTGGTGCTCAGTTTCCCCGTTGCGGACAACCTGGTGCTCAACACCTACTATCTGCCACCCTTCGCCCAGGCTGGGACATTACAGCAGGAGGTCATCCTTACCATCGCCGAGCAGCGGGCCCGGGAGTTTGACGTCCGCACGCCCAGTATCCTCACCCTCGTCATCAACCTCTCCGGCGGCAACCAGCAGAAAGTCATCGTCGCCCGCGAGTTCTCCCGTCCCATCCGCCTGCTCATCGCCTCTCAGCCGACCCGGGGGCTGGACGTGGGCTCCATTGAGTACATCCACCAGCGCATCGTCGCCAAACGGGATGAGGGATGTGGAATACTCCTGGTCTCGCCGGAACTGGATGAGGTGATGAGCCTCTCCGACCGCATCGCGGTGATGTACGAGGGGCGCATTATGGACATCCTGCCCGCCGACCAGGCCACCCGGGAGGAAATCGGCCTGCTGATGGCGGGGGTGAAGAAGTAGCGCAAAAGCCATCATTTTGCGCTCCAGGAGGTGCAAATGCAGGAACGACTTCGGGTCGGTTTCGTCACCGACGGGGGCCGGATAGACGACGGCTCCTTCAACCAGTATGCGTACGAGGGGACGGTCCGGGCCGCTCAGAAACACGGCCTGACCGTAGAACTGATAGAGACCCGCTCCCCGGCCGAGTACGAGGCCAACATCCGTCAGGTCATTGAGCGGGGGTGCCCGTTGGTGGTCACTGTGGGCTCCACCACCGGCACGACGGTGGAACGTCTGGCCGCCCGCTACCCGAAAGTTCACTTTATCCTGGTGGACTATGAGCCGATTCAGGAGAGCCGCAACGTCACCGGGCTGGTCTTCGCGGAGGACCAGGCGGGGTTCCTGGCCGGCGCGCTGGCCGGCCTGATGACGGAGCGCGACACGGTGGGCTTCATCGGTGGGGTGGACGTGCCGCCGGTCCGGAAGTTCCGGCTGGGCTTTGAGCACGGCGTGGCCTTCACCAATCGCCTGGCGAGGGTGCTGACCGTCTATACTAACTCCTTTACCGATGAGGAGAAGGGGCGAGAGGCTGCCGGGGAACTGGTGGAGCAGGGGGCAGACGTCCTCTTCGCCGCCGCCGGTGGGTGCGGAAGCGCTGCCATCCGGGCCGCCGCCGCGCGCGGCGTCTGGGTGATCGGCTCCGACCAGGACCACTGGATGACGACCTTCCGGGAGGGGGCCGAACCCGGCGCCAACCGGCTGCTGACCAGCGCGGTCAAGCGAGTGGATCGGGCCGTCTACGAGGCCCTCTCCCTGGCAGTGGCGGGGAAACTGCACGGGGGGAGCCTGCGCTTTGACCTGCGCAATGAGGGTATCGGGCTGGCACCGTACCACGCGGCGGATGTGGCCGTCCCTTCCGAGGTGCGCGGCAAGGTTCTGGAAGTGACGGAGGGACTGCGCACGGGCCGCATCCGCACGCGGGTCGGCCCCAGGGGCGAAGACCTGGAGCGGCGACTGCTGGCGCGGGTCACCGCCTGGAACTGGCAATCGGCCGCGATGATTTTCCTGGCCATTTTCACCGCGCTGGTGGTTGGAGCCCTCTTTATCGCCGCCTTTGATCCCCAAGTGTGGACGGCTTTCGGAAAGGGGATCGGCGCTGGGCTGGTCGCCGCCGGCGCATCGGTCGTCAAAGCCTATAGCGCGTTCTTTGAAGGCGCGTTCGGCAACCCGGCCCGCCTTCTCGCCGGCCTCCAAATCTGGCTGGAGACGGGGGACAGCGCGCGCCTCCTGCGGGCCATCTACCCGATCACCGAAGGGTTGCGGTTGGCGACGCCGTACATCTTCGCCGGGCTGGCCGTGGCGCTGGGGTTCCGCTGCGGCCTCTTCAACATCGGCGCGGAGGGACAGTACTTCATCGGCGGTCTGGCCTCGGTCTATGTGGGCTACGCGGTGAAGGGGGTACCCTGGTTCATCCACCTGCCGCTGGCGCTGGCGGCGGGGATATTGGGCGGGGCCCTCTGGGCTTCCATCGCCGGGTTCCTCAAGGCGCGAACGGGCGCCCACGAGGTCATCAACACCATCATGCTGAACTACATCTCCTACCGTCTGGCCGACTACCTGCTCCAGGTAGGCGGTCCTATGGCCCGCCCGGGCGACTCCCGCCCGGTGAGTCCGGAGATTTTGCCCACGGCCTATCTCCCCCAGTTCTTCCCGAACGACCTTTCCATCCGGCTCAACACCGGCTTGCTCCTGGCCCTCCTCGCCGTCTGGTTCGTGTACTGGCTGCTCTTCAAGACGACGGTGGGGTTTGAGATTCGCGCGGTGGGGGCCAACCCGCGAGCGGCCCGGACAGCGGGGATCAGTGTGGCCCGTAACATCGTCCTGGCGATGGCCCTGAGCGGCGGACTGGCGGGACTGGCGGGAGCGCACGACATCCTGGGCGTCCTGCACTTTATGCCCAACGCCTTCTTCTCCGGCTACGGGTTTGACTCTATCGCCCTGGCCCTTTTGGGGAAGAGCCATCCGGTGGGGGTCCTGCTGGCGGCCCTCCTCTTCGGTTTCCTGCGAGCCGGCGCGCAGCGGATGCAGGGAGTGGCCCATGTGCCCATAGACATCATCTCCATCCTCCAGGCGCTCATCATCATCTTCATCGCCGCGCCGGAGATTATCCGCTTTATCTACCGGATTCGCGCCCCCAAAGAGACGGCCGAGATGGTCTTCACCCGGGGCTGGGGGCGGGTGTAAACAGGCCACATAGGAGGATTTAAATGGAACAGAGATTCGGCTTGACAGCGGAAATATACCGGGCGATTGTCGCGATAGTGGATGAACGGACCCGGTCCATAAGGGTTCTGCGCAAAGATTTTGACCGGCTGGCTGAGGCCCAGGCCCGCACCGAAGCCGCGCTGAACCGTCTGGCCGAAGCCCAGGCCCGTACGGGGGCCCGGATGGAGGAACTGGCAGCGGCCCAGGCCCGTACAGAGGCCCGGATGGAGGAACTGGCAGCGGCCCAGGCCCGTACGGAAGCCCGGATGGAGGAATTGGCAGCGGCCCAGGCCCGTACCGAAGAGGAATTCCGGAAATACCGGGAGGCCTCGGAGGCCCGCTTTGCCCGCATAGAAGCCGCGCTGGACCGACTGGCCGAAGCCCAGGCCCGTACCGAAGAGGAATTCCGGAAATACCGGGAGGCTTCGGAGGCCCGCTTTGCCCGCATAGAAGCCGCGCTGGACCGGCTGGCCGAAGCCCAGGCCCGTACGGAGGAGCGGTTGAACCGTCTGGCAGAGGTGCTGGAGCGGCTCTCCGCCATCGTGGAGCGACTGGATTCTCAGGTGGCCGACCTGAGGGGCTGGCAACTGGAACTCCGCTATTACCAACGAGTGACAGCGTACTTCGGGCCGGTCCTGCGCAAAGCCCGGGCAGTCCCTCTGACCGAAATAGAAGATGAACTGGAGGCCAAACTCTCCGAGAGAGAGGTTCTGGACCTTCTGGAACTGGACCTGCTGGTGTATGGAGAGCCCCGAAAACGCCCCGATTTGCCGCCCCTCTGGCTGGCGGTGGAGATTTCGGGGGTCATTGACTCGGGGGACATCACCCGCGCGATCCGGCGCGCGGGACTCCTCCGACGGGCGGGCTTTCTGGCGATCCCCGCCGTCGCCGGCGTGCGGGCGACCGACTGGATCAAAGAACAGGCATTCATGGACAAGGTCCTGTTGCTGGAAGACGGACGCGCCTTCTTCTGGGAAGAAGCGCTATCCAGCGCTTTAGCCACCTGACACCTGGTTCGCGCCACTGAGGATCGCTTCCAGGGGTGAAGCAGGATCACCGTTTGCCGGAGGAACTGTAGATGGCGACATCCATTTCCACCTGGGAACGTATCACCGCCCGGGGGGGCATTGCCCCCAGGCGGGCTCGTACCTATGGCTTCGTCTTCATTGGGGCCGGGCTGCTGATTTACCTGCTCTTTGCCCGGATGGCCGCCGCCGGAGAGACCAGCGCGTTCGTCCTGAACTTCGGTAGCGCCGCGCAGATTTCCCCCGTGCCCGACCTGGTTCTGCCGACCGGGCCGACGCTCTACGCGCTGGCGCTGGTCTGTGCCTTTCTCGGCGGCTGGCAACTGGCGCGCGGATTCCGGCAAGTCAACCTGGTCATGGGGATCATCGCGGGCCTCTTCGTCTGGGCCTTCCTGACCTGGGCCTCCCGGGGCCAGTCCTTCAACCTGACCGGGATGCTCAACAGCGCCCTCCTGCGGGCCGTCCCCATCGCGCTGGCGGGGCTCTCCGGGGTCATCTGCGAACGGTGCGCCGTCATCAACATCGGGATTGAAGGAATGATGCTCACCGGCGCCTTCACGGCCACCCTGATGGGCAGTCTGGCGCTGAACGTCTGGATGTGGCCCTCGTGGGCATCCATGTCTTTTGGGCTGG
Source organism: Anaerolineae bacterium (assembly GCA_036172315.1). Classification (GTDB taxonomy): domain Bacteria; phylum Chloroflexota; class Anaerolineae; order B4-G1; family DUEL01; genus SpSt-77. The sequence goes on along the minus strand of JASFBC010000281.1, from coordinate 14,448 downwards.
TCTGCGCGCTGATCTCCGGCGCGCTGATGGGGCTCCTGCTGGCCGTCCTGGCCGTCCGCTTCAAGGTCAACCAGATCATCGCCGGGACGGCCATCAACATCCTCGCCGTCGGCATCACCAGTTTCCTCAGCGCGCGGATCCTCGCCCACTTCCAGCAATTGAACAACACCGGCACCCTGCGACCGGTCTCCATCCCCCTGCTCTCCCGGATTCCGATCATCGGACCGGTCATCTTTGAGCAGAATCTGCTGGTATACCTGCTTTACATCCTGTTAGTGGCCACCCATGTCGTTCTGTTCCATACCCGCTGGGGGCTGCGGACAAGGGCGGTGGGCGAACACCCCCGCGCCGCCGACACCCTGGGGATCAACGTCTTTAAGACCCGTTATGTGAACGTGACGGTGGGAGGGATGGTGGCCGCGCTGGGCGGGGCGTTCCTCATCCTAGGGTCGGTGGGCCGCTTTGACGAACTGATGACGGCAGGCAAGGGCTTCATCGGCCTGGCAGCGATGATCTTCGGCAAGTGGATGCCCTTCGGGGCCTTCGGCGCCGCCCTCATCTTCGGCTTCGCCGACGCCCTCCAGACCAAACTGGCCATCCTGCGGGTGCCTATCCCCTCCCAGTTCCTGCTGATGGCACCCTATCTGGTGACCATCATCGTCCTGGCAGGGGTGGTGGGGGAAGCCGTCCCGCCTGCGGCCGATGGGCAACCGTATGAGAAGCAATGACGACTGACGAATGAAGGGGATTTTTCAGGGACTGGCACGGACACGCAACGCGATCTTCAGCCGAATTGCCACGCTACTGGGGACCAGCGAGATCACTCCTCAGGTCTGGGAGGAACTGGAGGAACTGCTCATCCAGGCCGACGTGGGGGTGGAAACGACGCTGACGCTGATGGAGCGGCTGCGCCGCCGGGCGCGGGATGAGGCCATCCTGCGGGCCGACCGCCTGCGGGACGTGTTGAATGAAGAGTTACGCGCGCTCCTCCCCACCCCGCCCCCGCTGAACCTGGGCGGACGGCCCCTGGACGTCATCCTCATCGTAGGGGTGAACGGCTCGGGGAAGACGACCAGTATCGCCAAACTGGGCTACCGGTACCGACAGGAAGGGCGGAAGGTGTTGCTGGCGGCGGCCGATACCTTCCGCGCGGCGGCGATGGACCAACTGCGGATCTGGGGCGAGCGGGCAGGCTGTCCGGTGGTCTCCGGACCGGAAGGGGGCGACCCCGGCGCGGTGGTGTACGACGCGCTGCAGGCGGCCCGCAGCCGGGGGATGGACATGGTCATCGTGGATACCGCCGGGCGTCTCCACACCCGCTATAACCTGATGGAGGAACTGAAAAAAGTGCGACGGGTAGCAGCACGGGCGGTAGAAGGTGCCCCCCACGAGACGCTGCTGGTGCTGGACGCGACGACAGGCCAGAACGCTCTCAGTCAGGCCCGCCGCTTCTTGGAGGCGGTGGAGGTGACGGGAGTCATTCTGGCGAAACTGGATAGCACCGCCCGGGGCGGGATGGTCTTCGCCATCGCGCGGGAACTGGGCCTGCCGGTCCGTTTCGTCGGCACCGGGGAGGGGCTGGACGATCTGGCCCCCTTTGACCCGGATACCTTCATTCGTGGTTTGTGGGGAGAGTAATGCGAACCCAGGACTACATCCAGTTAGAAGAAACCTACGGCGCCCACAATTACAAACCTCTGGACGTGGTCATCGCCCGCGCGGAGGGCGTATGGGTGTGGGACGTGGAGGGAAACCGGTACCTGGACTGCCTGAGCGCCTACTCCGCCGTCAACCAGGGCCACTGCCATCCCCGCATCCTGCGGGCACTGGTGGAACAGGCCCAGCGGGTCACCCTCACTTCCCGCGCCTTCCGCAACGACCAGTTGCCGCTTCTGGAGAAAGAACTCTGCGAACTGACCGGTTATGAAATGACCTTGCTGATGAACTCCGGCGCTGAGGCGGTAGAGACCGCTCTGAAAGCGGCCCGCAAGGGGGGCTACACCGTCAAGGGTGTCCCGGACGGCCAGGCGGAGATCATCGTCTGCGCAGGGAACTTCCACGGACGGACTATCACCATTGTTGGTTTCTCCACCGAACCGCAGTATCGGGAGGGATTCGGCCCCTTCACGCCGGGCTTCGTCATCATCCCCTACGGCGACGCGCAGGCGTTAGAAGCCGCCATAACTCCCCACACCGTCGCCTTCCTGATGGAGCCGATTCAGGGCGAGGGGGGCGTCATCGTCCCGCCGGAAGGGTATCTGCGGGCCGTGCGGGAAATCTGCACCCGCCACAATGTCCTCTTCATCGCCGACGAGATCCAGACCGGTCTGGGCCGCACGGGCCGCCTGTTCGCCTGCGATTGGGAAGGCGTCCGGCCAGATGTGCTGGTCATCGGCAAGGCTCTCTCCGGCGGATTCTATCCGGTCTCGGCAGTACTGGCTTCGCGGGAAGTACTGGGGGTCTTTCGCCCCGGCGACCATGGCTCCACCTTCGGCGGGAATCCGCTGGCCTGCGCCGTCGCCCGGGAGGCGCTGCGGGTGATTGTGGAGGAGCGATTGCCGCAGCGGGCGGACGAACTGGGCCACTACTTCCTGGGCCGCCTGGCCCGCATAGAAAGCCCGCTGATTCGGGAAGTCCGGGGGAAGGGGCTGCTGATCGGCGTGGAACTGGTCCCCGAAGCCGGCGGCGCCCGCCGCTACTGCGAGGCGTTGAAGGACCGGGGCATCCTGTGTAAGGAGACCCACGAACACACCATCCGCTTCGCCCCTCCTCTGGTCATCACCCGGGAGGAGATAGATTGGGCGCTGGAGCGGATAGAGGCGGTGTTGCAGGGGCAGGGCTTGCCTCTGCCCCTGGATTGCCCCTCTCTTACACCGGTAGGAATATGAGCAAGACGCGCGTTCACTGGGTCTGTCAGGTCTGCGGGCGGACCAGCCCCCGCCCGATGGGACGCTGCCCGGGCTGCGGCGAGTGGAACACAATGGTGGAAGTGACGGAAGAGCGGGCGGCCGTCGCCGCGCCCTCCGTCATCCGCAGCGAACCGCAACCGCTGGCGGAAGTCCGGGCAGAGGGACTGGAACGATTCCCCATCCCCCTGGAAGAATTCTCCCGCGTCCTGGGGGGCGGACTGGTCCCCGGCTCTCTCATCCTGGTCGGCGGTGAGCCGGGCATCGGCAAATCCACCCTCCTCCTCCAGGTCTCCTCCATCGTCGCCACGGCTCTGAGACGCCCCGTCCTGTACGTCTCCGGTGAGGAGTCGGCCCGGCAAATCAAGATGCGCGCTGACCGGCTGGGCATCCCCACCGACGGCCTCTACGTCCTCTCCGAGACCGTCCTGGAGGCGATCCTGCACCACGCCGAACGGCTTGCGCCGGTGATGGTGGTGGTGGACTCCATCCAGACGGTCACCTCCGGCGACCTCCCCTCGGCGGCGGGGTCGGTCACGCAAGTTCGGGAAGCCGCCGCTCGCCTGCAGTGGTGGGCCAAGTCCAGCGGCGTCGTCGTCTTCCTGGTGGGTCACGTCACCAAAGAGGGCGCTATCGCCGGCCCTAAGGTCCTGGAGCACATCGTGGATACCGTCCTCTACCTGGAGGGCGACCCGTTCCACACTTACCGCCTCCTGCGGACGACGAAGAACCGCTTCGGGGCCACATCGGAAGTTGGCGTCTTTGAGATGCGGGAGGAAGGGCTGGTGGAAGTGGAGAACCCTTCGGAGGCATTCCTGGCGGAGCGGATGGTCCAGGCGCCCGGCTCCGCCATCGCCGTCACGATGGAGGGGACGCGGCCGCTGCTGGTGGAGGTTCAGGCCCTCACCAGCCACACCAGTTTCGGCCATCCCCGCCGGACGGCCAACGGAGTGGATATGTATCGTCTGCTCCTGATCGTCGCCGTACTGACCCGGCGGGTGGGGCTGCGGCTCTTTGACCAGGACGTCTTCGTCAATGTGGTGGGCGGGCTGCAGATAGAGGAGCCGGCCGCCGACCTGGCGGTGGCGGTCGCCATCGGCTCCAGCCTGCGGGAGCGGCCTGTGGCGGCAGACCTGGCCATCATCGGCGAAGTGGGGCTCTCCGGAGAGGTACGGGCGGTGGGGCAGATGGCCGCGCGGCTGAAGGAGGCGGCCCGCCTGGGCTTCAAGCGCTGCCTGGTCCCTCGCACGGTCCGCCGGGCCTCCTTCTCCGTTCCGGAAGGGCTGGAACTGGTCCCTGTCCGGTCGGTCGCCGAGGCGCTGGAGCGAGCGCTGGTGTGAGCGGGTGCGGGTTTATGATGGCCTGCCCTCCCAAAGGAGGTTCTATGAACCGGACTGTTGCGGACAACTGTCCTCAATGCGGGGCACCGCTGCCGCCCGGCGGTCCCCGCCTAACCTGCGCCTACTGCGGCGCATCGCTGGTACGGCAGGAAGCGCCCCCAGAGGGGGAAGCCCCAGGCGCCTCCTGGGGTGTGCGGCTCAAGACCATTGTCTGTGTAGACCAGCAGGGGACCGGCATAGAGACCTTTCGTCTTCTCATCCCCGCCGAGTGGGAGTTTGAGGGCGGCGTCCACTGGCTGTTGAACAACCCCGGTATGCCGGCCGTGATCGCCTTCCGCGCCTTTAACCCCCAGGGTCTGGAAAGATTGGAAGTCTTCCCCAATATCTCCTGCGTCTGGACCAACCATCCGATGGTCCAGATGATGTTCCCCATCGGTAGCCTCTACTTCGGGAACGAGGTCCGGCCCCCCATGCCGGCCCTCCAGGCGCTACGAGAACTGGTCATCCCCCGCTATCGGGGCGGAGCCCCGGGCCTGCAAATCGTCGCCCAGGAGCATCTGCCCGACCTCCCCCGGGCCCTTCAGGCCCAGCGCCCAGCCACCCCCTCCGTCCCCGTCCAGGCCGACGGGGCCCGGCTCCGGATCCGCTACCGTACCGGCACCGAGGAGGTGGAAGAAGACGTCTTCGGCGTCGTGGAAGTCACCGGGTTCAGTATGCCTACGATGATGGGCATGATGCAGACCCTTTTCTGGATAGTGGATTATCTCTTCTCCTTCCGCGCGGCCGCCGGCCATCTGGACCGTCTGGGGGACCTGTTTAACAGCATCGTGCGGTCCTTCCGGCTTAACCCGGAGTGGTTCGGACGATACCTCCAGGTCAGCCAGTTCCTCGCCCAGAACCAGATTCAGCAAATCCGCCACGTCGGGGAGATCAGCCGCATCATCAGCCAGACCAGCAGTCAGATCAGCGAAATGATGATGGACACGTACTACCGGCGGCAGGAGACAATGGACCGGCTGGCGGAGCAGTTCAGTCAGGCCATTCGCGGAGTGGACGAGTATCATGACCCGTTCGCCGGGCAAGGGGTGGAGTTGCCCGGCGGCTATCGTTACGCCTGGGCAACCCCCCTGGGCGAGTACATCCTCACCGACGACCCTAACTTCAATCCGAACATCGGCTCCACCCAGACGTGGGAGCGGATGGAGCGGAAGTCGTGATTCCTGTATGCTCCGCGAAGTTGCGATGGAACTGATCTGGGCCGCGCTGGGGGCGGTGAACCCAGCGCGCGCCGTCGCCCGACACCTCCGCCGGGAGGGCCCCACCCTCTTTGTTGGCAACCGTCCTTACGACCTGAGCCGGATAGACCGGGTGGTTGTCATCGGGGCGGGGAAGGCCGGGGCCGGGATGGCGGCGGCAGTGGAGGCGTTTCTGGGCGACCGGATCGCCGCCGGATGGGTCAACGTCCGCTACGGCTATGAGTCCGTGCAACCGCCGGCCCACATCCCCATTCATCCCGCCGGCCACCCCATCCCCGACGATGCCGGCCTGGAAGGGACACGCCGGATGCTGGCGCTGGTGGACTCCCTCACCCCGCGCAACCTGGCCCTGGTGCTGGTCTCCGGCGGCGCGTCGGCGCTGATGGAGGCCCCCGTCCCCGGCGTCTCGCTGCCCGACCTCCAGGCCCTCACCGACAGCCTCCTGCGCAGCGGCGCGACGATCGGGGAAATCAACGCCGTCCGAAAACATCTCTCCCAGATCAAGGGCGGACGGCTGGCGGAGCGCATCGCCCGACGGGGTGCCCAGGCCGTCGTCCTCGTCCTCTCCGATGTGGTTGGCAGCCCCCTGGACGCCATCGGTTCCGGCCCCTGCGCGCCGGACCCCACGACCTTCGCGGACGCCTGGGCGGTGCTGGAGCGATACGGCCTGCTGGACCGGGCCCCTCCTGCCGTGCGCCGTCATCTGGAACGGGGCCGGAGCGGCCAGGAAGCCGAGACTCCCAAGCCCGGAGACCCGCTTTTCGCGGGGGTGCAGACCGTCATCATCGCCGAGAACCGCACAGCGGCGGAGGCGGCGGTGGAGCGGGCTCGCGCGCTGGGGTTTCATGCCGCCCTGATGACCACGTATCTGGAGGGGGAAGCGCGAGAGGTGGGGCGGGTGCTGGCCGCGCTGGCAAAGGAGGAGGCCCGCACCGGGCATCCGCTCCCTCTCCCGGCCTGTCTGGTCCTGGGTGGCGAGACGACGGTGAGAGTGCGCGGGCCGGGCCGGGGTGGCCGCAATCAGGAGGTGGCGCTGGGGGCGGCCCTAGCGCTGGAGGGATGGGAAAACGTTCTGATCGCCACACTGGCCACCGACGGCACCGACGGCCCCACTGACGCCGCTGGCGCCTTCGCCGACGGGAGCACCGTCGCCCGCGCCCGTGCCCTGGGGCTGGACCCGGCCGACCACCTGGCCCGCAACGATGCCTATCCCCTCTTCGCCGCCCTGGGCGACCTCATCATCACCGGCCCCACCGGCACCAACGTTAACGACCTGGCCTTTGTGCTGGTGCGGGAAAGAGAATTTCAATTTCGTATCGATACGTCCGATTGACAAACCCGGTCGGCGAAGGTGATCCTGCCCAGGTGGACGCCATCCAGCGATTGCATTGATTTTGGAAAGTGCCTGGCACGCACCGCTGAAGATCTCCCGCTTGCGTAATTTCAGAAATGTGTTATAATTTTTAGCAGACGTCTTGTCCCGGGATCAGCAGTGCATCTCCTTCCCCATCTCCTTGGGAGCGCTTCCTATGACTCCAGACGTCTCATCCCCCATCAAGGAGGTACCATGGAAAAAGCATCCCTCATCATCGCTGCTGGCGCGCTGATTCTGGCCGCGCTGGCCTGCGGCGGGCCGACACCCGTCCCGCCGACCGCCGCCCCGCCGACCGCTGTTCCACCCACCGCCGCCCCGCCGACCGCCGTTCCACCCACTGCCGCCCCGCCGACCAAGGCTCCGTCCCCCCAGCCCCCTTCCGGGACAGCCGAATTGAGACTGGAGAACAACTCCGGCATCTCCGTCTGCTCCGTCTACATCTCCCCCACTGGGAGTGACTCGTGGGGAGATAACTGGCTGGCGGAGAACGAGGTGATCCGGTCCGGCAGTAGCCAGACCTTCCAGATACCGGAGGGCTCCTACGACATGCGGGCCGACGATTGCGACGGCAATCTGGTCGCCTACCACATGGGCGTGGACCTGGCCGGCAGTATGACCTGGTCTCTGGACCCCCTCCAGCGGGCACCGGTGCTGGTCGTCAACGAATCCAGCCATGAGATCTGCTACCTCTACATCTCCCCTTCCGACAGCGAAGAGTGGGGCCCCGACTGGATGGGGAAGGACGTCACTATCCCGCCGGGGGAGACCCGGACCTTCCAGATCCCGCTGGGGACATACGACCTGCGCGCTGACGACTGTGACAACAACGCCCTGGACATTCAATCCGGCGTTCCGGTGGAGAAGGACGGCATCACCTGGACGCTCCAGGACGTCGCCGAAGCGTCACTGACCCTGATCAACCAACTGGACATCCCCATCTGCTATGTCCTCATCTCTCCCGCCGCGAGCACCGAATGGGGCAACGACTGGCTGGGTGACGAGACCGTCCCACCGGGCGGTTCCTACACCTTCTATCTCCCGGCCGATACCTATGACCTGGCGGCCCTGGACTGCGAAGGCAACACCCTTGTGGAGGAGCACGGCCAGGAAATCACCGAAGAGATGACCTGGACCATCTCCCCGTAAAAAGAGACGTGCCAGGCACTTCTGAAAGCGCCTGGCACGTCCCCCTTTTATCTGCCCTACAGCAACCAGGGGTTGAACCGCTTCTCCTGCCCCACCGTCGTCTTTGGGCCGTGGCCCGGGTAGAGAACCGTCTCGTCGGGCAGCGCGAAGAGGACCTCCCCGATGGAGCGCATCAGGGTGTCCCAGTCTCCGCCGGGGAGGTCCGTCCGTCCCACGCCCATGGCGAAGAGGACATCGCCGTCAAAGGCCACCCCCTGGGCGGGCAGGTAGAAGGTGACGCTCCCCGGCGAATGGCCTGGGGTGTGCAGGACCTGCAGCCGGAGCGTCCCCACTTCCAGGGTCTGCCCGTCCGCCAGTTCCAGGTCGGGCGGGGGACTGGGAGAGATGGGGACGCCGAACCATGCGGCGCCGCCGCGCGATTCCAGGATGGGCCGCTCCGCCGGATGGACCGCCAACGGCGCGCCGGTCGCCGCGACCACGTCGGCGTTGGCGGCCATGTGGTCAAAATGGCAGTGGGTGTTCAGGACGTACCGGACCGTCAGGCCAGCCTCCCGGACCGCGCGCAGGATGCGCTCCGGATGGCCGCCGGGGTCAATGATGGCCCCTTCTTTTGTCTGTTCGCAGCCGATAATGTAGCAATTGGTCTGAATCAGGCCGACCGTCAAAACCTGCAGAATCATCGGACACTCCTTGTAGGGCAACCGCCGTGGGGGCAGGCCTTGCGTCTGCTCGCCCCTGCCCCTACACCTCCACTCGCGTCGCGCCCTCCAGCGCCTCCTGGACCAGACGCTCCATCTCCACCTTCTCCTCTGCCTGCAAGGTCTCCTCCATCCGGGGATGAGTGACCACCCGACGGGGCATCAGGAACTGGCAGCAATCATCTCCGGGCATCAGAGAGAGCGCGTAAGTGCCGATACGCTCCGCCAGCGCGGTAATCTCCGTCTTGTCCAGGCCGATGAGGGGCCGGAGGACCGGCAGGCCGGCGGCCTCCTCCACCACTGTCAGGCTCTCCAGGGTCTGGGAGGCGACCTGTCCCAGGGATTCGCCGGTAAAGATGGCCTTCGCGCCCTCCCGGCGGGCCAGGGCCGTCGCCACCCGCATCATCAGGCGACGGTAGAGAATGACCCGATAGGCTACCGGCGCCTGCACGGTCATCTCCCGCTGCTGCTTCCCGATGGGGACGACGTAGAGGTACGGCTCCATCCCATACCGCCCCAGCGCGCGCACGATCTCCCGCGCCCGGCTTTCCGACCCCATCCAGTTGCCGAAGGGCCGGCTATGGAAATAGATCGGGATGACCCGGCACCCCCGCTTGAGGGCAAAATATCCGGCCACCGGCGAATCTATCCCGCCGGAGAGGAGCAGGACGACCTTCCCGCTGACGCCCACCGGCAGTCCCCCCGGCCCCGGCATCCGTCCCAGATAGACCACCGCCCGGCCCCGCAGAATCTCCACGCCAATATCCAGTTCCGCTCCTTTGAGCCGGACCGGCCACCCCGTCCGCGCCTGTACCGCCGCCCCCAGTTCCCGTTGAATCTCCGGCGAAGTCAGCGGGAAAGATTTATCGTCCCGGCTGGCGGTGATCCGGAATGTACGGGAAGGCCCCTCGGGCAGATTCTCCAGAATGACGGCCCGGATGGCCTCTATATCCGGGGGTACCAGATAAGCAGGGGCGAAGTGGGCGATGCCAAAGACTGGGCTCAGCGCCTCCTCCCAGGCTGAGAGCGTCCAGGGGGTATCCAGGTGGACCATGAGTCGTCCGGAGAGGCGCTCCACCCGCCCCTTTCCGCCCAGAATTTCTATCCGTCGGAGAATGTTCTGGGCCAGGACGCGCTCAAAGTACGCGCGGTTTCCCCCTTTCAGGCCAACCTCGGCATAGTGGACAACGGCGTGCGATATCTCCATACCCCCTACCCCCTACTTGTCGAGTGCAAATCGAACGTTGACAGTGGAATAAGCGGGCGTAAGTGCAAGCCAATCGTTAACAGGCTCTAGACCAGATACTTCAGGTAGAGCAACTCCTCCCCCAGTTCAATGGGGCCAGGTAGCACCAGCTCCGGCGCCTGATCCAAGGTCTCCTGATAATAGAAGGCCACCTGTTGGTCGGCTACCGTCAGAGTTGCTCGGATGTAGCTGCGGCGATACTGAACCGTCCCAAGACTTCCAAGCGGGCCTGACGGTCTGTGAGACGGAGGCAATGCACCCGTCCGGTGACCAAGGGCAGAGACCTCCCCACCGTCCAGGTTAGACCCTGGGGGAGAGTGGCCACCCGATGATCTGGCAAGGCTCGGCGTCTGTCCCGCCAGGGACTCGGGGTATGCTCTTCCCGAAGGCTCTGCAAGAACTCCCCGGATGGCTGAGGGATGTCCGCCGGACGGGCAAAGCGATGGCGCGTCCAGAAAAACTGGTCACACAAGCCGTGGAAGCGCTCAACGGAGGCATTGCACTCCGGCATGACACCTCACAGCCGAGCAACAAGGCGAAGCGGACCAGACGCCCCAGCCGGGAGGCCCAACGTCCGCCAGTGAAGGACATCTCATTCTCCACGGAGAATGCGGGGCACCCCCAGATGTTGCCAACTGGTCGGCAAGAAGTCCAGGAGGTTATCGGTCGTCTTGTCCTCGCTGACCCGCCCACAGGGGTACCAGGTAGCCACATCCACCAGGTGGATGAAAAAGAGCGATGTGCCGCCTTCCAGCATCCGGGGCCAGAAGTCCAGTGGATGCACATCCTGGCCCCCTCGGCTGGAGGGCGCTGCCGATACCCTTTGGGGCTTTCCTCCTTGGCGGTGCGCCCTGCCGCCTGCAAGATGTAATAGATGGTGCGCCGACTTGGCGGCGCAACACCCAGGGCCTGCAGTTCTTTGGCGATCTCATCGGCCCCAATGCCCAGATGGTGCGCGCCCGCTTCGGCCTGACGTACCAAGCGGTCGCGCGTCTCAACGATGAGGTCCCGTAACCCATCGGGGGTTCGCGGCGAGGGATGACCGGGGCGCTGATCTTGCAAGCCCGCCAGACCCTCTTGGGCATAGCGAGCCCGCCATTTGGAGTACCAGGCACGCGTACGGCTCAGGTCGGCGCACACGCAGCTAATGGGCTCGCCTTGGGCCACCCGAGGGATGGCTTCTTGTTCGTTCATCGTAGCTACTCCTTTCCCAGTGAAGGGGCTGCACTTTACGCCCGCTCAGGGAAGGATAGCCGATATAGCGGAGATGTCAACGAACGGCTTGCACAAATCAGACATTAGCTGTCAACGCTCTCTTGCACTTTTTGACTGTTAACGAACGGTTGCACTTGACACCTACTCCCTACTCCCCACCCCCATCATCCGCCGCACCAGGGCCTCTTCCTCCGCTCGCGTCGTGATTTTGCCGTCCAGGCGGGCATCCCGCAGCGCGCCCAGTAACTGCCCGAAGAGCGGGCCAGGACGCAGACCCATGGCCTTCAGGTCCTCGCCGGTCAGGGCGGGGCTCACATGCCGGTAGCGGGTCTGGAAGGCGAGCAGGCGGGCGCGAACCCCGGCCCGGCGGTCGGCTACCCAGCCCACCGCCAACAGCCGCGCCGAGTACGGTTCCAGCAGATGGTAAATCCGGCTCGGCTGCCGCAGCCCCAGCAACTGGTCCAGGTCCCGGCGCAGGTCAGGGAGACGCTCCAAATCCCGGGTCTCGGAACGGGGCATCCGCAGCCGTTCAGCCACCGCGCGCAGGGCGCTGGGCTCCATCCGGTACAGCAGAAGCCCCCAGTACACAAACAGTCGGTCTTCAGCCTCCAGCCCCCAGACCGTCGGGTCCAGTTCTTTCCGCGCTGCGCGGAAACGGGTGACCAGCCAGCGGTCGCAGTGGAGGGCCGGATAAATCTGGGCCAGGACTCCCAACCGCTCCAGCCGACAGAGGGCCCGTTCCGGCTCCTCCTCCGCCAGAATCAGGTCCAGTTCGTGCCGGATGCGGTCACCGCTGACCCGGTTCAGCATCGGGAGGGCGTTGGCGATAAGACTCTCGCTGCGGGGGTCCAGGCGGAAGCCCAGGCGGGCCTCCAGACGGGCTGCGCGCAGGATACGGGTCGGGTCGTCTATGAAACTGAGGCTGTGCAGAACCCGGATGACGCCTTCCCGCAGGTCGGCCTCTCCGCCGTAGAAATCCAGCAGTTCCCCCCAGTGGGGCGGGTCCAGCCGAATGGCCAGTGTGTTGATGGTGAAATCTCGCCGGTGGAGGTCCTGCTTGATAGAACTGCGCTCCACCTCCGGCAGCGCGGTGGGATAGGTGTAGAACTCGGTCCGGGCTGTGGCGAAGTCCACCGCCGATACGGCCCGCTCCGGGGGTGGCGGACCGCCCATCTCCCGCCAGACCCGGTCGTCCAGCAGCCATTTGGCCGTCCCGAAGCGGCGATGAGCCACCACCCGGCCGCCGAACTGACGGGCCAGATGCCGGGCCAGACGGATGGCGTCCCCCTCCACTACCAGGTCCAGGTCCACCACCGATTGCCCCAGGAGCAGGTCCCGCACCGGCCCGCCGACCAGGTAGAGGCTGAAGCCCATCTGCTGGGCCGCCTCGGCGGCCCGCCGGGCCAGGGCCAGGATCGGGGGCGGGACAGCGGCCTCCAGCAGGGCTCCGGTCTGCTCCCGACGGGAGGGCACGGCTCCGGTCCTCCCCCAGAGGGTGATGAGGTCCGTGCGGGTGACGACGCCGATAATATCGCCGTTCTCCACCACCGGCACCTGTCCCCAGCCGGTCTCCATCATCAACCGTTGCAGGCTCTCCACCGAATCGTCCGGCGAGACCACAACACTGCCCGGCTCCATAATCTGCCGGATGCTCTCGGCGGCCATACCGAACTGAATGGCCCGGTCCACTGCCCGGCGGGTGAGCAGACCGATGACACGGCCGTTCTCCACCACCGGGAAACCCTCATGGCCGGTCCGGCGCATCCGCTCGTCGGCCTCGGCGATGGAGGTATCCGGGGAGAGGACCTGCACGCCCCGGGACATAATCTGCCGGACTGTCACCGCCGGCCGGACGGCGCGAGGGAGCAACTCCAGAAGTTCGGCGCGGACGGACTCCAGAGTCCGGTCCCGCACCAGCGCAGCAGCGGCGCGGGCATGTCCGCCGCCACCGAAGTGAGCCGCGACGGCCGAGACGTCTATATCGCCGGTGGCGGAGCGGGCCACCAGTTGGACATGGTGGTTCAGCGCGACCAGGACAAACAGCGCCGAGGGCTCCAGGATGTCCCGCAGACGGTGGGCCAGGGTGGAGATTTCTTCTTCGTACTTCCCCGCCCGCCCGGACGCCACTACAATCGTGTGTCCGCCGATGCGGTGGGTGGTCGCCGATTCCAGCAGCCGCTCATACAACTCCTGCTGGCTGGGCGTCAACGGGTACTGGAGGAATTCCCCCACAATGGTCAGGCTGGCCCCCTGTTCCAGAAGCCATGCCGCTGCCCGCGCGTCCCGCGCCGTGGTGGTCACGTAAGAGAGATTGCCGGTGTCCTCGTAGATGCCCATCAGAAGCAAAGTGGCTTCTATGGGCGTCACCGGGATTCCCCGTTGCGTTATCTCTTCAACCAACAGAGTCGTCGTCGCCCCCAGCGGTTCTCCCCGAAAGGTCCAGTGGGGGGGCAGTTCCCGGCTCAGAACGTGGTGGTCTATGATGTCCACCGGCGTCTCGGGCCGCATGCCCCGGACGGTGGTCAGCGATTGAGTATCCACCAGGATGACCCGACGAATGGCGCGGCGGGGAAGGTCGTCGGGGTGAACGAAGGGCAGCGCCGCGCCGTAGAGGGAAAGGAAGGCCTGACCGTTGCGGTTGATCCGGCGCGGCAGGACGGGCACCGCCTCCGGGAACAGTTTCCACGCGCCCAGCAGGGAGGCGATGGCGTCAAAGTCGGCGTTCTCGTGGGTGAGAATCACTTCCATTGCGGCCTTATTGTACCGGAATCCGTGCGGGATGCAAGATGGACCATTGCGTCCTTACGGAGCGGTGATATAATGAACCCGTAGCAGGCCGCCCGGCCTGCTTCTGCAGGCTAACAGCCTGCGCTACTTTTATTTCGGACGCAGATAAACGCAGATTCTCTCGGATTTATTTCGAACGCAGATAAACGCAGATTCTCTCGGATTATCTTTGAAAATCTTCACCATCTGCCAGCGAAGCCTGCGAAAATCTGCGTCCCGTTTTATTTGGGACGCAGATAAACGCAGATTCTCTCGGATGATCTTTGAAAATCTTCACCATCTGCCAGCGAGGCCTGCGAAAATCTGCGTCCCGTTTTATTTGGGACGCAGATAAACGCAGATTCTCTCGGATTATCTTTGAAAATCTTCACCATCGGCCAGCGAAGCCTGCGAAAATCTGCGTCCATCTGCGAGCGAAGCCTGCGAAAATCTGCGTCCCGTTTTATTTGGGACGCAGATAAACGCAGATTCTCTCGGAT
>JASFBC010000280.1:0-5155 GCA_036172315.1 Anaerolineae bacterium | reverse complement strand
GGGGTCAGCGCGTCGTCGCCTGGACGGTGGACGAACCGGAGGCGATGGCCCGGCTGGTAGAGTGGGGCGTGGATGCCATTATCACCAACCATCCCGAGCGGATGCGCCGGGCTGGGTAGCCAGCATTCCCGCTGGACATTTTGGGAATTTTGAGTATCATATAAAGGACCTGGTTCTGTACCTTTTCTGGGCGGAGGTATGACAAAATGGGCAAGTGGCGCCTACCTGGACAATGGCTGGTCATTTCCCTCCTTTTGGCCCTGGTGGGGACCGGAGGCCTGCTCCTGGGCCTGCAACCCGAAACGGCGGCGGCCCCCCAGACCGCTCCCCTCGCTCAATCTCCATCGGGATTGCAGATAGACAAAGAGGGCCCGGATAAAGTCACCATCCTGGATACCATCACCTACACCATCCGCATCACCAACGCCTCCGGCCAGACCCTCCAAAACGTGATTATCACCGACACCTACAGCAGCAAGATTTCTCCCTCCGGTGCTCCCTTTTTCCTGGCCGAATACAACGGCAACTATATTGCGCAGGGAGTCACTGTCCAGTGGTTCACGTGGACGGTGAACACGCCACTCAAACGGGGAGAAATCTACTGGCATCTGGGCACGTTGAACCCTGGAGTTAACGGGACCATCGTCCTGACCATGGGGGTTCCCGATGGCCTTCAGCCGACGCATAAACAAGCGGGCGCGGAAATGGGCCCCTCCGATCTGGAGAACTCCCTCATCATCACCACCAGCACCCCCAGCGTGATCGGTGACCACGATATTGTGGTATCCTCCATCCTCGGCCCGGTGCTGAAACTGCAGAAATCGGTCCAGACCGAGACCGGGCTCCCCGACAAGGAACGGGTGGGCCGTCTGCTGACCTATACCATCCGGGTGGATAACGTCTCCACCACCGAACGGAAAGATTCATGGCCCGCCACCGGGCTGAAGGTTTGGGAAATTCTCCCCTCCTCTCTGGACCTCGTCACCGCCACCGCCGCCGTCGCCGGCGTGAGCGTCTTCTATACCCCAACCGCCCGGATCATCAGCTGGACCTTTCCGGCCGATTTCGTCCTCAATCCGGGAGAGACGACTTTCGTCACCTTCACCACCCGAATCGCGCTAACCGCGCCGACAGATCAGAACATTAAAAACGAGAGGAAGCACTGTCAGGCTATATCAGCCGAGATGGTCAAGCCGGTCCAGTGCGCCAATGATGTTTCCGTTCGGGTGTTGACCCCCCAATATAAGACGGTGGAAACCGCCTCTCCGCCCACTCAGGTTGACCGGAGTTACCCCAACCGCCCTGTCACCTACACCATCTACGTCTACAACCCCCTCCAGACGGAAGTGAGCGGCGTTATACTCACCGACGCGATGCCCTCTACGTTCTTCTTCCAGTATATGGTCAACGGCCCCTCCCCGGCCGCCGTCCTCACCAACGTCGTCCGCTGGGAGAACCTGACCCTGCCGGCCAACGGGGTTATCAGTTTCACCTTCCGCGCCTGGATCGGCGCCCAGACGCCGGTGGGGGATAACTGCAGCAACAGGGAGTACCAGAATTTCATCACCGTGACCGCCCCGGGCCTACCAACTTACTTCACCAAAGAGCACGGCAAGGTGCAGATGTACCCTCAAATCACGGTGGGAAAGGAGAGGTCGCCCGACCGCCAAACGCCTGGAGACCGGGTGGTGTACACCATCACGCTGAAGAACGTTGGGGATACCCCCATCACCGGCATCATTATCACTGATACCCTTCCCCTGTATTTCCGCTTCTCGGAGATGGCCTCTTCCCCGCCGGGGAATCCCAACATCCTGAGCGCTACTCCGAACATTATCTGGTGGGGACCGATGGAAGGGATTCCCCCAATGGCGCCGGGCGGGGAATTTTCTTTCTCCTTCTGGGCGACGGTGGATGGAGAGATTGAATGGAGTTACACCAACAGGGTCGATGGGTATAGCCCGGACACCTTTATCTGCCGGCGTTCGGGAGCGAATGTGACGGTGGATCCCCCCTTCCGTTTCGTCAAAACCGCCGTTCCCGACACTGTTGTCCAGGGGGAAACCTTTCAGTACTCTGTCCAGTTCTGGAACGTCTCCTCGGTGCGCGATTATCAGATAGATGCCTTCACAGACTACCTCCCTTCTGGCTTCTATGCCGGGGGGAGCAACCAGTATTCGTCCATCATCACCCCTCCTTTCACCCTCGCGCAGTTAGCCGGCACCGTCTGGGCCCACACCTTCACTGTCTCTGTCATCGGAGAAGGCACCGGCTCCTCGTGGTGTAACGACCTCTTTGAGGAAGGCAAGCGGACCAAATGGCAAGAGAAGGGAAAGTTCGGCATTCACACGACGGATCCGGACGCGTGGTGGATGAACAAAGATAAAGTTGGGCCAGTCTACGTTTACCCGCATGTCTCCCTGGTGCCTGTGGCGAATCCCAACCCAGTGGGACTGGGTAGCCTGTTCACAGTCACCCTCTACCTGACCAATCACATCCGCAGCCCCGCGATGCCGGTGACCCTGACGGCGGTGAACTATGAGTTGCCGGTCGGTTTTCAGGCACTCTCCGGAGAGGGCCCGACCCCCCCGGATGAATGTTCCGGGCAGGTCTGTACCTGGCGCAATCGGGTGTTGCCACCATCCGGGAGCATAGCCCTCCACCTGCGCACACGAGCGCCGTTCACCCCTACCGATTTCACCAGCTATGCCCGGGCCGACCCACAAGACATGAATTTGTGCGTTCCGACGGGCAAACTGGTCATTAAGGTGGTTCGGGGAGTGGAGTTAAAGAAGACCCCCAGCGTCAGAGAAATCGGCCCGCTGAGCAACCTGGAATATACCCTGGAGGCCACCAACCTGACCGGCGGGCCAGTCTACAATGTGCGCATCACCGATACTTTTGAGGGAGGGTTCCAGTACGTGGAGACCACCAGTGGCCGCCAGCCCATCAGTACCTCGCCCCTGGTCTGGGAAATCCCCTCTCTGGGGCCTGCCGGCAGCGGGGCCAACAAGGAAACTATCCGCTTTCGGGCTCGCTCAGGCATGCTGGTCGGAAGGTGGTACAATCAGGTGAAGGGGGTTTCCCCATCCACATATGTGACCCAGAGCACCAACTATATGCAAGAGGTGGGGGTGTTCGTGATTTCCGGCATCGGCCTCTACAAGGTGGTCGACCCGGAGACCGTCACGGCCGGAGAATCGGTGGTCTACACCATCACCCTTTACAATGGCGCGGAGTACGACCTCCGCAACGTCCGCATCACCGACACGCTTCCGGCAGGTTTCACGTATGCTGGGATGGTATCGGGAATTCCGCCGGCCCAGACCAACCCGCTCGTCTGGATCACTGCGGGCCCGCTGAAAAAGGGCGAAAGCCTGGTCCTGGTCTTCCGGGCGACAACGAACGCCCAGATGCCCAGCGGCCGCTATTACAACCGGGTCTCCGGCCGCGCCGAAAAGGGAGTGGCGCCTTACGATCCGGTGGTGGTCCCGGATACCGGGGATACTGCTCCGGTCTACGTCCATGGCATCCCCACGGTGGAACTGGCTAAGAGCGTGGAGCCGCAAGAGGTCCGGGCCGGAGGAACGGTTACCTACACGATCACAATCTACAACGACACCGATGCGCCGCAGACGGTCCGCCTCACCGATACCCTGCCCCTCTCCCTCACCTGGGCTGGGATGATAGAGGGGCCGGCGCCGGTGATGACTTCCCCGGTTGTCGTCTGGGATTCCCTCTCGGTGGGAGCCAACCAGACCGTCACCCTCCGCTTCCGGGCGACGGTGGACCGGATAGCCCGCAGCGGGACGCACTACAACCATTTGGAGGGCCGTACAGGTCCCTTTGTTTTGCCGCCGCTGGAAGCGGCCTCGCTGACCATCCTGGAAATCCCCCGGGTAGACGCCCAGGTTTCCATAGATGACGGGCGAATCACGGCCAAGCCGGGCGATACTCCGGGTTATACCGTCTTCTTTACCAACTCCTCCCCCATTACTATAGAAAACGTCATCCTGACCGCGACCCTGGAGCCGGCCGACTATCTGGGCGTCTCCGGCACGGGGTGGGCAGAGGTGGGGAGCGGCACCTACACGTATTCCGTGGGCTCTCTGGCGCCCGAGGAGGCCGGAAGTGCGCCCCCCCTGGAGGTCCAGATCAACCCCGACATCCCCGGTACTTTCTGGACGGTGACCGCCACGGTGGAAATCGGCTACGGGATGGCGGAGGAGGCCATAGAAGAGAATTCGCAGAACAACATAGACCGGGATATAGATATTCTGCATGGCCCGGACCTGGTGGTAACGAATCTGACGTGGGAACCGGCGCAGCCAGTAGCGGGGCGGCCCGTCACTTTCCTCGTTACGGTGAAGAATCAGGGCACCGAGGCGGTCACCCAGCGGTGGGATGGCAGCGGCGGGAGTGAGCACTGGCTATTCGTCCTGGAACTCTACGCGAAAGAGGCCGGCCCTTCTGCCACGCCGCCGGCGGACGTGTTTGACCATATCGGCGGGTACTGTGCGGATGCCACCTGCTCCATGACCCGATACGAATTTCTGGGTTGGACCACCGGACTTGGGGCAAACGAGGAGCGGGCAGTTCCTTTCGTTGTGACCCTGCCAGAAGGCGCGTATCATCTCTACGCCCAGGCCGATGTGACCTGGCCCGGTTCGCCGCCGTGGGGGGAGTCCTGTGGATTGATCCGGGAGGCTGTAGAAGGGAATAACATTTACGACGGGGGACAGGTATCCGTTCAGAGACCCATTCGTTACGTGTATTTACCCCTGGTTCTGCGTAACCGATAATGGGAAAGGATCGCCGATGAAAATGCCAGAGATGCTCCGTAGCCTGCTCTCTCTCGTGGGGCTTTTGCTCGCTGTGCTGCTGGTGGTGGGGATCGGGCTGGGGAGAGTAGCAGCCCAGCCACCGACACCGACCCCGCCTCCGCCGACTGATACGCTCACACCGGTACCGCCATCGCCCACGCCGGTGCCACCGTCGCCCACGCCGGTGCCACCATCGCCCACACTGGTACCGCCGTCGCCCACGCCGGTGCCACCATCGCCCACACTGGTACCGCCATCGCCCACGCCGGTGCCACCATCGCCCACACTGGTACCGCCGTCGCCGACCGCCCCACCATCCCCGCCCCCTCCGC
>JASFBC010000279.1:0-6048 GCA_036172315.1 Anaerolineae bacterium | reverse complement strand
GCGGGTGGATGTCCTGGTCGCGGTCCCTCTACCGGAGCAGGTGCAGGCAGAGACAGTCCTCTCCGTGATCCCCTTTGGGCGAAAATCCCTTCAGGTCGTTCCAGGCGGCCTGAGGGCTCCGGGTCTATATCAGCCCGAACTGGGCGATCAGTCCCCCGATATCATTATAGCCAACGCGGCTGTTTCCGTTTGGGTGGACCAGAAGGAGCCGTAAGAGTGACCCATTGCAGAGTGAGGAGGTGAGCCGGAGGAAATGCGAGGTCTTCAACCGAAAAGCATCGCTCAGACCGTTCCATCCAGACAAGGAGGTGCCAAATGTCCATTGATACTGAGAAACTGCTGTGGATGTATACGAACATGCTGAAGATCCGTCGCTTTGAGGAGAAGGTGGCCGAACTCTTTGCCGCAGGCAAGATTCCGGGCTTCGTGCATCTCTATGTCGGCGAAGAGGCAGTGGCCACTGGGGTCTGCGCCCACTTGCGAAAGGACGACTACATCACCAGTACCCACCGGGGCCATGGGCATCTTATCTCCAAAGGCGGCGACCTCAAACTGATGATGGCGGAACTCTTCGGTAAACGCACCGGGTATTGCAAAGGCAAGGGTGGCTCTATGCACATCGCCGATATGGACCTGGGTATCTTGGGGGCGAATGGCATTGTTGGTGGAGGGCCGCCGATTGCCACTGGTGCGGCGCTGGCCGTCCGATACAAGGGCACCGATCAGGTTGCGGTCTGCTTCCTCGGCGACGGAGCCTCCAACCAGGGGACGTTCCATGAAGGGGTGAACCTGGCCTCTATCTGGAAACTTCCAGTCATCTTCGTTGTGGAAAACAATATGTACGGCATCTCTTTCCCCCAAACCCGTTCCATGCGCGTCCAGGATATCGCCGACCGCGCCGCTGCCTATGGCATCCCCGGGTTCGTGGTGGACGGGAACGACGTCATCGCGGTCTATGAAGCCGCTGGCGAGGCCATTCAGCGAGCCCGGGCGGGGGAGGGTCCGGCCTTGATTGAGTGCAAGACCTACCGCTACCGGGGCCATTTTGAGGGGGATCCGATGGTCTATCGGACGCGGGAAGAGGAAGAGATGTGGAAGGCCAAAGACCCCATCTCTCGCTTTGAGGCAAAACTCATGGAAATGGGAGTTTTGAACGAGGCTCAGGCCCGGGAGATCAACGAGCGCATTCTCGCCCAGGTGGAGGAGGCGGTACGCTTCGCGGAGGAGAGCCCCTGGCCAGCCCCAGAGGAGGTCCTGGAGGATGTCTACACGGTCGCTGTGTGAACAGATCAATCTGTCAACCCATGTCTGTCCTGGGAGATGGAGGTGAACCCATGCGAACCCTGACCTTTGCTCAAGCACTCAATGAGGCCCTGAAGCAGGAGATGCGGCGGGATCCCATGATTTATGTGGCCGGGGAGGATGTGGGGGTATACGGCGGCATCTTCGGCGTCACGGCTGGCCTTCCGCAGGAATTCGGGGAGGATCGGGTGCGCGATACTCCCATTACGGAGAGTGCCATCATCGGCTCGGCGGTCGGCGCGGCAGCCGCAGGCTTGCGCCCGGTGGTGGAACTGATGTTCATTGACTTCATCGGCGTTGCGCTGGACCAACTGTACAACCAGGCCGCCAAGATGAAGTATATGTTCGGTGGCAAGGCCCGTCTGCCTATTGTCCTGCGGACCACCTGTGGCGCCGGGATGTGCGCCGCCGCCCAACACTCCCAGTCACTGGAGGCCTGGATGATGCACGTCCCAGGCCTCAAAGTGGCGGTCCCTTCCACCCCTTATGACGCTAAAGGACTTCTCATCACAGCCATCCGGGACGATAATCCGGTTGTCTTCATTGAACACAAACTGCTGTATGGCCTAGAGGGAGAGGTCCCAGAGGAACCTTACACCATCCCCTTTGGCCAGGCAGACGTGAAGCGGGAGGGGACGGATGTGACCGTTGTCGCCACGATGGCAATGGTCCATAAGGCCCTCGCCGCTGCTGAGGAACTGGCCAAAGAGGGAATCTCAGTGGAGGTAGTGGACCCCCGCACGCTGACACCGCTGGATGTAGAGACTATCGTCAACTCGGTGAAAAAGACTCGCCGGCTGGTGGTTGTCCACGAGGCAGTGAAACAGGGCGGAGTAGGGGGTGAAATCGTCGCGTCAGTGGTGGAGGAGGCCTTTGACTATCTGGATGCTCCTCCGAAGCGGGTGGCGGCTCCCTTCACACCGGTGCCCTTCAGCCCAGTGCTGGAACAGGCTTTCATCCCTAGCGTGGAGAAGATTGTCGCCGCTGCGAAGGAGGTCGTGGCCTAAGGGTCCCAGAGGAGGCAGCATTTTGGGAGAACAGTTGGGGCGACTGATCGGCAAATCTGCTCAGGAGGCCATCCAGTGGTTTGCCGAGCAGAACATCCCTGTGGGGCGATATGGCCACCCCGAAGAGATTGCCTATATGGTGGCGTTCCTGGCCTCCGAAAAGGCCAGTTTCATCACCGGTCAGGCGATCCATGGGGACGGGGGAATGGCGAAGGCCTGCATCTAACCATTCTCGAATAGCGAGAGGCGGGCGGGGCTTCTCCGCCCGCTTTTTAGTGCCTGCCAGTACAATACAGCGTTATATAGGAGGATCACGATGAACGCTCAAGAAGTTATCCGTGTCACAACTTTCACGGGGGGGCTGATCGGGCCCAGCATACCGATGATCGGCCCGCTGGCAGCAGGAGGGATAGTGATCGCGGAAACGGCCCCGGGTTGCTGGGGGCCGATGATCACCCCGTCCTTCCAGGGTGGCCATGAGGTCACCACCCCTGTGGCGGTCGCCGGGGCAGAGCCTGGCGATGCCCTGGTGATTCACATTCGCCGTATCCGGGTCACCTCCAACGCCACTGCCTCCGGAGTGATGTCCATCGTTGAGGGACGCTACACGGGTGATCCGTTCGTGGCCCGGTTCTGTCCCAACTGTGGGACTCAGAACCCGCCCACCCGATTGGAAGGCACCGGGCCAGAGGCTGTACGGTGCGCGGTTTGCGGCGCAGAAGCCAGCCCGTTCCGGGTCGCTCACGGTTATACGATTGTTCTGGACGGGGAGTATGGGGTGGGAGTCACAGTGGGGCCCGATGTGGCGGAAACCCTGGCCCAGGACGCGGCCCGCTGGATGGCACTCCCCCAGGCCTCTGCCCAGCATCCCATTCTCGTGATGCGGCCAGCCGACCTGCCGGGCGTGATCAGCCGGATGCGGCCGTTTATCGGTAACATTGGGACCACACCATCCAAAGACATGCCCGACTCCCATAACGCGGGGGACTTCGGGCAATTTCTGGTCGGCGCACCGCATCGGTTGGGGCTGATGAAAGAGCAACTGGATGAGGCCCGCACTGATGGGCATATGGACATTGATTCAGTCCGGGAAGGCGCCATCCTCATTTGTCCAGTCAAAGTCCCCGGTGGCGGGGTCTACCTGGGCGACGTTCACGCCATGCAGGGCGACGGAGAAATTGCCGGTCACACCACCGACATCTCGGCAGAGGTGACTCTCCAAATTGACCTCCTGAAGGGCCTCTACACTGAGGGCCCCATCCTGCTGCCGCCAATGGAAGACCTGCCTCCCCTGGCCCGTCCTCTGCGCCCTGCCGAACGAGAGGCCGCTCGTCGGCTGGCGGAACGGTTCGGCCAGCACATCCTGGAAGACGCGGCGCCGATCCAGATGGTCGGTTCCGGCGCCAACCTGAACGAGGCCACCGATAACGGTGTCCAGCGGCTGGCCCGGTTGCTGGATATGTCCCCTGCAGAGGTTCTCAACCGGGTGACCATCTCCGGTGGAGTGGAGATTGGCCGGCTCCCCGGCGTGGTGACCGTGACGATGCTGGTGCCCCTGGAGAAACTGGCGGCTCTGGGATTGGCCGACCTGGTGCGCCGTCAATATAACCTCTAAAAGGCCTACTCTTATGGAAACAGCCACTGTCGGTATCATCGCAAACCCGGCCTCCGGTAAGGACATCCGTCGCCTGGTGGCCCATGGGTCGGTCTTTGACAACATTGAGAAGGTCAACATTGTCCGCCGGGTGCTGCTGGGACTGGAAGCCGCCGGGGTGGAACATGTGCTCTTTATGCCCGATTACTTTGGCATTGTACCCAGAGCCCTGGAAAGCATCCGCGTCCGCATAGACGTCCGTCCGCTGGAGATGCAAATCCGGGGGAATCAGGATGACTCCACTCTGGCTGCCAGACTTATGGCTGAGGCCGAGGTCGCCTGCATTATCACCCTGGGTGGGGACGGCACCAACCGGGTGGTGGCAAAGGGCACGGTGGACATCCCCATTATGCCTATTTCCACCGGGACCAACAATGTGTTCCCGGTGATGGTAGAAGGAACCCTCGCCGGTCTGGCCGCCGGGGTGATCGCACAAGGGCTGGTCCCTCTGGAAGAGGCCACCCTTCCGACGAGCCGTCTGGATGTGCTGATAGACGGCCAGCCGGTGGACCTGGCGTTGGTGGACGTGGCCGTCTATGACGACCCCTTCGTGGCAACCCGCGCCATCTGGGACATCAGCAAGGTCCGGGAAATCTTTCTCGCCCGGGCCGTTGCCAGCAATGTGGGCCTCTCTTCCATCGGCGGAAACCTCTCCTGCCCCCGGATGGATAGCCACCACGGGGCCTATATTCGCCTGGCCAACCCGAATAGCACAGAAGGGGTGGAACTGACCGCACCTCTCGGGCCCGGACTGGTAAAACCGCTGCGCGTCTCCGCCTTCCGCCTCCTGGCGACCGGCGACGAGGAACGCGTTCACTTCCAGCCCTCCATCCTGGCTCTGGACGGCGAGCGGGAGGTGACAATCCATCGGGATCGGGAAGTGGCTATCCGCCTGAGCGACCGGGGGCCGCGCGTGGTGGACGTGGGGCGAACATTGGCGCTGGCGGCCCGCTATCAGTGCTTCTACACCGCCCGACACCGCGCCGGCGGTCGGTGTTGGCTGGCCGAACTGGGCATCTGTCAGAGCCCGTGCTGAAGGGCGACTTTGTGCGGAGGAACAGATATGGCGACCCAGATCATCATGCCGAAACTGGGTATGGCGATGACGGAAGGAACCGTCGTCAAATGGCTGAAGCAGGACGGCGATGAGGTAACCAAAGGCGAGCCCATTGTGGTGGTGATGAGCAAGAAAATCACCTACACGGTGGAGGCGCCCGCCTCGGGCATCCTGCGCATCGTGGCTGGGCCCAAGGAGACTCGCGCGGTCGGGCAGACCATCGGTTTCATCCTGAGCCCGGGCGAGCCAATGCCGGCAGTGGAGTTAGGGCCACCTCCCGCGCCGGAGATGGTGGCTGTGGAGGTTCCGAAAGCCGCCCCCTCGCCCCCGCCGCCTCCCCCCGAGGCACCCCGGGAAGTGAGGGCTTCCCCGGCGGCCCGTCGCCTGGCCCGGGAGTTGGGTGTGGACCTGACCCGCGTCCGGGGCAGCGGGCCAGAGGGCCGCATCACTGAGGCTGACGTTCGGGCCTACTACGATCAGCAACTACGGGTTCGGGCCACTCCACTGGCCCGCCGTATCGCCGAGGAGGAGGGGCTGGACCTGAGCCAGATTCCAGGAACCGGGCCGGAGGGACTCATCACCGAAGAGGACGTCCTGCGCGCACTGGAGGGCAGAAAAGCGCCTGTTCCAATTCCGCCGAGGACTATCCCCTTTGCCGGCATGCGCCAGGCCATCGCCGAGCGGATGATGGAAAGTCTCCACACTATGGCCCAACTCACCCTTACCACCCGGGCTGACGTGACCGAACTGGTGAGCCTGCGGGAGACCCTCTCCCAGCGATGGAACGTCCGCCTCTCCTACACCGATTTCATTGTCAAGGCGACAGCGCTGGCCCTGAAGGAGCACCCCATCCTGAACAGCAGTCTGGTGGGTGAGGAAATCGTCTTTCATGGAGACGTTCACATCGGTGTGGCAGTGGCCCTGGAGGACGGGCTCATCGTGCCTGTGATCCGCCAGGCCGACCGGAAGTCCCTTCTGGAAATCCACCAGGCCGTGCAGGACCTGGCCGAGCGGGCCCGGAAAGGAGA
>JASFBC010000278.1:0-58773 GCA_036172315.1 Anaerolineae bacterium | reverse complement strand
AGGATGCGCCAACCGATCTCTACGGCCCTTGCGATCAACCATGGGTCTGTCGCCATTCTGGAGTGAGAGCCAACCGTAACGAGCCGGGTATCCGGGAAAGCCACCGCTGGAGTCAGGCGGGACAAGCGGTCAAAGGGGATCGGATGGGTGCTTTCCAGGTCAAAGTCTCCGAACATCCCCTCGATCCACATCCTGCGCCGGTAGGCGCACAAGGCATCCCTTTGAGAGAGCAGGTTAGTGGCCCACAGCCAGGGTTCATCTTCTCCCCTCGCCCAATGAGAGTAGGCGAACTTGCCGGTCAACAAGCCACGCCCGAACCACAGGCTC
The DNA here is from genome assembly GCA_036172315.1 of Anaerolineae bacterium. Classification (GTDB taxonomy): domain Bacteria; phylum Chloroflexota; class Anaerolineae; order B4-G1; family DUEL01; genus SpSt-77. Next base: position 58,446 of record JASFBC010000278.1, on the reverse strand, counting down.
TGCCCTGGCTTCTGGATCCAGTCGCCGAAGTGTTGCCAGCCACTTGGACCAGAGGATTGGCCTTCTGGCGCAAAACCTACTTCCAGCGCCATTGGTCCATAGGGCCAAATTCGCTCTCGCCGACAAGCAAAACCGGGACGCCTGCACAGATGGTGCACGGAGGCCAGGAGGGCCCATTGTTTGATGGCGGAGCTATGCCCTTTGACATCCTTGACCCAGCTCCAGGCAATGGGAATCCCCCTGCGGCGAAACGGGATCGCTCCCATCAGCAAAACCCCGGTCCCATCGGCGATGAGAGGAATCTCGCCGCCACTTTGCGCAACACAGGGGAGCAAACGTCTGGCAACGGGCACCCGAATGGCTGGATTGACCAGAAAACGGCTCAAGCGCCGCGTGAGACTTACCAACTTGAGCCTGGGATTTTCGCCGCTATCTTGGGTAAATGCCCGTCACCAGCCAGGCAAAATTGCGCAGCCGCGTGATTCGCTCATCTGGACGCAGTTGCCTGATCCACTGAAGCCAGGTATGATACAATATGGTGGACCAATTCTACCGGAGTTGGCGATTCGATCAACCCCCTTTTATCAAAGTGTCAGGTGGCTAGGGTTTTAGACACACAGAAAAAAACTTCTCGAAGAAATTAAGTCTTTATTGAATCCCGTAGATTTAAATGGAGCTGAGGAAGTATTAGGTTGGGATATGGGACTAAAGGGATAAAGAAACCAATTTTTCTTTATAATAACCATATATCCTTATGAACCGGTCATGAATGTTTATTGTTGTTTCCGGAGTTTGGATAAAAACATCCCCGACCTGGCCTGAAGCCGGCCGCATGCTGCACATTTGCAGGAGGCCGTCCGGCGGCCCCCGGTGGCCCGTTCCGGGCCCTTCGTGTCCTCGCGTTCTTCCTGAAGGAGGGCGATGAAAATCTGCATCAAACTTCTGGCCCATTATCAGCAGTACCTGCCTCCGGATTGCTCCTCTTCATCCTACGAAACGGAGGTTCCCCCGGACGCCCGGGTGGAGGACGTCCTGGCCCAACTGCCCGTGCCGCCAGAGGAGAGCGTCGTCCTGGTGAACGGGCGCACCCCCCGGCCGGGCCAGATGCTCCGGGAAGGGGACGTCCTCTGCCTTTTCCCGGCCATCGGCGGTGGCTAACCGCTAACCCCCTAATCCCATGGAGGCACAATGTACGGCTGGAACGGTAGAATCCTCAGAGTCAACCTGACGACCGGAAAGACGAGCGTAGAAGAAGTGGACCCCCGCACGGCGCGGGACTTCATCGGCGGGCGAGGATGGGCCATCCGCTATCTCTACGACGAGATGGACCCCCGGGTGGACCCTCTCTCGCCGGAGAACAAACTGGTCTTCGCCACGGGGCCCCTCACCGCCACCCCGGTCCCCACCGGAAACCGGTATATGGTGGTGACGAAATCCCCCCTCACCGGGGCGCTCTCCTGCTCCAACTCCGGCGGCTTCTTCCCCACCGAGATGAAGCGCACCGGCTTTGACCTGTTCATCTTTGAGGGGAGGGCGGAGCGGCCCGTCTACCTGTGGGTGAAGGACGATCGGGTAGAACTCCGTCCCGCCGACCACCTCTGGGGCCGGACCGTCTTTGAGACGGAGGATATGCTGCGGACGGAGACGGACCCGCGCGCCCGGATCGCCTGTATCGGTCCGGCGGGAGAGCAACTGGCGCCCATCGCGGCCATCCTGAACGAAAAACACCGCGCCGCCGCCCGCTCCGGCGTGGGCGCGGTCATGGGCTCCAAGAACCTCAAGGCCGTCGTCGTGCGGGGCACCCGCCGTATCCCCCTGGCCCACCCCGACGAACTGAAGGCCCTCTCCGACCAGGTGGTGGAGGAGGTCAAGCGGGCGGTGGCGGCGGGAAAGGCGACCCTGCGGACCTACGGCACCGCCTATGTGCCCCCCGTCACCAACGAAGTGGGCATCCTCCCCACCTTCAACTTCCGGACGGGGGTCTTCGCCGGAGCAGAGGCCATCTCCGGCCGCACGCTCAGCCAGAAGTACCTGATCCGTCCCAAGGCCTGCTACGGCTGCCCTATCGCCTGCGGCCGGGTGACGCGGGTGGAAGACCCGCTCTTCGGCGGCGAGGGGGAGGGGCCGGAGTACGAGACCATCGGTTCTCTGGGCAGCGCCTGCGGCGTGGATAACCTGGCCGCCATCACCAAGGCCAACTACATCTGCAACGAACTCGGCCTGGATACTATCTCCACCGGAGTGACCATTGCCTGCGCGATGGAGATGTACGAACTGGGCCTCATTCCAGAATCAGACATCGGCCGTCCCCTGCGCTTCGGTGACGCGGAGGCAATGGTGGAGATGGTCCGCCTGGCGGGCCGGCGGGAGGGCTTCGGCGACCTCATTGCCCAGGGGAGTTACCGTCTGGCTGCCCACTACGGCCACCCGGAGTTCTCCATGAGTGCCAAGAAGCAGGAGTTCCCCGCCTACGACCCGCGCGGGGCGAAAGGGATGGGCCTCCTCTACGCCACCTCCAACATCGGCGCCTCCCACATGGCCGGGGATACGGCCTATATGGAGGTCTTTGGCGTCCCCAAAAAGGTAGACCCCCTCTCCTGGGAAGATAAGCCTCGTCTGGTAAAGTACTTTGAGGACATCTTCACCGTCATAGATGCGGCGGGACTGTGTGTTTTCCTGAGCATCCGCTATCTTTTTGAGCCGACGTACAACGTGGAGCCGGTGCGCATTTCCCGGCTGATGGAGTACGCCACCGGCGCCGGGTACGATGAGGAGGTGCTCCTGGAGGCCGGGGAGCGGGTCTACAACCTGGAGCGGATGTTCCTGGTGCGGGCGGGCTTCTCCCGGGCCGACGACACGCTCCCGCCCCGTATGCTCTATGAGCCGATGCCGGAGGGGCCGGCGAAGGGGCATGTGGTGGAGTTGGACCGGATGTTGCCGGAGTACTACCGCCTGCGCGGCTGGGATGAGAACGGGGTCCCGACGCCGGAGAAACTGGCAGGGTTGGGGCTCCCGTAGATGTAGCGCAGGCCGCCAGGCCTGCAGGTAGCGCAGGCCGCAGTAGCGCAGGCCGCCAGGCCTGCTTTTGCAGGCTAACAGCCTGCGCTACGGGCCGCAGTAGCGCAGGCCGCCAGGCCTGTATGCAGGCTAACAGCCTGCGCTACGGGCCGCAGTAGCGCAGGCCGCCAGGCCTGCCGGAGGTGGAAGTATGGACCTGGAACTGCAGGACAAAGTCGCTGTGGTGACCGCTGCCAGCCGGGGGCTGGGCCGGGCGGTGGCGACCGAACTGGCCCGGGAGGGCGCGCGGGTGGTCATCTGCGCCCGCCAGGAGGGGCCGCTGAAGGCCGCCGCCCAGGCCATCCGTCAGGCCACCGGCGCCGAAATCGTCGCCCTCACCGCCGATGTCGCCGACCCGCAGGGGGCGGAGCGGGTGGTGGAGGCCGCCCGCGCTCACTTCGGCCGGATAGACATCCTGGTGACCAACGCCGGAGGCCCCCCGCCGGGCCGCTTCCTGGAACTGACCCCCGCCGACTGGGAGGCCGCCGTCCAACTGACCCTGATGAGCGTCGTCCGCCTCTGCTACGCCGTCGTCCCCACGATGCGGGCCCAGAAAAGCGGCGCCATCGTCGCGATGACCTCCGTCAGCGTGAAGCAACCGTTGCCCAACCTGATCCTCTCCAACAGCCTGCGCATGGCCGTTGTGGGACTGGTCAAAACCCTCTCCGACGAATTGGCGCCGGACGGCATCCGGGTCAACGCCGTCTGTCCGGGCTGGACCCGGACGGAGCGGGTGGTGCAGTTGCTGGAGGACCGGGCGGCCCGCAACGGCACGACGGTGGAAACGGAAGAGGCGAAAATCACCGCCGCCATCCCCCTGGGCCGGATGGCAACCCCGGAGGAAGTCGCCCGCGCGGTGGCCTTTCTGGCCTCCCCCGCCGCGTCCTACATCACCGGCATCAGCCTGCTGGTGGACGGGGGACTGTACCGGGGGGTGTAGGCAACTCCTGCCGTTGCCCGCAGAGGGAGAGCATGGATTCCGACCTTCCGGCCCGTTTTATCGGTGTCCCTGTAGAGATCATCCACGACCGGCCGCCTGCGCTGGAGAAGCGGCCCGGCCCACCGGACGGATTCGTCTGGGAGGGGCGGAGGTACCGCGTGGTGGCGGTCCTGCGGGAATGGCACGATTATCACCTGCGCGGCAAGAGCCTGGCCTTCTACGTAAAGGAGCGGGGCTCGTACCGGGCGAAGGCCGCCGAACGACGCGGCACCTGGGGCGTGGGGCGGGATTACTACCGCGTCCGCACGGCGGAGGGGGAGGTCTTTGACCTCTACTACGACCGCGCACCCAGGGGGCCGGGGGAACGGAAGGGCGGATGGTTCCTGTGGCGGCAGATTCTGGAGAGGCCCTGAGGTTGAGCGAAGACGTAGCCTGGCCGAAAAATCTGCTTGCGGAAGGCACAGGACTGCTGTTGGCCCTTGCGGCCGGCTGGCTCCTGGCGCGGCTCCCCCTTCCGATGGCTGTGGCCCTGGTCGGCCTGGCCGCGCTGGTAGCGGGGACGGTCGCCGAGCCGCTGGCGGGGGTGGTGGCGGGCATCTTCCTGGGCCTCTTATACGCCTATCTCCTGGCCAGAGTGCCGCAAGTGCCGGCCTATGTGGGCCATCTCTTCATCGCCCTGGCTCTGGGAGCCCACTTCGCGCGCGGCCTGCTCCACCGTCACCTCACCCTACCGGTCGGACGGGAACATCGGGCCTATCCCCTCTTCCTGCCCGTGATGGCCTTCCTGGGGGTGGCGACCCTCTCCCTGTGGAATTCCAGGGGCCTCTTCCTGGATTCCGGCCTGCCGGAACTGGTCAAGTGGGCGGAAGTTGGGCTGGTCCTCTGGCTGGTGGCCGAACGGGCCCCTCACCGCTCGCTCCCCGCTCTGCTGGCGGGCATCCTGGCGATCGGCATCTTCCAGGCCGGGGTCGGTCTCTACCAGTGCGTCTTCCAGGGCGAGGGGCCGGAGCCTTTCCTCATCCCCGGCACCGACTTCTACCGGGCCTACGGCACCTTTGAGCAACCCAACCCCTACGCCGGGGCGGTGGGGATAATACTGGCGCTGATGGTGGGAGTGCTGGGGGTTCGGGTATCGGAATGGGCCAGGCATTTCTCCAGGTGCCTGGCCCCCAGAGAGTGGGCGGGCCTGGCCGTCCTGCTGGGCGGGAGCGTATTGTTGGGCGGCGCGTTGGTGGCCTCGTGGAGCCGGGGGGCCTGGATCGGCTTCGCGGCCGCATTGGGGGCGATGGCCCTGGCCCTCCCCCGAAAAGCCCATTGGGGATGGCTGCTGGCCGCCGGGTTGGTTGTCCTGTTCCTGGCTTTATATACGGCCGGCTGGCTTCCCGAGCGCATCGTCGCCCGCCTGACCGAATTCACCGCCGGTCTCCGCCTGCAGGACGTGCGAGGCGTGAGCATCAGCAGCGCTAACTTCGCGGTGATGGAACGGCTGGCTCACTGGCAGAGCGCGGTGGAGATGTGGCGCGCCCATTTCTGGACCGGGGTCGGAATAGGGGGATACGAACTGGCCTACCCGAAATTTGCCCTCATCAATTGGCCTCTGGCGCTGGGGCATGCCCACAACATTTACCTGAACACCCTCGCGGAGATGGGCTTGCTGGGCCTTGGGGTCTACCTGTTCCTCTGGGGATGGGTCTTCTGGCAGACATGGCGGGCGACCCGCCGCGCCACCGGCCTGGCCCGGGGCGTGGCCGTAGGGTTACTGGGGGCCTGGACCCATCTGACCGTGCATCATCTTTTTGACAACCTCTACGTCAACAACGTCCACCTGCTGGTGGGATTCCTGCTGGGGCTACTAACCATAGTAAAGTAACGGGCCAAGCGCCCGAAAGCGCCTGGCCCGTTCCCCCCAATCGCTACTCCTCCACCCAGACCCCGCTCTCCCGAATCACCTCCGCATACCAGCGACCGCTGTCTTTGATGTACCGCTTCTGGGTATCGTAGTCCACGTAGACCAGGCCGAAGCGCATCCGGTAGCCGTGGGTCCACTCAAAGTTGTCCAGGAGCGACCAGACGAAATAACCCTGGATCGGAGCACCGTCGGTGAGGGCCCGATGGACCTGGGCGATGTGGTCCCGCAGGTAGCGGATGCGCCGTTCATCCCGCACCCGTCCGTCCAAATCCACTCCATCCGGCACCGGGATGCCATTCTCAGTGATCAGGATGACCGGGGGCCGGTAGTCGTTCCAGACCCGCATCAGCAGTTCGTACATTCCCGGCGGGTAGATTTCCCACATCTGGGAATACTCGCTCCCCTCCGGCTGGACCTGGGCCAGTTCCATCACCGGGAAGGAGGGGTCGTGGCGGGCCACCATGCGGGAGTAGTAGTTGACCCCCAGGAAGTCCATCGGGGTGGTGAGGTAGCGGGCATCCTCCGGCGAGACCTCTGGCATCAGCGGCCCCAGCAGGGCCCGAATGTCCTCCGGATAACGCCCGAAGAAGAGGGGGTCCAAGAACATCCGGTTCAGGACGCCGTCCATCCGTTGAGCGGCCAGCCGGTCCGCCTCCGAGTCGGTGGCCGGGTGGACGGGGCCGAGGTTGAGGGTGATGCCGACGCGGATGGGGCGTCCGGCGGCGGCGCGGAGCGCTTCCACCGCGTAACCGTGAGAGAGGAGAAGGTGATGGGCGGCCCGCAGCGCAGCGGCAAAGTCCCGAATGCCCGGCGCAAAGTCCCCGAAAAAGTGACCCAGGAGCCCCATCACAAAGGGCTCGTTATGGGTGATCCACCAGTTCACCCGGTCACCCAGCCGTTTTGCCAGCACACCGGCATATTCGGCGAAATAGTGGACGATGTCCCGGTGAGGCCAGCCGCCCCGGTCCTGGAGCGCCTGGGGCAGGTCCCAGTGGAAAAGGGTCACTACCGGCTCAATCCCCCGGGCCAACAGCCCGTCCACCAGCCGGTCGTAGAAATCCAGGCCAGCGGGATTGACCCGTCCGGTCCCTTCGGGGAGGACGCGCGGCCACGAAATGGAGAACCGGTAGGCCTTCAGGCCCAGTTCGGCCATAATCCGGACGTCTTCTTCCCACCGATGGTAGTGGTCGGCGGCGACGTCGCCGTTGTGGCCGTGGTAGATTTTCTCCGGATGCTCATGGCAAAACGTATCCCAGATGGACGGCCCCTTGCCGTCCTCATTCCAGGCCCCTTCTATCTGGTAGGCAGATGTCGCGGTGCCCCAGATGAAGCCGTCGGGAAAGCGCAAGAATCGTCGGGTAGACATAGAGACCTCCTGGTTGAGAGTGTTAACGTGCCGGGCACGTTCAGTTACGGGAACACCAGCAGACGGGCATCGTCAAAGAAGGCCGCTTTGTGGGGAACGGCCCAGTCCGGCCGGGCATAGACGCAGACGGTAACCCGCCCTTCCGTTCCGACCCGCCCCCGGGGGGAGCGCAGGATCACCAGGCCGTCGTTCTGATTGATGGACCGGGTCTCGCTCCACCGTGCCCCCTCGCAGGATGACCGGCCCGAGGGGTCAATCCCGGCCCGGACCTGGATGCCCCCCTCGTCGGCATAGCCTTTGGCTTTAATCTCAAACTGCACCTGGGCCCCCGCAATGACGGTGACCACCTGGTAAAAGGTCAACTGGAATTTGGCGTACTGGTCGGTGGATTCAATCTGGAGGGTATTGCCCGTTATGAAGCGGACCGGGTCGTCGGCGTATTTGAATTTGGGGTAGGCATAGGAGTTATTCGGATCATACGGCTCACCGGCATGCCAGTTGACGACCGGGTCCACCACCCAGCCCGGGATTTCATAGAGGGTAATCTGGTCAAAGGTACCGTTGACCAGTTCGGGGGGCGGGACAGGCGTAGGGGTGAGGGTCGGGAACGGCGTGGGCGAAGGGCGGGAGGTAGGCGGAGGTTGTGTGGGGCGGGGGGTGGGAGTAGGCGCGGGAGTATGGGTGGGCGTCGGCGTGAAGGTCGGCGGCAGGACGGATGTGGCGGTCGGCGAAGGGGTGGGGGAAAACCGGGCTTCCTGCCGTTGAGCCGCCAGGCGAGGAGCCCCGATGACCACCGCAATCATCCCCCCCAGCACCAGGCAGTCCGCCAGCCCCAGCAGGATAATGATCATCCACTGTCGGCGTGTCATAGTCCCTCCTGCTACTTCAGTGGCACGAACCCCAGGGTCGGCACGATCGCCTGACCCTTCGTCAGAATCCAGTCCAGGTACGCTTTGACCGCCCCGGTCGGTTCGCCCGCCGTGTACATATACAGCGGGCGGGAAACCGGATAGGTGCCGTCATTGACCGTCTCTACAGACGGCAGGACAAAGGGGCCGCCGGGATCCCGCCCCACCGCGATCACTTTCTGATCCGGTGTCACGTACCCCAGGCCGTCGTAGCCGATGGCGTTGGGGTTCTGGCGCACCTCCGCGCTGATCCCCTCCGACGAGGGCATCAACAGCGTATCCGGGGAGAACAACAGGTCGCTCTTGGGGTCCCCCAGCCGGACGACATGCTCCAGAAAATAGACGTAGGTGCCAGAGTTGGATTCCCGGGAGAGAAGGACGATGGGCCGATCTTCGCCACCGACCTCTTTCCAGTTGGTGATTTTCCCGGTATAAATATCCGAAATCTGCTGCAGGGTGAGGTGGTCCACCGGATTGGAGGGATGGACGACAACGGCAATGGCGTCCAGTGCGACGGTGAACTCCACCGGGTTGATGCCGTTGGCCCGCGCCGCTTCCACCTCCTCCGGCTTCATAGCCCGGGATGCGTTGGCGATGTGGGCGGTGCCGTTGATGAGCGCGGCGATGCCCGTCCCCGACCCTCCACCGGTGACGGAAATGCGCACCTCCGGGTGCTCCTGCATGTAGGCTTCCGCCCAGGCCAGCGCCAGGTTGACCAGCGTGTCGGAGCCGATATTGACGATGGTCTGGACGGGGACGGCCGTTTCCGCCGGGGCGGGGGTGGAAGAGGAGCATCCGGTCAGCAGGCCCACCAGGGTTAAAACAATCAGCCAGCGGTAACTCATTGGTACGCGTTGCGCATTGCGTAGCGCAAGACGCATCTTGTGCTACTGATTAGTACTTGCGCACAATGGCCCGGTATGCCATCGGCTGGCGGCACTGGAGAATCTGGGTCTCTTCCCGCTGTCGTCGGACCTCGTTCAGGTCCAGCCGGGCCACCGCATATCCCTCCACCGGCTCGTCCACCACCCCATGGACGTGACCGGTGGGACCGATGATGGCGCTCTGGCCGAAGAAGGTGTAGGAGGGTTCCTCCCCGACCCGATTCGCCGCCGCCACGAAAACGGCGTTTTCGCAGGCGCGCGCCTTCAGATACGTATGCCACTCATCCTGGCGGGGCATTTCCCAGTTCGCCAGTACAACCAGCAACTCCGCCCCATCCAGGACCAGGCTGCGGGCCACCTCCGGGAAGGCCAGGTCCCACCCGACCATCAACCCGACCACGCCGAACTCGGTCTCAAAGGGCATCAGGCGGTAGCCGGGGCGGAAGGCCATCCGCTCCTCGCCCCGCAGGTGGATTTTGTTGTACTGGCCGACCACCTCGCCGTCCGGCCCGATGAGCACGGCGGAGTTATAGAGGATGCTCTCCACCCGCTCCTTGGTCACCATCCCGAAGGCGACGTAGACGCCGTAGTCGGCGGCGCGCTGGCCGATCAGGTTGACCGCCGGGCCGGGCACCCGCTGAGCCATCTGGGGGAAGCGCGGCCCGACTTCGTAGCCGGTCGTCGCCAGTTCCGGGAAGACGATAAGGTCCACCGGCTGTTCGGTAGCGATGCGGCGGATGAATTCGCCCATTTTGGCCAGATTCTCTTCCATCTGGCCGAGAACGGGCTGCATCTGGACAGTCGCGACGGTGATTTCTGGCATGGTCCTTTCCTTCAGGGAAAAGTTGGGATTTCCCCCGCGCTGGGCCCCGACCCAGCGGTCGGCTGCCAGCGCGGGTTAGCAGGCACTGTCAGCAGTTCATCCAGCCATTCCCTCTGCAGTCGTCCTCCTCTCTCCCCCGCCACCTCCAGCGGCAGGAGAGGGGAGGCCCCATCTCAGTGCTGCAAGACAAACGCCCAACTACCCGTTGGGCCGGGTGATGCCGGCATCCCTGGCGTGATAATGTCCGGCCGCTGCGATAAACGCGCGGAAAAGCGGATGGGGACGGGTGGGACGGGAACGAAACTCTGGATGGAACTGGCTTCCCACCATGAACGGGTGGTCTGCCACCTCCGCAATCTCTATCAGTTGGCCGTCCGGTGAGAGGCCGCTGAACACCAGTCCCCCGCGCGCCAGCAGGTCGCGGAAGCGATTGTTGACCTCAAAGCGATGGCGGTGCCGCTCCTGCACCTCCTCCACACCGTATGCGGCGGCGGCCCGAGTGCCGGGGATCAGCTGGCAGGGATAGAGCCCCAGCCGCATCGTCCCGCCCAGGTCCACCACCCCGCGCTGTTCCGGCAGCAGGTCAATCACCGGATAGGGAGTGTGGGGATCAAACTCGGTGCTGTTGGGGGTATCGTTCCCCACCACGCGCCGGGCGGCCTCAATGACCATCACCTGCATCCCCAGACAGAGGCCCAGGTAGGGGACCCGCCGATCCCGTGCCCAGCGCGCGGCCAGGACCTTCCCCTCAATCCCCCGATAGCCGAATCCTCCGGGGACGACGACACCGGCGACATCCTCCAGCAGTTCCCAACCCCGCCCCTTTTCCAGGTCCTCCGAGTTGACCCAGCGGATGTCCACGTCGTAGCCCAGGGCCAGTCCGGCGTGGCGCAGGGCCTCCCGAACGCTGATGTAAGCGTCGTGCAACTGAACATACTTGCCGACAATGGCGATCGGAAGGGTCGGCTTGAGGCGGCGGACCTCCTCCACCAGATGGCGCCAGTCGGAAAGGTCCGGAGCGGCGGCATCCAGACCCAACCGTCGGACGATAAACTCCCCCACCCCGGCGTCCTCCAGGAGCAGAGGGACCTCGTAGAGAACCGGCGTGGTGACCATAGGCACCACGGCCTGCGGCTCTACGTCGCAGAAGAGGGCAATTTTCTCCACCAGCCCCCGGTCTACCGGATGGTCGGCCCGGGCAACAATCATATCCGGTTGGATCCCCATGGAGCGGAGTTCCCGCACACTGTGCTGGGTGGGCTTGGTTTTTAACTCTCCGGTCGCGCCGATATAGGGCAGAAAGGTAACGTGGACAAAGAGGGTGTTCTCCCGCCCCAGGTCCCGGCGCATCTGGCGCAGCGCCTCCAGGAACGGCTGCCCTTCAATATCCCCCACCGTCCCCCCGACCTCCACAATCACGACGTCCGCTTCGGAGACGCGGCCCACCAGCAGGATGCGCCGCTTGATCTCGTCGGTGATGTGAGGGATGACCTGGATGGTGCCGCCCAGGTAGTCGCCGCGCCGCTCCCGGGCAATCACCTCCGCGTAGACCTGCCCGGCGGTGACGTTGCTGGCGCGGGTGAGGTTCTCGTCAATGAACCGTTCGTAGTGGCCCAGGTCCAGGTCAGTCTCCGCCCCGTCATCGGTGACGAAGACCTCCCCGTGCTGGTAGGGAGACATCGTGCCGGGGTCCACGTTGAGGTAAGGGTCCAGTTTCTGAACAGTGACGCGCAGTCCCCGGGCTTTGAGGACGCGGCCGATCGCGGCCGCCGTCACGCCTTTCCCCACACTGGAGAGCACGCCACCGGTACAGAAAATGTACTTGGACATCGTCTATGGTCTATTACAGCATCCGCTCCAGGTCCTCGGCGGCGCGGCGCATTTCCAGGAAGACCAGGCCCAGTTTGGCAGTAGAGCGGGCCAGGACGGTCAGCACAGCCTCGGTGCCGACGGCGGCCAGGAGAACATACCCGCCGGCACCTTTAACGTAGACCTGGTCCAACCCGCCTCGTCCCAGTTCTCCGGCGATGCGCTCGCCCAGGGAGAGCATCGCGGCGGACATCGCCGACACCCGGTCTTCCTCCACGCCGGAGGGGAGGGCTGAGGCGATGGTCAGACCATCCACACTGACCAGCGCCGATGCCTCCACATCCGGCGTGCTCCGCTGCAACTCTTGCAGCCGCTCCACCAATCTTTCCGACCGTGCTCTCTGCATCGCCCCCCACCCCCTTGAATGGAGTCTGGTCCAGTATCACAGCCAGACTATATCACGGGAAACAGGAGATGTCAACTGGTATCCGAAGCGGGAACGCGCCAGGCGCTTTAAGAAACGCTGTGACCTCTCAAGGAGCCCCGGTTTTGCCCGTGGGGTCGTGTCACCCGGTGTTTCCCCGCCCATCGTTTTCAGCCATTTCCGATAGCCGAAGCCCGAAGGATTCCCCCAGGTATCGTTCCATATGCCGCAGGTGAGTGCCGGCCCAGTAGATCCGTCCGCAGGTCGGGCAGATGCCGAACCGTCTCTGCGTCTGGAGGACGTAGGGGGGCACCCGATCGGCGACCTGCTGGGGTGTAGCGGGCTCCAGCGGCACGTTGCAGAGGCTGCAGCGGGAGAGGGCGGGACCGGGGGGCGGCCCCAGGGTCTCCACCACCTGTCGGACCTGCGCCTGTATCTGCTCCGATTCTATCAGCAGGGTTCGCAGGCCCCGTCGGGCCGCCAGCGCGCGGTCGCGGGTCAGGAGAATCCGGCCTTCCGCACGGGCGCGGCGGGCCAGTTCCAGGTCATCGGCGTCGTTCTCGTAAGCCGTGTCGTACCCCAGGAGCCGCAGCCAGCGCGCCAGCCGCCCCAGCATCCCGTCGGCCAGAAGGCGGAGAGGTTCATCGGTATCGGTCATCTTCACCTGCCGCAGAAGGAGATAATGCCCTTTTATTATCTCACAACTTGCCAGAAAGTGAAATGCGCCTCTGGGCTGATGTCTCCCTTCCAAGCGCCTGACACGTTCGCCCAAACCCCTGGCCTCTTCGGGTTTGACAAAACCCCTTTTGGGGTGTATAATAGGAATAGGGTTTTCCCCTTTTATCTCTTCCTCCACACGTTTATTCCGTTATCTTGTGTTTCCACAGGAGGTGATGCTTCAAGAGAAGAACCCTGTCTCCAAAGCCGGGCATCCGCGTTGCGTCTATCGTCCCCTTGTGACCAAGAGCCAGCAGAAGGAGGGATGTCCCATGGAAGAGAGAATCCCGCAGAGAAGCATAGACCCCGCGTCTCAGGCAATGCTCTCGCTGGCCGCGCGGCAGGGCCTGGAGACGGCGTGGGACCGGCTGGAGAAGCAACAGCCGCAGTGTGGGTTTGGGGAACTGGGCACCTGCTGCCGCAACTGCCTGCAGGGCCCCTGCCGGGTGGACCCCTTTGGCGAGGGCCCCCAACTGGGGATCTGCGGAGCCACTGCTGATACCATCGTCGCCCGTAACCTGGCCCGCGCCATCGCCGCCGGGACCGCCGCCCATTCTGGCCACGCCAAACATCTGGCCCATACCCTTCTGGCCTGGGTCGAAGGGAAGGCTCCCGACTACCCGGTCAAAGATGAGGCGAAACTGCGCGCCCTGGCTGCCCGCCTGGGTATCCCCGCCGACAGCAAGGAGGTCCCTGAACTGGCCCGGGAGGTGGCGGAGAAAGCCCTGGCCGAGTTCTCCGAAAAGGAGACACCCCTGGCATGGGTCGCCACCACTGTGACCAGGGGGCGAGTGGAGCAAGCAGTCCGCCACGGTGTCGTCCCTACCGGCATAGATAGCGCCATCTCCGAAATTATGCACCGGACCCACTACGGTACGGATGCCGACCCGGTGAACATCTTGCTGGGCGGGGTGAAGTGCGCGCTGGCCGATTTCGCCGGTTGCCACATGGCCACCGACCTGGCCGACATCCTCTTTGGCACCCCCCAACCGGTCATCACGACGGCCAACATGGGCGTGTTGAAGCCAGACGCTGTGAACATCGCCCTTCATGGTCACAACCCTGTCCTCTCTGATGTGATCGTCCAGGTAGCCCCCGAGATGGAAGCGGAGGCAAAAGCCGCCGGAGCCAGCGGCATCAACCTGGTGGGCATCTGCTGCACCGGCAACGAGGTGATGATGCGCCACGGCATCCCCCCGGTCACTCACTCGGTGAGCCAGGAGTTGGTCATTATGACGGGGGTTTTGGACGCGGTGGTGGTAGATTACCAGTGCATTATGCCTGCCCTGGCAACCGTGGCGGAATGCTACCACACCCCGCTCATCACCACTATGTCCATCACCAAAATTCCCGGCGCCGTCCATGTAGAGTTCCGGGAGGGGACGGCCCGGGAGGCGGCCCGCCAAATCCTCCGGCTCGCCATTGATGCCTTCAAGAGGCGAGACCCCGCCCGGGCTCGCATTCCCGAATTCAGCCATAAAGCGTTCGCCGGTTTCTCCACCGAGGCCATCGTCGGCGCACTGGCAAAGGTGAACCCGGAGGACCCGCTGAAGCCGTTAATAGACCACATCGCGGCAGGGAACATTCTGGGGGTCTGCCTCTTTGCCGGATGTAACAATGTGAAAGTCCCCCAGGATTCCGGCTTTCTGACCATTGCGAAGGAACTGGCCCGCAATAATGTGCTCCTTCTGGCGACGGGTTGCGGCGCCGGCGCCTTCGCCCGCCATGGGCTCCTGACCCCGGAGGCGACGGAGGAGTATGCCGGAGCAGGCCTGAAAGCGGTGCTGAGAGCGGTCGGGCAGGCAGCGGGGCTGGATGGGCCCCTCCCGCTCATCCTGCATATGGGCTCCTGCGTGGATAACTCCCGCGCGGCCGACATCGCGGTGGCGGTGGCGAACCGGCTGGGGGTGGATGTGGACCGGTTGCCCGTTGTCGCCAGCGCCCCAGAAGCGACCTCGGAGAAAGCCATCGCTATCGGCACCTGGGCAGTGACGGCGGGCCTCCCCACCCATGTGGGAGTAGTTCCCCCGGTACTGGGCAGCCCGTTGGTGGCTCGCATCCTCACTCAGGACATCCGCAACCTCTTCGGCGGTTACTTCATCGTGGAGACCGACCCCCAGGCGGCGGCCGGGAAGTTACTGGACGCCATTCGCCAGCGCCGTCAGGGATTGGGCATCTGAGGGGGTGAGCCATGAAAGAAATCTTCGTCCGTCTGGACCGCTGTGTGGGCTGTCACTCCTGCGAACTGGCCTGCGCGGTGGAGCACTCCCGCTCCCGGACCCTCTTCGGAGCAATCGCCGAGACCCCGCGCCCGCGCCGTCGCCTCTACGTGGAGTACGTCTTAGAGCGGAAGATGCCCTTCCTCTGCCGCCATTGTGAGGACGCCCCCTGCACGGCCGCTTGCCGCACCGGCGCGATGACCCAGGACCCCCTCACCCGCATCGTGACTCATAACCCCGACCGCTGTATCGGCTGCTGGATGTGCACCATGGTCTGCCCCTACGGGGTCATCGGGCGGGAGTGGGAGCGGCGCATCGCGCTGAAATGCGACCGCTGTCCCGACCGGGAGGTGCCGGCCTGCGTGGAGGCCTGCCCCACCCGCGCGCTGGTCTTTATGGAAGAAGAGGACTTCGCACGCCTTTCCCGTCGGGAGGCGGCGGAGGAGGTGGCCCGCAGTTATCGGGTCGTCTGATAGAGTCGGACGCGAATGAACGCAGATTTTCCTTCGCGTTCATCCGCGCCCTCACTATCTGTTAAACTCCCAGCAGGAGGTCAACCATACTCAGAAAAGTTGTCTCCCTATCCCTGATCGCCTTGCTCCTTCTCGTCTTTCTCCCTGGATGTGCGCCCAAGCCCAAAGAGCCCTCGCTGATGGAAATTTACGCCATCCTGAAGAACAAGCAGTTCGTGGACCTCACCCACGCCTTCCATCCCGGTATCCCCCATTGGCCCGGCTTCCCGGATGAGAAACTGACCACCCTCTACTGGTACGAAGAGGGGAAGGGCACCTTGGGCTCCGGCTTCTTCGCCGAGGAGTTCTGCCACGTGGGGCAGTGGGGCACCCATGTGGACCCGCCAGCCCACTTCATCAAGGGACTGCGCACTATAGACCAGATTGACGTCAAGGAGATGATTCTTCCCCTGGTCGTCATAGACATCCACGAGAAGGTGGCGCAGAACCCGGATTACACTGTCACTATGGACGACGTGAAGGCCTGGGAGGCGAAGTACGGGCCTATCCCCGAAGGCGCGTTTGTCGCCCTGCGCACCGACTGGTCTAAACGCTGGCCCGATATGGCCGCGATGCGGAACGAGGATGCTCAGGGGATCGCCCACTATCCCGGCTGGAGCATGGAGGTGCTGAAGTACCTCTACGAGGAGCGCAAGATTACCGCCTCGGGCCACGAGCCAACGGACACCGATCCGGGCATCGCCACCAGCAAAGGAGACTACTCGCTGGAGGCGTACATCCTGAAGACCAACCATTTCCAGATTGAACTCCTGACCAATCTGGATAAGGTCCCGGAGTACGGGGCCCTGGTCGTGGTGGCCTTCCCCAAGCCGAAGGACGGCTCCGGTTTCCCGGCGCGGGTCTTCGCCATCCTCCCGTGAGGGTTGAACCGGACGCGTGGGAAGAGGTCAAGCGGCTTATTCCTCCTGAGGAACGGTCCCGCGTCATCTCTTGTGAAGCAACTCCGGTCTCCCCAGCAGGAGTTGCGGGCCAAATATGGCCAACTTCCCAATTCGTCCGAGGAAATCGCCGGATGCGGGAGG
Source organism: Anaerolineae bacterium (assembly GCA_036172315.1). Lineage (GTDB taxonomy): Bacteria > Chloroflexota > Anaerolineae > B4-G1 > DUEL01 > SpSt-77. Next base: position 41,835 of record JASFBC010000278.1, on the reverse strand, counting down.
AGCGGGATGCCTGATTTTACGCTTCATACCTCACGGAGGTCCCTATGACCCTTCTCTCCGTTCTCTGTCCCTACTGCGGTGCCGGATGCCGCCTGGGGCTGCGGGTGGAGGGCGACCGGGCCGTCGGCGTGGAGTATCTGACCGACCATCCGGTCGCCCTGGGCGCCCTCTGCCCTAAGGGTAACGTCGCCCATGAGATTATCCACCACCCCGACCGGCTGCAGCGCCCGCTGGTCCGGGAGAATGGACAGTTCCGGGAGGCGGATTGGGACGAGGCGCTGGGCCTGATAGCCCGGAATCTCTCCCGCATCCGCCAGGAGCACGGGCCCGACGCGCTGGGCTTCCTGGCCTCCGCTAAAGCCACCAACGAGGAGAACTACCTCTTCCAGAAACTGGCCCGCCTGTTGGGGACGAACAACGTGGACCACTGCGCCCGTCTCTGCCATGCCCCTTCGGTGGTGGGGCTTCGGCGCGCCCTGGGCTCCGGCGCGATGACCAACCCCATCCCCGACCTGGCCAACTCCCGCTGCATCCTGGTCATCGGCTCCAACTTCGCCGAGAACCACCCCATCGTCGCCCGCTGGGTCTGGGAGGCGAAAGATCGGGGGGCCACCGTCATCGTCGCCGACCCCCGCTACACCCCCACTGCCCGCATGGCCGACCTGTACCTCCCCCTGCGCCCGGGGACGGACATAGCGCTTCTCAACGGTATGGCCGCCGTCATCCTCCGGGAAGGACTGGCCGATTACGACTTCATCGCCGCCCGGACGGAGGGCTTTGGGGAACTGCGGGCCGCCCTGGCAGATTTCTCCCTGAGGCAGGCAGCGGCGGTCACCGGATTGGCCTCCGGCGACATCCTCCGCGCGGCCCGGGCCTACGCCCGCTCCCCCGCCTCCGCCATCGTCTACTGCATGGGCGTCACCCAGCATACGGTGGGGACGGATAACGTCCTGGCCTGTGCCAACCTGGCCCTCCTCTGCGGACAGGTTGGGCGGTCCGGGGCCGGCCTCTTCCCCCTGCGGGGCCAGAACAACGTCCAGGGCGCCTCCGACATGGGCGCGCTGGCGGACCTTCTCCCCGGCTACATCCCCGTGGCCGACGAGGAAGGGCGCCGTCGTCTGGCCCGGCTCTGGGGACGGGAGGACCTGCCGGCCTCCCCTGGCCTGAGCGTCGTGGAACTGATGGAAGCCGCATTGGAGGGCCGCGTGCGGGGGATGCTGGTGATGGGGGAGAACCCCGTCGTCTCCGACCCGGCGGCGGGGGAGACGACGCGGGCGCTGGAAGGGCTGGAGTTCCTGGTCGTCCAGGACCTTTTCCTGACCGAGACAGCCCGCCTGGCCCACGTCGTCCTCCCGGTGGCCTGCTGGGCCGAGAAATCGGGCAGTTACACCGACACCGAGCGCCGCGTCCAGTGGTCACCGAAGGGGGTGGAGCCACCCGGCCAGGCCCGTCCCGATCTAGAGATCATCGGGGAGTTAGGAAGACGGCTGGGACTTTGGGACCGCGTGCCCGGTCCGGAGGAGGTGCTGGCAGAAATCAACCGTGCCCTCCCCGCCTACAGGGGTATCACACCGGAGCGCCTCCAGGCCGCACCGGAGGGGGTTTTCTGGCCCTGCCCCGATCCCGCCCATCCGGGGACGCCGATTCTCCACCGGGAGCGGTTCGCCACCCCCACTGGCCGGGGACGGTTCTACCCGGTCGCCTACCGGCCTCCGCCGGAGGTGCCAGATGCCCGCTTCCCCCTCTGGATGACGACGGGGCGGGTCGTCGTCCACTACAACTCCGGCTCCCTGAGCCGTCGGGTGCCGGAACTGGCCGCCTACGCCCCCGAAGTCTGGGTGGCCGTCCATCCGCAGGATGCCCGGCGGCTGGAGGTGGAGGACGGGGAAACAGTGCGCATGCGCTCCCCCCGGGGCGACATCCAGGCCCGGGTCCAGGTCAGCGACCACGTGCAGCCCGGTCTGGTCTTCCTGCCCTTCCATTTCCCGGGGGTGAATGCTCTTACCCTGAAGGAACTGGACCGGGAAGCCCGCATTCCGTCCTACAAAGTGGCCGCCTGTGCGATCCTCACCCTACCCCCTGACCCCCTCCCCTCTCCCGAACTTCGTTCAGAAGAGGGGAAGGGTGAGGAGGAGGAATAAGCCATGGCCAGGGAAATCCTGCTCCGTCCGGAACGGTGCATTCTCTGCCACGCCTGTGAGGTGGCCTGCGCCCGGGAGCACAACGGCCAGGGGAACATCTGGGTAATCCCGGTAGATGGGGGTGGGGTCCCTGTCCTCTGCCGCCACTGCGAGAATGCCTCCTGCATCGCGGTCTGTCATACCGGGGCATTGGTGCGGGAAGGAAACGAGGTCCGGCTGCTACCGGAGCGGTGTACCGGCTGCGAACTCTGCCTATGGGCCTGTCCTTTCGGGGCGATGGGGCTGAGCCTGGAGAGGAAACGGGCCTACAAGTGCGACCACTGCGCGCATCGGGAAGGGCCGGCCTGCACACTGACCTGCCCCAGCGGCGCGCTGACCTATCGCTGTGTGGCCGACTTCGCCGCCTGGCGACGGGCAGTGGCAGGACGGGAGTGGGCCGCCAGTCTGGAGAGGAGAGGGCTATGAGAGAGTTGCTGGTCAATCCGGACCTCTGCTTCGGATGCCGGGCCTGCTCCTCAGTCTGCCCGGCGGGGCTGATCACTCTGCGGGACCAGGACGGCCGCCGTGTCCTGCGCTTCTCCGGCACCTGCGGGGAGGACTGCTCCCGCTGCCAGGAAGTCTGCCCGCCCGGTGCCATCACGCTTCGGGAAGTCGCCGGGATGCCGGGGGCAGTGGAACTGGAATTCTCCCTCCGGCGCTGCGCGGTCTGCGGGCAACCCTTCGCGCCGGAAAAGGCCCTAGCGGCCCTGCACCCCCGGGTTCAGGAGACGCTGGGGGGCGGTGAAACTCCCTGGTGGGACCTCTGCCCCGCCTGCCGACGCAGTCTCCTGACAAGCAACATCCTCCAGGTGGCCGGCCCGCTGATGGCCCGCTGATTGCGGCCGGGCAAATCTGTAGAGAATGGGTTTGCGGTGGCCAGGGGCTGCCGCAAACCCTATTTTTTCGCTCCATCTCATCAATTCCAGGAGGCAGTTTGAACGACCGGTTGAATGAGTTGCAGAGACGGCTGGCGAACGCAGGGGTGGACGCAGCGGTGCTGGTCCACCCCCGGGACGTCCTCTACTACGCCGGGACGGCCCGTCCGGCGACACTGGTGGTGGGGCCCCGGGAGGCGGTCCTTCTGGTGCGCCGGGGGCTGGACCTGGCCCGACGGGAGGCCCCCCTGAAGCGGGTGGAACCGGGGAGCGGCTGGGATGCCGTAGCAGAGGTGCTGGCGGCCCAGGGGTTGGTCCGGGGCACCCTGGGCGCCGACCTGGATGTCGTGCCCGCCCAACTCTACCGGCGCATGCGGGAGGCGCTGCCCGGCTGGGAGATAGAGGACATCAGTCCCCTGGTCCTGGCCCAGCGGTTGATCAAGGACTCGGAAGAAATCCGGGCCACGGAGCGGGCGGCGGCCGTCGCCGACGCGGGCCAGGCGGCCCTGCCCCCCGTCCTCCGCCCCGGCCTGAGTGAATTAGCCCTGGCGGCAGAGGTGGAGGCCGCGCTGCGGCGGGCCGGACACGAGGGCTACCAGCCCCTCCGCTACCCTGGCGCGCGCGGCGGCGGTGTTCTGCTGATAAGCGGCGAGAACCTGACCGTGCGGGGTGGCCATGGCCTGGTGATTACCGGCGCCGGCCTGAGTCCGGGCACCCCCTACGGCCCCTCCCGTCGGGAAATCCGCCCCGGCGACCTGGTCGTGCTGGACATCGGCGCCACCTGCGACGGCTACACCGCCGACGAGTCCCGGACCTTCGTGGTGGGACGGGCAACGGCGGCCCAAGAGGCCCTTTTTGCGGTCGCGCTGGCCGTAGAGGAGGCCGTCCTCTCCGCCCTCCGCCCCGGCGTCCCCGTCGCCGAAGCCTACGCAGCGGCGGAGGCAATCCTGGCCCGGGGTGCGCCGCCCCACTTTCCCCCAGGCCGTCTCTCCCTTCCCGGCTTCGTCGGCCACGGACTGGGGCTGGAGATAGACGAACCCCCTGTCCTCTGGCCGCGCGAGGAGACCCCCACATCGGTGGGAATGGTCCTGGCGGTGGAGGTGGAGGTCAGCGCCCCCGCCGACGGCCTGATGGCCAAAGTGGAGGATACCGTTGTCGTGGAGGCCGATGGCCCCCGCCTTCTGACCCACGCCCCGCGCCGGCTGGTGAGTTGCCCTTTGACCGAACTATAGTAGAATAGAAGCGGCATATCGTGAGTGCGCCAAGCAAACCCGATGCTTCTTGTGGGGTGAAAGTCCCCATCGGGTAAGGGCTAACCGCCCAACCGTACGCGGGAAAACGACACGCCGGGATCTGGGCAGGGGAGTCAGGAACTGGCCGTCCTGCCGTGAGGCCCGCCTTGCTTCATCAAACGCGGTAAGTACAATCCACGCAGGATGTCATCAAGGATTTTGAAAGGGGTGTAATTATGGCATCCACGACAGCCATTATGACAGTGACAAAAATGCTAGAATCCTTGCCCGAATCGGTACAAGAGCAGGTGGTTGAGCATCTGCGCGAGTATCTTGCTGACCTGCAAGATGAACTGAAATGGGATAGCCTGTTTGAGCGAACGCAACCTCAATTGGTGGCGGCTGCCCGTCGTGCGAAGCAAGAAATTGCCCAGGGGCACGCGCAACCGATGGACTATGAGCGCTTATGAAGTCGGCCACTTTGCCATCTTTCTGGGCAGCATACGAATCTCTCGGCGAAGATATTAAGCGCAGTGCCAGGAAAGCCTATCGCCTGTGGGCACAGAACCCCTTTCATCCGTCTCTGCGTTTCAAGTGCATCAACCGTGAAGAGAATGTCTGGTCTATAAGAGTCACACGCGGGTATCGCGCTGTGGGTGTACTTGAAGGTGACACGGTGACTTGGTTTTGGATTGGCAGTCACGATGAGTACGAGCGTTTCTTCTAAAGAGATACGGCAGGCTAACCTCTCGCTGGAGCCGATCGCTCGCTTCGTTCGCGGCGGCCCCGCTCGGTGTCGTTAGTGCGCCAAACAAACCTGTTCCCAATTCCCAATTCCCAATTCCCAATTCCCAATTCCCAATTCCCAATCCCCAATCCCCAATCCCCAATCCCCAAACGACATGCCGGGATCTGGGCAGGGGAGTCAGGAACTGGCCGTCCTGCCGTGATGGCGTCAGGAGGAGGAAAATGCCTCAAAAAATTCTTGTCTGTGTTGCCTGGCCTTACGCCAACGGAGACCTGCACGTCGGCCATCTGGCCGGCGCCTATCTGCCCGCCGACATCTTCGCCCGCTACCACCGACTGGCGGGCAACGATCTCCTGATGGTCTCCGGCTCCGACTCCCACGGCACCCCCATCACCGTCCGGGCGGAGAAGGAGGGCGTCACCCCTCGCGAACTCTTTGAGCGCTACCACGCCCGCTTCCTGGATACCCAGCAGCGCATCGGCATCAGTTACGACCTCTTCACCCACACCGACACGGAGAACCACTACCGGGTAGCCCAGGACATCTTCCTGCGGCTCCTGGAGCGGGGCTACCTCTATCGCCAGACCCAGGTCCAACTTTACTCGGAGACGGCGGGCATTTTCCTCCCCGATCGGTACGTAGAGGGGACCTGTCCCCACTGTGGCTACCCGGAGGCGCGCGGCGATCAGTGCGATAACTGCGGGCGGCTGCTGGACCCGTTGGACCTCATCAACCCCCGCAGTAAGGTAGATGGCAGCACCCCTGTCCCCCGGGAGACAGAGCATTTCTTCCTGGACCTGCCGGCCCTGCAGGAGCGGATTGCGGCCTACCTGAACGAGGACAAGGAGCACTGGCGGCCCAACGTCCTCACCTTCTCCCGCAACTACGTCGCCGCAGGGCTTCAAGGCCGGCCCATTACCCGCGATATTGAATGGGGCATCCCTCTCCCTCTTCCCGGCTACGAGGGCAAGCGACTCTACGTCTGGTTTGAGGCTGTCATCGGCTACCTCTCCGCCAGCATTGAGTGGGCCCGCAACCAGGGCCGACCGGACGCCTGGAAGGAGTGGTGGTACGACCCCGAGGCCCGCTCGTACTACTTCATCGGCAAAGATAACATCCCCTTCCACACCATCATCTGGCCTGCCCAATTGATCGGGGTAGAACGGCTGTACGACGACGACCCCACCCGTCGCCTGAATCTCCCCTACGACGTCCCGGCCAACGAGTTCATGAATCTGGAAAGGGACAAATTCTCCAAAAGTCGGGGCATCGTCATCGAACTCCCGGTCTATCTGGACCACTTTGCACCCGACCCCCTGCGGTACTACGTTGCCTCCGTGATGCCGGAGACGCGAGATACGGACTTCCTCTGGGAGGAGTTTGTCCGCCGCAACAACGACGAACTGCTGGCGACGTGGGGCAACCTCTGCCATCGGGTGCTCACCTTCGCCTACCGAAATTTTGAGGGGCGGGTGCCGGTGCCGGGGCTGATGGACCGGACCGATGCAGAGTTGCTGGCCCGGATAGACGTGGCCTTCGGCCCTATTGGCCGATTGCTGGCGGGATGCCAGTTCCGCGCCGCCCTGGGCGAGGCCATGGCCCTGGCGCGGGAAGTCAACAAATACCTGGAGGAAAAGGGCCCCTGGTTTCAGGTTAAGGAAGACCGGACGGCCGCCGGGACAACCATCTACGTTGCCTTGCGGGCCATTGATTCCTTGAAGATTCTGCTGGCCCCCTTCATCCCCTTCTCTTCCGAAGCGCTCCACCAGTACCTGGGCTACGAAGGAACGCTATTCGGCCGGCAGTATGTCGCCACTTTCCGGGAGAACGAGCGGATTCACGACGCGCTGTGCTATGACCCCACCGGTGCTGTGGGGCGGTGGGCGCCCAGCCAACTGCCCGCCGGCCAGCCCCTGCGTCCCCCACAACCTCTCTTCCGGAAACTGGAAGTGGAGGAGGTGAGGGCCGTTTTCAGTCTGTGATAATCGGTATTCCTGAACCCTTACCCAGAAACCTGCGGCGCAAGATTTTGGGCAAAGGGCCCCCCACCCATCCCCCTGCCCGAACCGAAGGAGGGGATAAGGAATCCTGTGTTGCGACCGCCGTTTCTCCCCTGCGGGAATGCACCCCGCGCGGGGGATACCCAGAATATGAAGGAAAAAAGGAGCAAAATGATACGGAATCGGATTCTGCTGGGTGGAGCGCCGCTGATGCTGGCCCTCCTGGCCTGTTCCCTCCCTGGCCTGGGGACACCGCCGCCCATCGGTGGGCCCGCTGCTGGAACGCAGCAGGTCCTGTTCCAGGACAACTTCAGCGACCCCAAGTCCGGCTGGGAAGTAGGAGATTACGACACCGGTAAAGTGGGCTACGGCGACGGCTATTACTACGTCATCTCCTACGGAGGCAGCAAAACGATGTGGGGCGTTGCCAACCGGTCCTTCACCGACGTGGTGATAGACGTGGATGCCACTCAGGTCTCCGGCCCCGCCAACAACAACACCGACTACGGCGTCATCTGCCGGACGGCGGACCCGGAGAGCGGGAAGGGCTATTACCTGCTCATCTCCGGCGACGGCTACTATGCCATCGCTAAAGGGACGGAGGAGGGATTTGACTGGCTGGTGGATTTCACCGAGTCCGGCGTCATCCGGCAGGGGAATGTATCCAACCACATCTGCGCCGTCTGCCATGGCTCCAAACTGAGCCTGACGGTCAACGACGTCCTGCTGGTGGAGGTGGAGGATGCGGAGTTCACCAGCGGTGACATCGCCCTGACCGCGACTTCTTATGAGGACACCCCCACCGAAGTCCGCTTTGACAACCTGGTAGTCACGGCGCCGTAACCATGTAGCGCGGGCCGCTGTAGCGCGGGCCGCTGTAGCGCAGGCCGCTGTAGCGCAGGCCGCCAGGCCTGCTTTTGCAGGCTAACAGCCTGCGCTACAGGCATTCTGACTTTACCCAAATCTCACTTTAGCAGGAGGAAAACATGTCCCGACGAATCCTTATAACGGTTGCGCTGCTGACCCTCGTCGCAGTGCTGGGCGGGACGGCCGGCTGTAAGAAGGCCCCCGCCCTGGGGACGGAGCAGAACCCCCTCATTATGTCCTTCGTCCCCTCCGGAGACACACAGGAAATCATCGCCGGCGGCGAGCAACTGGCCAAGATGATTTCCGATCGGACCGGCCTGGTGGTCAAGGCCAACGTGGGGACGGACTACGCCGCCGTCCGGGAAGCGATGGGTGCCGGGAAGGCCCACATCGGCTGGCTCAACACCTTCAACTACGTCCTGGCCCACGAGAAGTACGGCGTGGACGTCGCGCTGGTGGCCGTCCGCTTCGGCTCCACCTCCTACAAGGGACAGATCATCGTCCGGGCCGATAGCGGCATTCAATCCCTGCAAGACCTGAAGGGGAAAGTGATGTGCTGGGTGGACCCGAACTCCACCTCCGGCTACATCATCCCCCGCATCTACCTGAAGGCCAACGGGATTGACCCGGATGCCGACTTTGCCAAGACGGTGGAGGCCGGCTCCCACAACAACGTCGTCGTTGCCGTCTACAAGGGCGACTGCGACGCCGGCGCCACCTACTCCGACGCCCGCAGCGCGGTGGAGAAGGATTACCCGGACGTGAAGGAGAAGGTGGTCGTGCTGGCGACGACCTCCGACATCCCCAACGATAACGTTTCCTTCATCAAGGATTTTCCGGCCGATATGCGGCAGAAGATCGTCCAGGCGCTGCTGGACATCGCCCAGACGGAAGAGGGGAAGGCGGCCCTGAAGACCGTCTATGGGATTGCAGGCCTCCAGCCAGCGGATGACTCCTTCTATGACGCCTTCCGCGCTGACCTGAGCAAGGCCGGGATCAACATTGAGGACCTGGTGAAATAACGCCGGAAAGGGCCGCGTGGCCTCTCCCCTCTCCCTCCGGCCTGCGGCCAGGGGAGAGGGGGGATGAAGAGGGGATTTTGCGGCGGCTTCGCTGCCGCAAAATCCCCCTTCGGGCCTGCGGCTGGTGGTCAGCCTTCGCCGCCCCGCCCAATGCCATGCCCGTGAGGGGCATCTCTGTAGGGGCAACCCTTCCGGCCGCCCCCCTGCCAGCATCGGGTTCATCAGAAATCAACCCCTTCCGCATGGCACAAGGTGCCCGGAAAGGGCACCCTCCATCGGGCTGAACAGTTGCCATAAAGCCACCATGCTGGAAGTCCAACACCTGACCAAAATCTTCCCCAACGGAACGGTGGCCCTTCGGGACATCAGTTTCACCGTCGCTGATGGGGAGTTTCTGGCCGTCATCGGCCTCTCCGGCTCTGGAAAATCCACCCTCCTGCGCTGCATCAACCGGCTCATTGAACCCACATCCGGGCGGGTGATCTGGAATGGGGTGGACATCACCGCCGCCAGCCCCCGGGAACTGCGCCGCATCCGCCGCCACATCGGCATGATCTTTCAGCAGTTTAATCTGGTGCGGCGCTCTTCTGTCCTGACCAACGTCCTCTCCGGGCGGCTGGGCTACGCCAACCCCTGGCTGAGCCTGCTCCTTTACTTCCCGCCGGAGGAGCATCAGCGGGCAGTGGCCGCGCTGGAACGGGTGGGCATCGCCGATAAAATCCACAGCCGGGCCGACCAACTCTCCGGCGGCCAGCAACAGCGAGTGGGCATCGCCCGCGCACTGATGCAGGAGCCCCAACTCATCCTCGCCGACGAGCCCGTCGCCAGTCTGGACCCCGTCCTGGCCCACTCCATCCTCCAGTACCTGGAGCAACTGAACCGGGACGAGGGCATCACCGTCATCTGCAGCCTCCACTTCCTGGACCTGGTCCACCGCTACGCTACGCGGGTCATCGGCCTCAGGGACGGGACACTGGTCTTTGAGGGCCATCCCACAGAACTCACCCGGGAGCGCTTCAAGGAGGTCTACGGCGAAGAGGCGGAGATGGTCACCGTCGGCGGAGGGCTTGAAGGCAAACGCGGATGAATGCAGGACGCAGATGAACGCAGAAAGACGCAGATTTTATCCTTATTATTCTTTATCTGCCTTCCATCTGCGTGAATCTCCATTCTAATGCAGGACGCAGATGAACGCAGATTTCGCTTTAAAAATCGTGGAATCTGTGGTTTCTTTCAAGGAAGCAGATGAACAAGGAGAAACACCGCCCTCCCCCTGACGTTTCACGTTTCACCCCTTTCCTCTCCCTTCTCCTCCCCGGCCTCGGCCAGATGGTCCAAGGCCGGCGGGGCCGGGGGCTGGGGCTTCTGGCGACAGTGCTGGCTCTGGGGGGACTGGTCCTCTGGCAAAGGGTTCCCCTCCTCTTCGTGCCGCTGGCGGCGATCTGGCTCTGGGGGGTATGGGACGCGGCCCGGTCCGCCCAGAATCGCCCTTCCGGCACCGTCGTCCCCTTCCTGCTGGCGGCATTCGCTGTCTATGCGCTGGGGGTTCGGGCGACGGAGATTCACCCCAAACGGCTGGTTAGCGGCTGGCCGTCCGTCCGCCCCATCGTCCGGGCCCTGGGGCGCCCGGAACTGATGGAATACCCAAAAGAGAGCCACATCGGGTATCTCCCCTTCCAGGTCCCCTGCATCACCCCCCTCCCTCCGCCCCAGGGTCAGGCCAGCGAACAGCCCCGCCTGACCACCGACGTCCCCTGCGCCGCGCTGGGGGAGACCATCACCCTGGAAGGCGAGGGCTTCCTCCCCGGCCTGGACGTGGAAATCTGGTGGCAGAACCCTGTCGGGGACTATCAGCGCGTCCTGCAAGACGGCGTCCCGCTGGTGGTTCCGGCAGATGATAAAGGCCGCTTCCGCGTCACCCTTCAGGTTCCCCCCACCTCCGTCCCGCTGGACCGGCGGCCCGGTCCCGGCGAGACCCAGACCCACCGCGTTGAGGCCCGCCAGTACCGGCCCTACGGCTCCCTCCAGCCCACAGAGACCCTCCGGCTGGTCCTGGAGAAGATCGGCGAGACGATTGCGCTGGCTTTCATCGCCACCGTCCTGGCGACCATTTTCGCCCTTCCGGTCAGTTTCTTGGCCGCGCGCAACCTCATGGGCGGTCACCCCCTCGGCCTGGCCATCTACTACGTCGTGCGGACCATCCTCAACATCGTCCGCTCCATAGAGACGCTGATGTGGGCCATCATCTTCGCCGTCTGGGTGGGGCTGGGCCCCTTTGATGGAACGCTGGCGTTGCTGCTGCACTCCATCGCCGCGCTGGGGAAACTCTACTCCGAGGCCGTAGAGGGGATTGACCCCGGCCCCATAGAGGCGATACAGGCCACCGGCGCCAACTGGGCCCAGACCGTTGTCTACGCCGTCATACCCCAGTTTATGCCCTCCTTCCTGGCCTTTACCCTCTACCGGTGGGACATCAATCTGCGCATGTCCACCGTCATCGGGCTGGTGAGCAACGCCGGGCTGGGTTTCCTGATCATTCAGTGGATCCGCCTGAGCCGCTACAATGCTATGGCAACGGCCATCATCGCCATCGTCCTGGTGGTGGCCTTGCTGGATTACGTCAGCGCGGCGCTGCGGGAGCGGATTATCGCCGGGGGCACCGGCGAGCCGAAGCGAGGCATCCTCCAGCAGTACGGGGTGCCCATCGCGGCGACCGCTTTGTTCCTGATCCTTTTCGTCTGGTCCTGGCGCGTGGCCGAGATCAACATTCTGGCGCTGGTAGAGGGCGCACCCGCCGGTCTGCGCATCACCCGGGCCTTCCTGTTCCCCGACCTGCTGACCCGTCCGACAGAGGAGAACCGCGTCACGGCCCCGCTGGTGGTTCCCTGTGGAGCCGCGCCGGAGTCCACCGCTCCTCCTCCCACCGGGGGGCCGCGCGTCGTCCTTTCCCTCTCCTGCGGCGCCCCGGGCGACCCGCTGGTCATCACCGGCGAGGGGTTGCCCCCCAATGCCGATGTCTCCGTCCGCTGGCGGCTGCCCGACGGTGGCTTCCTCCGGGTCAGGGAGAACTGTTGCCGGACGGATGGGGCCGGCAACCTCCGCCTGGAGACGCGCGTCCACCCGCTGATGGAGGTCAAAGGGGGAACTATTGGCGAAGTGGAGATTCTGTGGAAACGGGTCGTTGGCGGATACCAGCCCAGCGAGGCCCTGGTCACCACCGTCCACCTCTCCCTGGTCACCCTCCTGATGGCCCTGATGGCGACCACGCTGGGGTCTGCGATCGCCGTTCCCCTCAGTTTCCTGGGAGCCACTAATGTGATGGGGCGCGGGCCGGTGGGACGGGCCGTCTATTTCACCGCGCGTACCGTCTTCAACCTCTGGCGCTCAGTAGAGCCAATGATTCTGGCCGTCATCTGCGCCAGTTGGGTGGGACTGGGTCCCTTTGCCGGAGTACTGGCTCTGGCGCTGAACAACATCCCGAACCTGGCCAAACTCTTCTCCGAAGCGATTGAGGAGATTGACCCGGGGCCGGTGGAGGCGGTCACTGCAACCGGAGCCAACCCGCTGCAGGTGCTGGTATATGCGGTCCTCCCGCAATTGGTGCCCCGTTTTCTGGCCTACATTCTCTACCAGTGGGACATCAACATCCGCATGTCCACCGTCATCGGCTTTGTCGGCGGGGGTGGCATCGGCCAGCAGTTCCGGGTCTGGGTGGGGCTGAATCAGTATGCGGCGGCAGGGACGGCCACCTGGGCCATCGTGGTGATGGTCTGGGGGATGGACTATGTGAGCGCGCAGGCGCGAGCGCGCCTGATCTGAGCCACTTGCCAAAATCGCCAAACCGATTATAATGGGGAGAAATTCGGGGCGTAGCGCAGTCCGGTTAGCGCGCAGCGTTCGGGACGCTGAGGTCCGGGGTCCAAATCCCCGCGCCCCGACAGGCCACAGAAAATGCCGGGCCCGCTGGAGAGGCCCGGCACTTCTGTTGTAACATTCGGCGCTGACCGAAAGTCGGCCCCTCTGGGCCTGCGGCCTCCGGACGGCCTGCGCCGTCCTCTCAGGATGGACGACAGACGACAGGCCACCGACCACCCTCGTCTGTGGTCTATGGTCTGGGGTAGACTCTGCGCCTGCCCGCCTTCTATCGGCGCAAAGATGGCGATCTTCCTACTTCTCCCCCCGCAGTTCCCTCAGTTTCGCTTCCCACTTGGCGTAGAGTTTCTGATAGGTCGCTTCGGAGATGGTCCCACTGGCCAACTGAGCGTCCAGGTTATCCAGCAATGCCTGAACCTCCTCGGCGGTCTGCGGGGTCTTGGGAACCGCCGGCGCGGCCGCTGCCGGTTCGGCGGGCTGCGCGGGCTTCTGCATGGCCTGAGCCATCATCTGGGCCATGGTGATCCCCATCGCCGCGCCGGCCCCCAGGCCGACCCCGGCGCCCGCCAGGCCGCCGGCACCTTCCTGCCGGGCCGCGTCGCCCATTGCCAGGGCCGCTTTGTACTTCAGGTAGGCATCCATATCACCGATAGCGCCCATCGCCGCCGCCTGGTCAATCGCCTTCGCCGTCTCCTCCGTCGGGCTGATGGATTCTATGTAGACGGACTTGAGGAGCAGCCCCCGCGCGGCGAAGTCCGGCTCCGCCTTGGAGCGCACCCCCATCGCCAGTTCCTCCATCATCGCCGGGATGTCCAAGATGGAGCGGCCCAACTCCCCCAGCAGGTCGGTCAGTTTGGTGACGATAATGCTGCGCAGGAACCGCTCAATGTCGGCGGTCCGGTAGAGCCGCTGCGCGCCGACAATCTGGTTGACGAAGAGTTGCGGTTCGGCGACCTGCATGGCAAACGTGCCGAACGACCGTAGGCGGGCCATCCGCAGGACGGCATCCCGGACGGTGATGGGCTCCGGCGTCCCCCACTTCAGGTCCACAAACTCCCGTGTGGAGACGAAGTAGACCTCCGCTTTGAAGGGGGTCTCTCCGGAAAACGCCTTGCCGATGAGGTTCACCAGTAAGGGGATGTTCGCCGTGGTGATGGTATGCCGTCCCGGCCCAAAGACGTCCAGAGCCTTCCCGTCCCGGAAGAAGACGGCCGCCTGGCTCTCCCGGACGATGACCTGGGAGCCAATACGGAAATCCCCGGAACCCTGCTCCGGAAAGCGCCGGACGATGTCGCCGGCCATCTCATCCGGCAGTTCAATGATGTCAAAAATCCGTGCCATTGTGCCTCCTTATTCACGTATCCTGATTGCTAACCCGACGGCTACCCGCTAACCCCTAAGATAACCTCTTCCCGCATGCTGAAGGTGGTATTGGCTTCAGCGCCGATGCTCTGGACGGCGCGCAGCGCATCGGCCAGCCCTTCGCCGGAGGGGATGGCCATCTCCAGAGTGTCCAGCGCGGCCGAGAGCCGGTCCCCGTACTCCAGCAGTTGGTGGTCAAAGTCGTAGAGGCGGTCCAGTTCCTCCTCCCGGACCCGGGTGGCGTCAAAGAGGCCGCTGTAGCCATAGGTAGCCCGCCGGACCCGGTCAATGAAAGTCTGGAGTTGGGTGATGGCCAGGCCCAGGTCGTCCAGGTACTCCAGACGGCCAGCACTGATGAGCCGCCGCTGGAGTTCGTCCATCCGGCGGCGCTGGGCCTCCATGCGGGTCACCACCGCCTGGCGCAGGAGTTTGTCGGACTCCCGACGCATTTCCTTTTCCTTGTAGCCCTTGTATCCAGGGATTTGCCCCAGCAGTTTCTCCAACCCGGTTCGGGCTTCGCTGACCCGTTTGTATAGGTCGCTCATGTTGATTCCTCCTTTTCAAGTTGCAACGCGGGGCGCAGGATGCCCGGCGCAATCGGTAATTTGCCTTTAACGCCCCTCCCGATATCTCCAACGGGGCGGCAAGAGTGGCCCTGGACTGTAAGCAAGATGCCGGGGCTACGAGGCACGTTCATGTCCCTCAAGCCGCCAGTGATCGTGCTCCCTGCGGCTTGCCCCCTATAGGAATATCTCCGTCCCACAATATGGGCATCGGACGACGCCCTTGCCCGCCAGTTCCAGTTCGCCGCCGCAGTGGGGGCATTTATTGGTGCGCATCTGCGCGGCGTCTACCGAGATAAGATCGCCCTGGTCCCAGTTAATATAGCCGGTAAAAAGCCCTTTGTTGACCAGGTCGTAGACCCACTCCCGGACGGTATCCCGGTTGACCCGCAGTTCCAGGGCAGCC
The DNA here is from genome assembly GCA_036172315.1 of Anaerolineae bacterium. GTDB lineage: Bacteria > Chloroflexota > Anaerolineae > B4-G1 > DUEL01 > SpSt-77. The sequence goes on along the minus strand of JASFBC010000278.1, from coordinate 26,707 downwards.
TCGGCGATGTTGACACGGCCCTGGGCGCGCACCATCCCCAGGAGTTTCTTCTGCTGCTGGGCGACGGCCAGTTCCCGGGCTTCCTGCCGACTCCGGATGAGCAGAAAGGCGCCGATGGCGATCATCGGGGCCCCCAGCAGTACTCCCAGCATCGTGCCCACTACCTGCCCACCGGTCGTCTCAGCGGAGGCCAGGCCGCCGGCCGTAATGAGCAGGCACAGGATACTGCCACCGATAATGAGGATCAGGCCCAGGATATGGCCAGTGTTCATCATTCCTCCGGTCACAGGGGTAGATGTAAAGCCTGGTCAAGAAATTCTTCTGTTGTACATACCTGCCAGATCAGGTGGAGCACAACTTCCCCGATGCTGGTCTTTGGGCACAGCCAGAAGAGCCCAGGTACATGCCGACCTGACACGAAGTGAGCCGTCAGATAAGCCGGAAGAGTCCGCCGATTCTCCGTGAACAGTTTTTATCCGAACCCGCCGCCACCGCCGCCTCCGCCACCACCGCCGCCGCCACCGCCGCCTCCGCTGCCTCCACCCCCAAAGCCGCCGCTCCAGCCACCGCTGCGGGAGGAGGACGGGACACTGACGAAGACGCTGCCCGCGGCATCCAGCATGGAGCCCAGCCCACGAGCGAAGGCATCCAGCGAGGCCCCCCACCGCTGGCCGATGCTGTCCAGTGAAGGTAGCCCACCCGGCGTGCTTACAGGAGCCGGAGCCGCCAGACCCGGCCCGTGCCCACCCACCGCGTACGGGCGGCCGCCATAATAGACCGGAGACGGGATGTACCAGACCGGCATTGGCGTCCCCTCCACCTGGGTGAACCGCCGAATCCAGGTGCGGTCCACACCAAACGCAATGGCGTAAGGCAGGTACTTCTCAAACTGGTCAGCGGCCTCCCGGATGTCAGTGTACTTCTCCATTTCCTGGAGGTAGCGCTTGAAGGCCCGCCAGCGGGCCGCCTCTTCAGCCCCCTTGCGGGTTTTGACCGGCATATGCCGTCCGGCGACAATGAGAGCCACTGCCGTCACCCCCAGGCCCAGGAACGGGCAAATGACCGCGCCGGTCGTCTGCATCCATAAGCCAGCAACACAGAAGCCCAAGCCCACCACGATCAGCAGGCCCACCCCCAGGCCAGTATAAGTAGAACGAACCTTATCGGGCGAGGTGCGGAAGTATCCCCGCCGGACCAATTGCCCGTAGATTCCCTTCTCGATTTCGGGGATGGCCGTATAGAAATGGTTCCGTAACCTTGCCAGAGAACGCTCCCCTTTGTGACCCACCAGTCGGGAAAGCAACGCCTTTTCATAGGCAAGCAAGTCATCATCGGGCTTATCCGTCCGGCGGAAGATGAAGTCCGACGAGGTGGTCAAAGTGCCGCGCCCGACCCGCTCCTCAATTTGCAGATACCCCCGTCGGGCCAGGTCCACCAGCGTCGCCAGAATGTCCTGCATATCGGCTCTCTCATCCACCAGCGCGCCGGCCACCCCCGGCGGCGCATCCGACGGTGGCTCCGTCAGGTAGTCGGTAGGAAGTTTCACTGCCGGATCCCGGCCCCGCAGGTACCAGAGCAACAGCACCAGCAGCGGCCCCCCAACGGTAAAGAGACCGCCCAAAAGCCCCAGCCCCAGGTTCATCAGAGGCTTCGCATCCTCTGCCACCTGCCAGGCCGCCGGGCCGCCCCGGACGATCCCGTGAGGAAACTGCACCCGCACCTCCATCTCCTGCCCGGGATCCAGCACCTCTTGCGCCTCAAAAACCACCGTGTTCGTCCCGATGCCGGAGACAGTCGCCTCGGCGAAGTAGGCCGCCGCTTTCTCCGCCATCGCCCCCTCCGGCAGCCGAACCGTCACCCTGGAGGCTTCCACCGGGAAACTGCGGTCGGGGAAGACCGCCTTCCACCACAACTGATCGCCCCCATCGTAGTAGCGCAGGCCGCCGCGGACCAGGTAGCGCAGAACATAAGTGTGGCGGGAATCGGAACGGGGGGCCGGCATCTCCCAGCGAATCCGGTACTCCCCCTCCTTTTCGTTGACGAACACCTGGCAGGGCTGACCATCCTCCCAGACCTGGACATCGCTGATAGAGGTCAGGCGGCTGGCCGGAATGGCCCGGTAGCCGTAGGTAAAGGTCCCTGAGGTGAATCTGATCATTTGAGTCTCCTGGACCAGGAAATCCCCGTTCTCCAGGACAGTAATCTCCACATCCAGCCGCTCCCAGACGAAGGTCTTGGATTGCGCAGAGGTGGGAGTGGGGAGCAGGAAGAGGAAAAGGGAGAAGAAAAGGAGCAGGGTATAAGAGAGCAAATGAAGAGATTTGCGGGTCATATTTCCTCCGCAGGTTTCCAGAACATCCGTTCGGCGGTTTCCGGAGGGTCACGGCTCACGGGGTTCATCATCAGCGATCACCGAGGGTCAAAATAGGCCAGGCCTCTCCGGAAGTGCCTGATAAGTGTCCCATGCTGTTATACGTATCCGCCTGCCCAAAAGTCGCGGGAGCATGCGTCCTCCGCTATTCCTATTCCCACCCATCCTGGTCCTCGCTCTTCAGCCTCACCAGGCGCTCGCAGATATGGTGAAGATTTTCAAAGATAATCCGAGAGAATCTGCGGGAATCTGCGTCCAAAATGTAGATAGTTACCTCCCGTTTCGTTGTTTCCTGACCTCACCCGGTCTCCCTATAACCGTCCTCCAGGACCTCCATCACCGTGTACAGTGGCCGGTTGCGGACTTCGTCGTAGATGCGGGCCAGGTACTCGCCGATGATACCCAGGAAGAGGAGTTGGGTGCCGCTGAGAAGGATGGCCACCGTCAGCGTCAGCCCCTGCCCGGCCAGCGGGGCCTCTCCGGCCAGCCACAATCCCAGCAGAACCAGACCCAGCAGGACACCCAGTGCCAGCAGAACCGCTCCGAAAGTCCAGGCCAGACGGAGGGGGACGTCGGAGAAGCCGGTGATGGCATCCAGCGCCAGCCGGAACATCTTGCGAAAGGGGTACTTGGTCTGACCAGCGAAGCGGGCATGGCGATGGTAGGGGACGCCGATCTGCCGGTATCCCACCCACGAGGTCATCCCCCGGATGAATCGCCGGTGCTCCCGCAAGCGGCGCATGTCCTCCACCACTTTCCGGTCCAGCAGCCGGAAATCCCCTGCTTCCATCGGGATGCGGATGTCGGTGAGGGCCGCGATAAGGCGATAGAAGAGGCGAGCGGTGAAAAGTTTAAACCAGGTCTCCCCCTCCCGCTCGGCGCGGACGCCGTAGACGACGTGATACCCCTCCCGCCAGCGGGCTACCAACTCGGGGATGACCTCCGGCGGGTCCTGGAGGTCGGAGTCAATAGTGACGACCGCATCGCCCCGGGCGTAGTCCATGCCGGCGGTGATGGCGATCTGGTGGCCAAAATTGCGGGCAAACCGCACCACCCGCACGCGCGGGTCCTGCGCGTGCAGTTCCCGGCAAATCCGGAAACTGTCGTCGCTGCTGCCGTCGTCCACCAGCACCAGTTCCCAAGGTTCTCCCAATCCGTCCATCACGGTCCGCACCCGGCGGTAGAACTCCGGGAGGGTTTCCTCTTCGTTGAAGACAGGGGCGACTATGGAAATCACAGGGCTGTTCATTTCACCTGCCCACTGAGGCAAACTCCAACCCGACCTGTGATTCCGGCAATCTGCCTCCTCCCTGTGCCGCTGCGTGGAAGGGAGGGAAGATCAAGAGGGTGAGGGCAAAAACGGTCTCTCTCGGCATCATGCATTATCTGTGTTCTACTCCCAAACCCGGGGAGGAATCCTCTCGCCCCGGAACGTTAGAATACCGATGCCGGCTTCCTGGGCCATTTCGTCCACTCCGGCGTAGACCCGCAGCCCGAAGGCGTAAGGGAGGTACGGCTTGCTCACACCGAAGCACTGGAGCTGCTGCTGGAAAGAAGGCTGCTGGAGCCGCTTCAACCACTTGCCCAGTTCCGCCCGCCGGAGGCGGCCTTTGACCTCTATGAGGACCCAGAACCGCTTTCCATCAGGCATCTCTACCGGAGTGACCAGGTCTATCTCTCCGTCCAAATCCAGGGCCATTGGCGGACGGAGGATTCGGAACCCTCTCTCTTCCGCCAAAGCCCACAGGACTTCCTCCGCATCCGCTTCCAGGTCCAGCCCCAGCCGGTTGGCCAACTGGCCCAGTTGCTGGTGGATTCGTTCCATCTCCAAGTCTATCCGTTCCTCCAGGGAGCGTTGAGCCTCAACCAGGGCCTGAACCGCTGCTTCCAGCCGCTCCTCTGTCCGGCGCTGCGCCTCGGCCAGGGCCTGAACCGTCGCCTCTAACCGCTCCAGCCGCTCCTCCGTCCGGCGCTGCGCCTCGGCCAGGGCACTAATGGCCTGCCAGACCTGCCGAACTTCGCTCCATTCCGGGCCCGGCTGGCCCAGTTCCTGCCGCAGAGTCTCTATCTCATCCTCCACCACGTGGAGAACGACCTCTCGGATTTGCTCTTCTGTAATCTGCCTCATCTATCCCCTCCTACCATCAACTCCACCAGAATCGCCTTCTGCGCATGCATCCGGTTCTCCGCCTGGTCCCACAGCACCGAATGGGGGCCGTCGGCGACGTCGTCGGTGATCTCCTGGCCACGATGGGCCGGCAGACAGTGCATCACGATGACATCAGATTTGGCCTTCGCGACCAGCGCGGCGTTCACCTGATATGGCGGGAAGATCTTCGCGCGCTCCGCCGCTTCCGCCTCCTGCCCCATGGAGGCCCAGACATCGGTATAGATGACATCCGCATCCCGGGCGGCCTCTACCGGGTCGTGAGTAGCCAGGATACGGCTCCCGCTCTCGGCGGCGAATTTCTGCCCCAGTTCCCAGACCGATGCAGGCAGTTCATAGCCGGGCGGGGTGGCGATGGCGAAGTCCATCCCCAGTTTTGTCGCCCCAAAGAGCAGCGAGGTCGCCACGTTGTTGCCGTCCCCCACGAAAGCCAGTTTCTTTCCCCGCAGGTCGCGGCCCTTCTTCTCTATGATGGTCAGGAAATCCGCCAAACCCTGGCAGGGATGGCTGTAATCGGAAAGGCCGTTGATGACCGGGACGCGGGAGTATTCGGCCAGGGTGACTACGTCAGAATGAGCGAAGACACGGGCCATGATGGCGTCCACATAACGGGAGAGGACCCGGGCAACGTCCGGAATACTCTCCCGGACTCCCAGTTGGATTTCGTTGGGGGAGAGGTAGAGGGCGTGCCCTCCCAGGTGAAGCATCGCCATATCAAAGGAGACACGGGTCCTCAGGGACGGCTTCTGGAAAATCATCCCCAACGTCTTCCCTTTCAGCAGCGGGCGGTTGCCGCCCGGCCGCCATTCCTCCTTCAGTTCCATCGCCAGGTCCAGAAGATGCCACATCTCTTGAGAGGAGACGTCGGCAAGGCTGAGAAAGTGTTTCATCGGAACCTCCTTCACCATCAATAGTATACCACATTTCCGGCTTCAGCCAAATACAATCTCCTCCAGCCGGGCAATGTCCTCGGGCATGATGTCCGGGAATCGGAGTCCTCCCTTGACCTCCGCGCCCTCCGGCTTGAACTCGTACCCGGCCAGGCTCAGGATGACATCGCGCGCGCCCGTCATCGCCTGAAAGAACCCCCACACAGGATGGGGGGACCAACTGGTATCTACTACCTGAATCTTCCCGCCCTTAAGGTAAATGGCATCGGCCACCCAGGCCCGCCGGGAGTCCGGCGCCGTGATGATGATGCGCTTGTCCGTGACGATAAAGCGCCATTGTTCATACAACACCATATTCCGGAAAGACCAGGAGACAGCCATCAGGGAGAGGGATACGATCAGCCAGGTCAGCAGTTGGATGAGCAACGGACCGCGCAGCGCCATAACCGCTATGGCCAGCGGGAGCGCCAGGAACAGCAGGATCAGAGCCATAACCATCAACCGTCGGGCTGCCCAGACCCTGTATGGGGCCATGCGAATCTCCACTTTCACCTTTTCGTCCTTCAGGAGGCGGATCGGCGGCAGGACGCTTTCCAGAAGAGGGCGCAGGAAACGAAAGCGAGAGAGGCGGGCAAAGAGCCGCTGTACTAAAGAGGGAGGCGGCGCAAATGGTGGGCTCCACGGCGCGCCGGCGGGCTTCCCCTTTGGCGGTTGCGGCCCGCGCGCGCCTCCTCGGAGCCCCCAGCGGTCCAGAAGGACTTTCAGGAACTCCCGAATACTCACGGTGCTGGGATAATCAACTGCTGTCCAGCCTTGATGTCGTTGGGGTTGGCCAGGTTATTCCGCTGCTGGATGGCCTGGACACTAACCCCGAAGCGACGGGCAATGCTATAGAGGGTATCACCGGAGCGGACGACATAGACCTGCTCGCCGGGCGCGGCCTGCGCCGAGAAAACGGGAACAGTCGGGACAACGGCTCCCATAGGGGGAGTGGGCTGGGGCGATACCGGCGTCGGCGGGATGGGGGTCGGTGCCGGTGGGATAGGAGTGGGCGGCACCGGAGTGTAGACCACGATGGTGGGCGCCGGTGCACCCCCGGCTGCCTCGTTTACAATCTCCCGGCTCACCTGCTGGATGATGCGGATGTCCTGGGATTGACGGGCGTTCAGCAATCGCTGCGCCACCCACTGCGGCAGGAGCGTATCCACGATCCAACCGATGATCCAGAGGGCCAGGATGACCCCGATGAAATAGGTGATGACCTGGATCGGGCCTTTGGCCAGGAGGTCCTTCTTGAAGAACAGCCAAATAGCCCAGACCAGACCCAGAATAAGAGGGAGAAGCGTTAGCAGTGAAGCCAGGTTCATAGAATCCTCCTGCAATGAGAGATTCGGCTGCCATTCCCGGTCTACCTGGGGGCACACAGCCTGCACCAGGAAAGCACGGGGGTCCACGTATCCCCCCTTAATTTTATCATAGAGTGTGATATAGAAAACTCCCGCTTCCTTCCCACCGACAGACCCCAGGAGTTGCCCCCGGCTCACCTCTCCGAGACCAGCCACCACCGAGCGAAGGCCAGCGACCCAAAGGGTCCACTCCTCGTTCTCTATCTGGACGACGAGATGGCCCCACTGGTCCGTATACCGGGCCAGATGGCCGGGCATCGGCGCAGGGAGGAGAGCCGGACGGGCCACCTCCATCGCCACGCCGGGAAACGGGCCGCAGGTTGCCTCTCCGACCCGGGAGATGGTCGCACTGGCACCCAGGACCGGGTATAGCTCCACATCCCCCCGATGGGGAGCCACAAAGCAATCCCTCACCACCGGCGAAGCACATGCCGGTGGCAAAGCAGGAAGGGAAGACGCCGCCTGCCGGGCAGTAGCCCATGCCCAGAGGCGGTCCCGCATCTCCCGCAGGGTCAGGACCAGCGGCAAGAGCGGAGAGGGAAAAGTCGGAGTGGGTTGCTGGGCCATTTGGGCCTGAATGGCCAGATGGACGGGCCAGGCCCCCAGTGCTTGTAGCCGCACTACCCGCCCCGAGACGGCCCGATGCGGCATGTTCTGATGAGCCGCGTCGTATCCGTTCATCACATAGCCCGACCGGTCCGGATCCAGCCGGGTATGGCGTCCTGCGTTGTAATATAAATAACACCGCTTCAGCGTCTCCGGGTCGGTGGTGGTGTAGTGAACCTCCGGGCAATGCTCCTTAAAAATCGCTGCGCCGATGCGCAGTTGTCGGGCCACCTCCGCGTCGTCAATCGGGCCTGGGGGAAAGCAGGGAAGGCGGCCCGACCGGACCGCCGAGTACAGCCCCATAATCCCCTCGCAGTTTTCAGGGTTGGCGGCCCGCAACCCGCCTTCCTTGTACCACAGGACCAGCGGCGTCGCCGGCGGGACATCCTCCCCTTGGGCTACGGCATCCGCGACGGCGGCCCAGCGGGCGACCTGCTCCTGCTGGGCCGGGGTGAGCCGGTAGCGGGACTCCCACACCTTCTGAGTTCCGACAACGGCTGCGGCGGGAAGGGCAAACAGCAGAAAAGTCTCCGCCGCCCCCTGAACGAAAATCCAGAACAGGTGGCGGACCTCTACCTGTAGAAAGGGCAACAGATACCGGCGAGCCCAATCCTGCAACCAGGGGGGAAACCAGCCCGGCCAGAGGTTCATTGGGAAAAATGATAGCAAATTCCGGACAAAAAGCAAGTGGCACTTTCGCTGAGGTTCGGATATAAATTGGGACAGGGAACTCCTCCCCCGGTCGCCTTCGGCGGCACCCCCTCCCCCTATGTCCCTACTCGCGTCCGAACCACAGAGCGCTTCTTGACATTTCCCCCACATCTGGTATACTTTCAGCAGTGTATTCCCCAGCCGGCGGAAGGAGGTGATACCCGGGCAAGATGCGAACCCGTTTCTCCAACCCCTTTTGTCTAACCTTATTCCAGAGATGCAAGTGAGGAGGAGAGATGAAACTGCTGCGCACCTTCACCGTTCTGGCCGTTGGTGCTCTGCTCCTGGGCCTGGTAGCCTGCAAGCCTGCTGTTACCCCCACGACCCCGCCCCCGGCTGCCACTGTGCCCCCCACCCCCGCACCGACGAAGGCCCCGGAGGTCGTCCACTTCATCTTCGGTCGGGGGGGCGACTCGGTGCAGTTGGACTCCGCCATCGTCACCGACGGCGAGTCCTTCCGGGTCACCGGGCAGTGCCTGGAGCCCCTCTATCAGTATGAGCCCGGCTCCACCCGGCCCATCCCGGCGCTGGCCGAGGAGTGCGTCCCCAACGAGACGGCCACCGAGTGGACCTGCAAACTGCGCCAGGGGGTCAAGTTCCACGACGGGACCGACTTCAACGCCGATGCGGTCGTCTTCAACTTTGAGCGCTGGCGCTTCACCAACAACCCCTACCACTTCCCCAGCCAGGTCTTTGAGTACTACGAGGCGATGTGGGGCGGGTTTGACGATGCCAGCCTGATCACCGCCGTAGAGAAAGTGGACGACTATACCGTCCGCTTCAAACTCTCCCAGCCTCTGGCGCCCTTCCTGGCCAACCTGGCGATGGACATGTTCGCCATCTCCAGCCCTGCCGCCATCCAGAAATACGGCGAGAAGTACGGGATGCCGGACGTTGGCTGCGTGGGCACCGGCCCCTTCAAGTTCAAGGAGTGGGTGGAGGGCGACCATATCACCGTCGTCGCCAATGACGAGTACTGGGGCGGCCGGCCCAAGATTGACGAGATCGTCTGGCGGGTGATCCCCGACGACTCCGCCCGCTTCCTGGCGCTGAAGGCCGGCGACATCCACGCTACCGAGCAGGCGACGGTGGAGGACCTGGCGGCCGCCGAGGCCGATCCCAACCTCTACATCCTGACCCGCCCAGCGCTGAACACCGCGTACCTGGCCTTCAACTACAAGATTAAGGAGTTCCAGGACATCCGGGTGCGGGAAGCAGTAGCCCACGCCATTAACAAGCAGGCGCTGGTGCAGAACTTCTACGGCAAGTACGGCCTGGTGGCCAAGACCTTCCTGCCGCCCGCCATCTGGGGCTATAACGACGCCATCCAGGATTGGGAGTACAACCCCGAACTCTCCAAGCAACTCCTGGCGGAGGCCGGTTTCCCGAACGGCCTGAGCGAAGTCACCATCGCGGAGGACGTCGCCGATGCGGAGGGGAACATCGTCTACAAGGCCGGAGACAAAATCCCGTTGAAACTCTACTATATGCCGGTGACCCGCTTCTACTACCCCAGCCCCAAGGAGATCGGCGAGGCGATGGCCGCCGACCTGGCGAAGGCCGGCATTAACGCCCAACTGGAACTGGCGGGCGACTGGCCCACCTACCTGAGCCTGCGCCGCAACGGCCTCCTGATGGGCCTCTACATGCTGGGCTGGGGCGGCGACAACGGTGACCCCGATAACTTCCTGAACTACTTCTTCGGCGGCCTGAGCGCCGAGGATGAGGTGAAACAGCCCGACAAGCGGGAGGGCTGGTACGCCAACCAGGAGGTCGCCGTCCTCCTCTACAAGGCGTTGGTCAACCCCAACCAGGCCGAGCGGGAGGAACTGTACAAGAAGGCGGAAGAGTTGCTCCACAACGACGTCGCCCGCATCTGGATCGCCCACAACCAGACGCCGCTCATCTTCTCCAAGAAGGTCAGCGGCTACGTCCCGCAGCCGGTCGGCGCGGACTACCACGAGTGGGTGGAAATCCAGCCGTAACTTCCGGTGAGGTTCCTCTAGGAAAGGGATTGGGTGTGGGCGGCCAGCCGCCTGCGCCCAATCCCCTTTCATCTCACTCAGGATGTCCGGTCATCATCTTTCTTTCCGACAAAAATTATCCGGCGGCTATGCGGCCCGCTTTGTCCCCCTTCTGGAAGCCTGTCGCCGCCATTACGGGGAGAACCTGGTCCCTCTGATCATTTTCGGCTCTCTGGGACGGGGCCTTCCCGGCCCCACTTCGGACGTGGACGTGCTGGTGATTTGTCGGGCCCTTCCGCTGGGACGTCTCCCCCGGGCCGATGATTTCGCCGCCCATGTGGAAGTGGCCTCTCAACTCATTCCATCCACAGAAGAGCACTGATGCGCTACCTGGTCCGTCGTCTGCTTTCTTTAATCCCCACGCTGTTAGGGGTCACCATCATCGTCTTCCTGCTGTTGCGCCTGATCCCCGGCGACCCCGCCGTTGCTATGCTGGGGGAACATGCCTCCCAGGAGAACGTCCAGCGCATCCGGGAGCAACTGGGCCTCACCCGCCCGCTGTTCCTGGACCGGGAAGCGTTGAAGCAGGGAGACTTCCGGGGCTTCGTGGATAGCCAGTACCTCCGCTTCCTGGCGCGGCTGGTGCGGGGAGACCTGGGGGCCTCCATTCACCGGCGCATCCCCATCGCCACCGAACTGGCCCAGCGCTTCCCGGCAACGGTGGAACTGGCCCTGGCCGCGATGGCTATGGCCGTCGTGGTCGGGATTCCCATTGGCATTATCTCCGCTGCCCGCCGCAATACCTGGATAGATAGCGTCAGTATGGTCGGCGCGCTGGTCGGCGTCTCCATGCCCATCTTCTGGCTGGGCCTGATGGAGATCATGCTCTTCGCGGTCATCCTCCACTGGTTCCCCATCGGCGGGCGACTGGACCACGCCATAGCAGTCCGGCGCATCACGGGCCTCCTGCTGATAGACTCCCTGGTCACCGGCCACTGGACAGCCTTCTGGGACGCAGTGAAACACCTGATTATGCCGGTCCTGGCACTGGCGACAATCCCCCTCGCCATCATTGCCCGGATGACCCGCGCCAGTATGCTGGAAGTCTTGCAGGAGGATTACATCCGCACCGCCCGCGCGAAGGGCCTGCACCAGCGGTTGGTCCTTTTCCGCCACGCGCTGAAAAATGCTCTGCTGCCGGTGGTCACCGTCATCGGTCTGCAGACGGGGAACCTCCTGGCCGGAGCGATCCTCACCGAGACCATCTTCGCCTGGCCGGGCATCGGCAAGTGGGTCTACGACGCCATCGTGGGAAGAGATTACCCGGTCGTCCAGGGCGGTACCCTGCTCATCGCCGTGGTCTTCGTCCTGGTGAACCTGCTGGTGGACCTCTCCTACGCGGCGCTGGACCCACGCATCCGTTACGAGTGAGGGGTCCGATGAGAGAGCGACCCGTTATCCCTGAACTCCCGCGCCGGCGACGGACCCTGTGGGGGGATGCCTGGCGGCGTTTGATCGCCAGCCCCACCGCCCGCCTGGGGATGACTATTGTGGTCGTATTCGTCCTTGGCGCTGTCCTGGCTCACTTCTTCTGGCCCTACGACCCCAAGACCGACCTGGATTACTCCCTGAAACTGAAGCCCCCCACCCTGCGGCCCACCCCGGATGTGCCCTCTATCCACCTTTTCGGCACCGACAAACTGGGGCGAGACGTCTTCCGGCGGGTTGTCCACGGCGGCTGGAACTCGTTGCGGGTAGGGGTCATCTCCGTCGGCATCTCCCTGGCCGTGGGCGGGCTCCTGGGGTTGCTGGCGGGCTTCTATGAAAGCGTCCCTCTCACCCCTGGGGAGCGGATCGGGCTGATGGCCGGTATCGGCCTGGTCCTGGGAAGCATTCCCGCCTGGATTGCCGGACAGCCGGTCCAGGCACTCCTGTTCGCCGCACTGGGCGGGATTCCCGCCAACACGACAGCCTCCTGGCCCAACGGCCGGCGATGGCTGATCTTGCCAGTGGCAGGGATGCTCATCGGCGCTATCCCTTCTCTCCTGGTCAGCCCCTATGTGGCCATCATCTGCGGGTTGCTGGGCCTGATGGTGGGCGGCATCCTCACCTTCCCGCTGGGCGGCCCCCTCTTCTCCAACATCGTGATGCGGCTGATGGATGTGATTCTGGCCTTCCCCAGCATCCTGCTGGCCATCGCCATCGTCGCCTTCCTGGGGCCGGGGCTGGACCGGGCTATGATTGCCATCGGCTTCGTGGGCATCCCCACCTACGCCCGACTGATGCGGGCGACGGTCCTCTCCCTGGTCCAGCGGGACTACGTCCTGGCGGCGCAGGCTGTGGGGTCGGGCCACGCCCGTATCCTCTTCCGGCACATCCTGCCCAACACCCTCTCCCCTATCATTGTGCAGTCCACCCTGGGGCTGGGGAGCGCTATCATCTGGGCCGGCGCGCTGGGCTTCCTGGGGCTGGGGGCTATCCCGCCGGAGCCGGAATGGGGCGCGATGCTGGGGGATAGTTACCGCTTCCTGACCAGCGGGGCCTGGTGGGCCGTCACCTTCCCCGGGGTTGCGATCATGCTGAGCGTCCTGGGCTTCAACCTGCTGGGAGACGGCCTGCGGGACGCCCTGGACCCCCGTCTCACCCGGTAGAGAGCGTCTCACAGACGCAAAGACGTAACGCCTGTGGATCTCTGTAAGGAGAACGCCCATACGCTGGATTCGCTATGCCACCCCCGATGGCCCCCGTTGGGGTATTCTGGAAGATCGGACCGTCCGGGAACTCCGGGGCGACCCCTTTCGGGAATGGGCGGTCGGGGAGACGGTGGGCCCACTGGAGGAAGTGACCCTCCTGGCTCCGGTAACCCCCACCAAGATTCTCTGCGTGGGCCGGAATTACCCCGCCCATGCCGCCGAGCACGGAGCGGAAGTTCCTCCTGAGCCGCTCCTGTTTTTTAAGCCGCCCAGCGCCATCATCGGCCCCGATGCCCCTATCGTCTTGCCGCCTCAGTCCCAGCAGGTGGAATATGAGGCGGAACTGGCGGTGGTCATCGGCCGCCGCTGCCGGAACGTGCGCCCCGAAGAGGCGTGGGCCTACGTCCTGGGCGTCACCTGCGCCAACGATGTGACCGCCCGGGACCTGCAACGGCGGGATGGGCAATGGACGCGCGCCAAGGGCTTTGATACCTTCTGCCCGGTGGGCCCCTGGCTGGTTGTCGGCGTCGCCGAGGCGGAGATGGCCGACCGCACGGTTATCTGCCGGGTGAACGGCCAAATCCGCCAGTACGGGCGCACCTCCGAGATGGTCTTTTCCCCCGCCGACCTCATCGCCTATGCCGCGTCGGTGATGACGCTGGAGCCGGGCGACCTCATCCTCACGGGCACACCCGCCGGCGTCGGCCCCCTCCGTCCAGGAGACATAGTGGAGGTGGAGGTAGAAGGAGTTGGCGTGCTGCGCAATCCGGTGATTCTTCCCTGAAAGGCCCCGGTATGCCCTTTGATGCTTACGAACGTCCTATCCAGTACCTGCGGGTCTCAGTGACCGATCGCTGTAACCTCCGCTGCGTTTACTGCATGCCGGAGGAAGGGGTCACCAAATTCTCCCACCAGGACATCCTGCGGAACGAGGAAATCGTCCGCATTGTGCGGATCGCCGTGGAGACGGGCTTCGTCCATATCCGTCTGACCGGCGGCGAGCCGCTGGTTCGTCAGGGCATCGGGGACCTGGTAGCGGAACTGGCCCGCATCCCTGGCCTGGACGATCTCTCTATGACCACCAACGGCATCCTGCTGCGCCAGTACGCTGAGTCGCTGGCCCGCGCCGGCCTGCGGCGGATCAACCTCAGCCTGGATACCCTCCGTCCGGAGCGATTCCGGCAGATCACCCGCTGGGGGAATCTGGAGGACGTACTGGCGGGACGGGAAGCGGCGCTGGCGGCCGGCCTCCGCCCCGTCAAAATCAACATGGTCGTCGTCCGGGGCCTGAACGACGATGAAGTGGTGGACATGGCCCGGAAGAGCCTGGAGCCGGACTGGCATATCCGGTTCATTGAGGTGATGCCCCTGGGGGCTGGTGCTCACTGGTTTGGGGACGGCGTAGTCCCTGCAGCGGAAATCCGCGCCCGCATAGAGGGGGCGCTGGGGCCGCTGATGCCCGTCCATGGCGAGGTGGGCATCGGCCCCGCCCGCTATTACCGATTCCCCGGTGCCCTCGGGACGGTGGGCTTCATCAGCGCGGTCACCGAGCACTTCTGCCGTTTCTGCAACCGTCTGCGGCTGACCTCTGATGGCCGTCTGCTCCCCTGCTTGCTCTCCAGCGCCACCATAGACCTGCGCACGCCGCTCCGCAACGGCGCGACGGATGAGGACTTGCGGGCGCTCTTCCTGCAGGCCGTCGTCGCCAAACCGCGCGGCCATACGCTGATGGAGGGCATTCCTCCCTCTCCTCTCCCGATGTCCCATATCGGCGGATAAGGCAACATCGCCGGGCGCAAAGGCCCGGTGTTCAATCCTGTGCCTATGGAAGCCACATTCTCCATTGCCCCCCTGGAGCGAATAGAACACTTCCTGGCCTGTGAGCGTCTACAACAGGCAGTCTGGCAACTGGAAGCCGAACAGATGCCCAAAGCGACCGCCAGCATGCTCATCGCCAGCCAGCGGTATGGCGGGATGGTCCTGGGCGCATTTGACCCTGAAGGCCGGCTCATCGGTTTCCTGTTCGCCCTGCCCGGAACTGTACCACCCGACAACCCGGCGGCGGCTGGCCCTCCCTGGCAACTTTGCTCCCGCATTATGGGCGTCCACCCGGACTGGCAGGGCCGGGGGGTGGGGTATCGCCTCAAACTGGCCCAACGGGAATGGGCCCTGGCCCATGGCTACGAACTGGTCACCTGGACCTACGACCCATTGGAGGTGGCCAATGGGACCCTGAATCTGGGCAAACTGGGAGCCATCTGTCGCTGCTACCTGCGGGATTTCTACGGCCCCATGACCGACGGGTTGAACGTGGGCCTCTCCTCCGACCGGTTTGAGGTAGCCTGGTGGGTCGGGAGCGAATGGGTGCGGAGACGGGTGGAAGAAGGCTGGCATCCCCCCCATCCGGAGGCCCTGGTGGTATCCGGGGTCAGGGTAGTCAACCCTGCCCGCATCCGCCCCGATGGGTGGCCCGAACCCGGACCGGTCTGCCTGCCAGAAGGGGGGACAGTTCTGGTGGAAATCCCAGCCCGCATCCAGGCCATCAAGCGCGCCGACCCCGGGCTGGCGCTGGCCTGGAGGCTGAACGTTCGGGAAGCCTGCGAGGTAGCCTTTGCGGCCGGCTACACTGCCTGCGATGTGGCGAAAGGGACGGTAGACGGCGTTCCTCGGGTGTACTATCTGCTGCAAAACCTCTGTGCCCCTGGTTTTCAGACCATCTCTGAGACCCCTTGAAGCCCCACCTGATGTACATCAGTTGGGGCAGAGAAGAGTCCTCACTCCCTCCCCCACCGCCTTCGGCGGCAGCGGCGAAACCGCTGGGTTAGAAGGACACCCCTACCCGCCCCAAGTCCCAACTCGCGTCTAAACATCAGGCCCCACGAATTGCAATCAGCCAAGAGAGTGCTATAATATTTACAGCGCTTTTCATCCCGCGCTCCCTGGAGGATCCGTCATGTTCCAGCCGCAGGTATTGACGGAAAAGGAAATCCATTCTCTGCTGACTGACCTCACCGAAGAGGAGACAGAACAGGCCCGGGCCTTCTCCCTGACCCCGTTGAAAAAGGAAATCCTGTACGAAGGCATCCCGGGCGGTGCCCTTGTGCGGGACACAGCAGGGCGGGAGTACATTGACTGCACCGCCCAGGCCTGGACCCTCAACGTGGGGTACTGCCATCCGGATGTGCTGGCGGCCGTCGCGGAGCAAATGCGCCACCTCACCCACGTCCGCTACGGTTTCCCCACCATCCCTCGCATCAAACTGATCAACCGTCTGGCGGGCCTTTTTCCTGACAACCTGAAGCGGGTCGCTCTGAACAACCAGGGCGGCGGCACCGCTATTGAGGCGGCCATGAAACTGGCGATGATCAACCGCCCCGGCGCGACGTCCTTCCTGGTGGCCTACCGGGGCTACCACGGGGCCACCCTGGCGACTATCTCCGCCAGCCACTACATGCCGGGCCTGATGCGCTTCAGCGGCTGGGGGTTGGAGCACATCGTTCGCTTCCCCTATCCGTATTGCTATCGCTGTCCCATCCACCGAGACCCCGCCACCTGCGGCCTGGCCTGTCTGGACCTGGTGGAGCAGGCGATCCTCTACGGCGCCAGTACCCCTATTGCCGGGCTCATCATTGAGCCGATGCAGGGGGCCGGTGGGCAGATTCCCACACCCCCCGGCTATCTGGCGGGCCTGAAAGAACTCTGTCACCGGTACAACATCCTGCTCATCTACGACGAGAGCCAGACTGCCTTCGGGCGGGTCGGGGCGATGAGCGCCGCTGAGTACTACGGCGTCCCTCCGGACATTATGGTGCTCACCAAAGGGCTGGGCGGCGGCTTCCCCGTGGGCGCCATCGTGGCCCGGGAGGACCTGAAAGGGTTTACCTACCTGGAAGAGCATACTACTTTCGGCGCCAACCCCGTCGCGTTTGCCGCCGCACTGGCGGCCATTGAGGTGACCCTGCGGCTGGACCTTCCCGGTCGCGCTCGTCTCCTGGGACAGCGGGCCACTGCCCGCCTGCGTCAGATGCAGGAGACCCATCCCCTCATCGGCGACGTGCGCGGGCCGGGCCTGTTCATCGGCGTGGAACTGGTGGAGGACCCCGAGACCAAAGTCCCGGCGACGGAGCGAGCCACCGCGCTGGTGGAGTTGGCTATGGAGCGCGGCGTCATCTTTGACCTGGACATGCCCGATATTGTGAACGGGCTTCCCACCCGCCGCAACGTGGTCAAAATCAAACCTCCGCTCACGATTACCGAAGAGCAACTGGATCGGGCTCTGGACGTCTTTGAGGAAGTTCTGGAGCAGGTGGCCCGTCTGCCGGATTCGGCACTGGAGTATATCCGCCGCAAAATGATAGAGGCCGCAATGCCCCGATAGGGGTTGTGCTCGCAGTAAGGCACGGAGCGTAGCGAAGTGCCCTTTTGACCGAAATTCATGACCACCCGTCTCCAGAAGCACCCCCCGCTAATTTTTCAGATACATTCATAATAAGGGGGGATACTCGGATGACTCAGTACATCATTGCCCACGACGTCGGCACCGGCGGAAACAAAGCCGTCCTGGTGGACACGGAGGGAAACGTCCGGGCCACCGCCTTTATGGCCTACCCCGTCCACTACCCCCGCCCCGATTGGGCTGAACAAGAGCCAGAGGACTGGTGGGGAGCCGTCACCACCACCACCCGGCAGGTCCTGGAGCAATCCGGAGTTTCGCCGAAGGACATCCTGGCAGTAGTCCACGCCACCCAGATGCTGGGCATTGTCCCGATGGGGCGGGACGGGCAGGTCCTGCGGCGGGCCATCATCTGGCTGGATGGCCGCGCGCCGCAACAGGCGGTGCGCATCATGCGCCGCTTCCTGGGACGCCGGGTCTTCGCTACGATCGCCGGCGCGGAACTTTCCGGCAAGGACGGCTTGCCGAAGTTGCTCTGGCTGAAGGAGAACGAGCCACATATCTATAACGGCATGTCCTGCTTCCTAGACGTGAACGGCTACCTGACTTACCGGGCCACCGGGCGGATGGTCTTTGAGTGGTCGTGCGCTTCGGCCTTCGCCCTGGACCTGAAAAAGAAGGACTGGATGCGGGGCCTGCTCCGGTACATCGGGGTAGATATGGAGAAATTCCCCCCGCTGGTACGTTCTACCGACCCGGTGGGTGGCCTGACGGCAGAGGCGGCGCGGGCCTGCGGCCTGCTGGAGGGCACCCCGATCTTCGGCGGGGGCGGCGACGCGCCGGGAGCCGCCGTCGGCGCCGGCGCCGTCCGCGAAGGGGACGGCCACATCTACCTGGGGACTTCCGGCTGGGTGGGCGTCGTCACCCGCAAAACCCTTACGGGCCGCCACGGCGTCGTTTGCATCCAATCCGCCGACCCCCAGAAAGTGATGCTCTTCGCCGAGATGGAGACGGCGGGTGCCTGTCTGAAGTGGATCGCCGACGAGTTCTACCGCCACGAGCAGGCCGACCCCAACATCCCCAACGTCTATGCGCTGATGGACGAGGACGTAGAGCGTATACCGCCGGGGTCGGACTACCTGGTCTGCACTCCCTGGATGTATGGGGAGCGGGCGCCCATCTCCGATACCTGGGTGCGGGGCACCTTCTTCAACCTGAGCGCCGACCATACCCGAGAACACCTCCTGCGGGCCGTCTACGAGGGGGTGGCCTACAACCTGCGCTGGATGATAGAGATCGTGGAGAAGACCTTCGGCTTCCCGCTGCCGGTCCTGCGGGTCATCGGCGGCGGTGCGCGTGGCGCGCCCTGGATGCAGATCATCGCCGACGTTACCGGTCGGCGGGTGGAGACCGTCGCCAATCCCCAAGAGGCCGGCGCGGTGGGCATGGCCCTCACTGCTGGGATCGGCCTGGGGCTCTACCCCGATTTTGAGTCCCTGCGGAACGTCGTCCGTGTGGAGCGGGAATTTGAACCACGGCCCGAAAACAAGGAAACCTACGACCTGCTGTATCGGGCCTACCGGCGCCTGTATTCGTCGCTGCGAGACCTGTATCGGGAGGTCAACCGGGTGCGATTCCGTAAAGGGTAAATCGGACGAGGTGGACCAATGGCTCAACGATATGGACTAACCGCCGAGATGTACCGGGCCATCGTGGCTATTGTGGATGACCGGATGAAAGAGATCCAGGTCGCTCGCCAGAATTTTGACCGTCCGGCAGAGACCCAGAGACCGGCCGAAGCCCAGACCCGTATGGAGGAGAATTTCCAAAGGTATGAGGAAGTGTCTGAAGAGCGCTGGGCGCGTATAGAGGCGGCATTGGTCCGGCTGGCCGAGGCCCAGGCCCGCACCGAGGAGGAATTCCGGAGATATCGGGAGGTGTCCGAGGAGCGCTGGGCCCGCATAGAGGATGCCCAGGCCCGCATGGAGGAGGAATTCCGGAAGTACCGGGAGGCCTCAGAGGCTCGCTTCGCCCGGATAGAGGCAGCGCTGGACCGGCTGGCCGAAGCCCAGGCCCGCACCGAGGCGCGGGTCCAGGCACTGGCCGAAGCCCAGGCCCGCATGGAGGAGGAATTCCGGAAGTACCGGGAGGCCTCAGAGGCCCGCTTCGCCCGGATAGAGGCAGCGCTGGACCGGCTGGCCGAGGCCCAGGCCCACACCGAGGCGCGGGTCCAGGTACTGGCCGAAGCCCAGGCCCGCACTGAGGCGCAGGTCCGGGCGCTGACCGAAGCCCAGGCCCGCACCGAAGCGCAGATCCGGGCGCTGGCCGAAGCCCAGGCCCGCACTGAGGCGCAGGTCCAAGCACTGGCCGAAGCCCAGGCCCGCATGGAGGCCCAACTGCAAAGACTATCAGACCGGCAGGGCGCCTTTCAAGGCCGACTCCTGGAATTGACTTACCAGCAAAAGGCCGGGGCATATTTTGGCCCTCTCCTGCGGCGACCGCGCGCCGTTATGCCAGTGGAGATAGAAGATCAGATAGAGGGCCGCCTCTCGCGGAAAGAGTTTCTGGATCTGCTGACCGCCGACCTGCTAGTCAGCGGGTACCCCCGCCATCTGGCGGAAGCACCCCAGGTCTGGCTGGTGGTGGAGATCTCGGCCACCGTGGACCGGCACGATGTGGAGCGGGCCCGACGGCGGGCAGGCCTCCTTCGGCGGGCCGGCCTGCGGGCCATCCCGGCCGTCGCTGGCGAGGATGCTACCATGGGAGCCCGGGATGAAGCCGAAGCGCACAAAGTCTTGATGCTCCAAGACGGTCAGGCCCTTTTCTGGGAAGAAGCCCTGGCCGAGGCCCTGAGCGAGAAGTCATCGGGAGGCATAGAATGAAGCGCGAAGACGTGGCATCTCTGCCCATCGCCCTCCCCGAGGGCATAGAGGAAAACGAGTACGTCATCGGGACCTATCTGGTCTCCTACCCCAAAGCCCTGCCGGTGCCGAAACTGGCCCCGGCGCTGGCCATTGAGCAGTCCACCGGCACGTGGGTCCCGGTCCCGGGGGAGACGCCGGAAGTCCGCCGCAGACACGTCGCCAAAGTGATCGGCATCTACGAAATCCCTGATTACGAGTGGATGGTCCCGCCGGAGGTGGAGTACCGCCATTACGTCCTCCAGATTGCCTTTCCCGTCATCAACTTCGGCTCCCAGATTCCGATGCTCCTGACCACCGTCGTCGGCAACATCTCCATGGCAGGGCGACTGAAACTGCTGGACTTGCGCTTCCCGCGCGCCTACGTGGAGGGCTTCCAGGGACCGAAATTCGGCATCCCGGGAGTCCGGGAAATTCTGGGAGTGTACGACCGTCCGCTGCTCAACAACATGATTAAACCCTGCACCGGTTATCCGCCGGAGGTCGGGGTGGAACTCTTCCGCGCGGCGGCGCTGGGCGGCTGCGACATCATCAAGGACGACGAACTGCTGGCCAACCCCTCCTTCAACGAAATCCAGGCGCGGGTGAAACTCTATATGGAGGCGGAGCGACAAGTCTACGAGGAGACCGGCGAGCACACCCTCTACACCGTCAACGTCACCGACGAGGTCCCGCGAGTGTTTGAGAACGCCCGCCGGGCTGTAGAACTGGGCTGCAACGCCATTATGGTCAATTATCTGGCGACTGGCTTCCCGGTCCTGCGGGCGCTGGCAGAGGATCCGGCCATTAATGTCCCCATCCTGGCCCACATGGACGTGGCCGGGGCTTTCTACGCCTCGGAGTGGCATGGCATCAGTTCCCACCTGGTGCTGGGGAAACTCCCCCGTCTGGCGGGGGCGGACATCGTCGTCTTCCCCGCCCCGTACGGGAAGGCGCCCGTCCTCCCGGAGAAATTCCAGCGGGTGGCCCAGAACCTTTCCTTCCCGTTTTACCACATCCGTCCCACCTTCCCGATGCCCTCCGGCGGTATCACGCCCAAAATGGTTCCGCAGGTCATCAAAGACCTGGGGCCGGATATTGTCATCGGGTCGGGCGGGGGGATCCACGCCCACCCCCAGGGGCCGGTGGCCGGGGCGCGGGCATTCCGACAGGCCATCCAGGCCGCCATGGAAGGCCGCCCCCTGGAGGATGCCGCGAAGGAGTACCCCGAACTCCGCGTCGCTTTAGAGACATGGGTAGACCCCTTTGGGAAAGGACTGGGGGTGTAGCGTGCCCTGGCTTCTCCAGCAGGAGGCACCATAAAGCGCCGCGTCCTGTTTCTCTGCACGGGCAACTCCGCCCGCAGCCAGATGGCGGAGGGTCTGGTCAACCATCTTCTGGGTGACCGCTGGGAGGCCTTCTCGGCGGGGACCCACCCTGCTGGTTACGTCCATCCCCTGGCCATCCAGGTCATGGCTGAACTGGGCATAGACATCTCCGGGCAACGCTCTAAGTCGGTGGAGGAATTTCGCGGCCAGAATTTTGATCTCGTCATTACCCTCTGCGACAGCGCGGCCCAAGAATGCCCGGTCTGGCTGGGGCCAGGACGGGCCATCCATATGGGTTTCCCGGACCCCGCCCAGGCCGACGGTATTATAGCAGACCGCATGGATGCCTTCCGTCAGGCGCGAGATAGTATCCGGAAGAAAGTGCTGGATTATCTGGGCGCAGGCTGTTAGCCTGCAAAGAAAAGGAGACCCCCGAACCGCCCGGAAAGCCGTCGTGTTACTGGGGCTCCTCTAGAAAGGGGCGAAGTGTTCGTCTTGCGAGAGGTCTACGAAGAACGAGAGGCCCGCTTTCTGGCCCCTTACGGCTTCAAGAGTCGAGAATCGCGCGGCCGGGCCGTGCCGGAGGACGAGCACCCCTATCGTACCGCCTTCCAGCGAGACCGGGATCGCATCCTGCACACCACCGCTTTCCGCCGGCTGGAGTACAAGACCCAGGTCTTCGTCATCTACGAGGGCGACTATTACCGCACCCGCCTGACCCATACGTTGGAGGTTGCCCAGATCGGGCGGACATTGGCCCGCGCGCTGGGGGCCAACGAAGACCTGGTGGAGGCCATCTGTCTGGCCCACGACCTGGGCCATCCCCCCTTCGGGCATGCCGGGGAGGCGACGCTGAACGCGCTGATGGCCGGCCACGGCGGCTTTGACCACAACCGTCATAGCCTGCGCATCGTGGATTTCCTGGAGCAGCGGTTTCCCGAGTTTCGCGGTCTCAACCTGACCTGGGAGGTACGGGAGGGCATTGTCAAACATGAGACGGAGTACGACGTGGCCGATGCGGCCGGGTTTGAGCCGGAGAAACGAGGCACCCTGGAGGCACAACTGGCCAACCCAGCCGACGAAATCGCCTATAACGCCCACGACCTGGACGATGGTCTGCGCTCCGGGCTCATTACCCCGCGCGACTTAGATGGCGTCGCCTGGTGGGAACGGCTCAAGGAGAGCATCGGCTGGTCAGGGGACCATTTCACCGACCTCATCCGCCACCGGCTCATCCGCCGATTCATCGGCCTGCTGGTCACCGACCTGGTCACCGAGACCCACCGTCGGCTGGAGATGTGGGGACCGAATTCACCCGAGGACGTCCGCAGTCTGCCAGAGAACATCGTCGCCTTCTCCCCGGAAGTTCAGCGGATGAACCGGGAACTGAAGTCCTTCCTCATGGAACGATTATATCGTCATCCCCGCGTTATCCGGATGCAGAAGAAAGCGGAACGGGTGATCGCCGAACTATTTCAAGCATACGTGGCGGAGCCGGCCCAACTTCCCCTGGAGGTTCAGGCCCGGCTGGAGGAAGGGGAAGACCTGTATCGGGTCGTCTGCGATTACATCGCTGGGATGACCGACCGCTTCGCCCTCCAGGAATACGCCAAGATGTTTGACCCCTACGAGCGGGTATAGCGGGAAGACCTTTCCTCACCTTAGGGCTGGACAGAAATGAAATTTGTAGTAAAATTGTAATCATTGTGAAACACGTCGTCAGCATTAGCCTGGGAAGTTCCACCCGCGATAAACGGGTGACCATCACGCTGGCCGGAGAACCGGTACAGATTGAGCGAATCGGCACCGACGGTGATGCCGTCCGGGCCGCCCAACTGTACCGCGAACTGGATGGCAAGGTAGACGCCTTCGGGGTGGGCGGATTTGACCTGGGGCTCACCGTCGCCGGGCGGTACTATCCCATCTACAGCGTCCGGAAAATCGTCGCCGGGGTCCGCCAGACCCCGATGGTGGATGGCAGCGGCCTGCGCCAGACGCTGGAACGCCGAATCGCCCAATTCATAGAAAAGACCATCGGCTCCGAAGTGCATCCCAAGCGGGTATTGATTCCTTCGGCGGTGGACCGATACGACCTGGCCCTTTCCTTCGCCGAAGCCGGATATGACCTCCTCTTCGGCGACCTGGGATTTGCGCTGGGGTTGCCGATCCCCATCCGCTCCATCCCGTCCCTCCACCTCCTGGCCCGCATCCTGCTTCCGGTGCTGTTGCGGATGCCCTTTGAGTGGCTCTACCCTACCGGTGAGAAGCAGGAGAGGGTCAAACCCAAGTTCCCTCATTGGTACAAGTGGGCCACCGTCATCGCTGGGGACTGCCTCTACATTAAACGGCACATGCCGGAGCGGCTGGACGGCAAAGTCATCGCCACCAACACCACCACTGAAGCGGATGTGGAGGCGTTCCGTCAGCGGGGCGTGCGTTACCTGGTCACTTCCACCCCCCGCATCGAGGGGCGGTCCTTCGGCACTAATGTTATGGAAGCCGCACTGGTCGCAGTGGCGGGGAAGGGCCGCCCGCTAACCCCCCAGGAACTGGAGGAAATGATCCGCCAACTGGGGTTGGAGCCTGGGATTCAGTTGTTAAACCCGTAGTACCAGAAGAGGGAAGAATGAGCCAGATGCCGCAAATTGCCGCCGTTGTCCTGGCCGGCAGTTCGCCCAAAGAGAGCGACCCTCTGGCCGGGTATACCCTGGGCCGACCCAAAGGGCTTCTACCGATCGCTGGCCGCCCTATGATGGCCTATGTGGTGGAGGCCCTGGCCGGCTCCCGGTACATCCAAAACATCATCGTGGTCGGTCTGCCGCCGGAAGACCGCCCCCCTCTCCCGGTCCCCGTCACCCACCTCCCGCCCCATGGCGACCTCTTCAGCAACGCCGAGGCAGGGATCAACCACGCCATGAGTATGAACCCTGACCTGGATGGAATCGTGGTCAGCAGTGCCGACATCCCCCTGCTCACTCCGGATATTGTAGACCGATTTATAGAGGACTGCCTGCGCACCGATCACGATGTCTACTACGGGGTAGTGGAACGGTCGGTGATGGAGGGCCGCTTCCCCACCTCCCGACGCTCCTATGTCCATCTGCGGGAGGGGGACTTCGCCGGAGGGGATATGATTCTGGTACGGCCGGGGGCGATGCGGGCGAACCGGGACCTCTGGCGGCAGGTGGCGGAGGCGCGCAAGAGCGCGCTCTCGCAGGCGCGGATTCTGGGGGGTATCTGGCCAGTACTGAGATTGCTGGCCCGACGGATGAGTTTGGCCGAGGCAGAACGGCGGGCCAGCCGGGCCCTCAACGTACGGGGGCGGGCCGTCATCTGCAGAGACCCCGAGGTCGGCATGGACGTGGACAAGCCCTTCCAACTGGAAATTGTACGAGCCGAACTGGAGGGACGCCGGTATGGATGAGCAGCGGACCTCATTCTGGGAACGGCTATTCCACCTGGACGCGCGGCTCTCGGCCCGGCTCGCGCTGCGGGCCCGCTTCCTGCGCTGGCTGGCAACCTTCTTCGCCCACACCGGCGATGCCGCCGTCTGGCTGGCGGGCGCGGGGACGCTCTTCTTCCTGGCAGAGGCGGCCTTCTGGCGCGAACTGGCCCTGCGTATTATTACAGCGATGACGGCGGGAGGGGTTGCCTCCACCGCACTGAAATGGACATTTCGCCGCCAACGGCCGCCGGGACCCTCGGCCGGGCTCTATTTCCGTCTGGACCGCCATGCCCTCCCCTCCGGCCATGCCACGCGCGTCGCCTGTATTATGGTGGTGCTCAGCCCGATTCTCCCCGCCTGGTGGGTCAGTGCCCTGATGGGCCTGTGGGCCGCGCTGGTCTCCCTCTCTCGCGTCGCCCTCCAGATTCACTACCTGCTGGACATCCTGGTGGGGATGGCTGTCGGCACGCTGGTGGGGCTGGCGGTCATTCGGATGATATAAGCGCTCTTCCCGATAGCAGGCCATTCCCTCTCTCCGGTGTACCGAAGGGGGATCACCCTTTGCTACGAAATTGAAACACACCTGGCACACTTCCGGTTTGCATTTCCGGTAAAATGACGGTACAATGCAAAGGTGTGTGTTTGTTCCCTCCCCCGCTCTTCCGAAAGGAGGTGTGCCATGCGAAGAGCATCTGTATTGGCCATTGTGCTGCTGCTCCTGGCGCTGACTGCCCAGGCCGCCTCGGCAGCACCGGCCCGATGGGCCATCCTGGGTTACCACGTGGTTCGGCCGGGGGAAACCCTCTTCTGCATTGGCCGAGCGTACGGTGTGGACCCGTGGGCCATTGCCTCGCAGAACACCATCGTGAACCCCAGTCGTATCTACCCGGGGATGCACCTGGCCATTCCGGACGCCTATCGGGCTCTACCCCCTGGCCCGCGCTGCACTCCCCAGTTCGGCCCTCCCCGTCCGCCGCCTTGCACCTGCACAACGTACTACACGATTCAACGGGGGGATAATCTCGCCCGCATCGGTGTCCGATTCGGTGTGAGTCCATGGCGGATTGCCGAGTGCAACAACATCTACAATCTGAACTACATTCGTACCGGCGACACGCTGTGCATTCCCAATCCATGACTACGCTCTCTCAATGCCGCCACTGGCCCGGCCCGGTCAAAGGGCCGGGCTTTTATTTTCAGCGCTACCCGGAAACTGGCGCAGCACAAAGAAACCCTTGCATCCTTACCATCCGTCTCACCAGGGCCGAGGAATTGGATGCGGAGTTCAGCCCATGGCTTGCCTGTTACTCGTTATCCCGGACGACCTCAAAGTATTGCCCGACCTCCTGCATACCTGGCAGGAAGCCGGGGTGCCAGGCGCGACAATTCCGGAGAGCGTCGGCGCGTATCGGGCCCACACCTGGTTGGAATGGGTAGGACCGGGCGCGCTGGAGCGGCTCTTTGAGCCGAAGAAATCCGCCGGCGCACCCCGCTGACCGCCATTGAGGACAGGGCCTTGCTGGCCCGGGCCGTCGCCGAGGCAGAGCAGGTGGTGGGCGGGTCTGAACGCCCCAACAGCGGCATCCTCCTGGTCCTCCCCGTCGCCGAAGCGCGGGGACTGCGGAAGGAGCGGCCCCCCCATCCCCGGTCCGCTCCTTGCTCCTGGCCACAATCTACATCCAGTTGCGATATTTGGGATAAATTTCCAGATAAGTTTGGGTTAAAAGCCTTGACAGAGCGGGCGCATTCGGGCTATAATGAGAACAGGTGTTCTAAAAGTCACGCCCGGAGGGAGCCCGATGCGCCAGATGCTGGAATATCAGGCCGACCGCA
>JASFBC010000277.1:0-7484 GCA_036172315.1 Anaerolineae bacterium | reverse complement strand
TTACTCAAAAAGCAACGTAATGCCGCCCAACCCGCCGCTTCAGCCGACGCCGCCTTCGGCGCGGGTATGCGTGGCGCGTCTTGCCAGCAATTGCTCTGGTTATTGGAGCGAGTCTTGCCAGAGTCGGCGGCGGCTGAACCGCCGGCCGTTAGCCCGCGCCGAAGGGAAAAAACGAAGGCCGAGTCCCGAGGCATCGTGGACCTGATCGCCATCCGAAAGGAGCACCGGTGGGACAGTGCGGAATCGTGCTATGCTGCATGGGGATTTCGTGGCTCCCTCAGAGTGTGATGAGACCTGATTAGTGTGTCTCGGACGAGAAACAAAAGATGGGCACGGTTGCCGTAATAAACGATGCTCGCAAAATGAGGTTGTTATGCACAAGCCTCTGAGAGCCGTTCTGCTGGTCCTCGGTTTGCTCTCCTTCTCCTGCGCCAATAGTTCGCCGGGCCGTGTGCCCGAGGAGCCGGCGGCCACGCCATCGCGGCCAGCGGCCACGTCCAGCGCGCCCCACCCTGGCCCCGGCGCCACCGCAGCCCAGCCTACAGGCCAGAACCCCTTCGGGCTGATATTGCCATCCAAGCTTGTGCGCTCGTCCCAGGGGATGCAGATCGCCAAGGCGCTGGGAGCCGTCTATTTCCGGCCCACTTCGGTCTTCCTGAATCAGTGGAACGGGACCTGCCTGGAGTGCGACATTGCCCTGAAGGCCGGTTTGCAACTCGTTCTCACCGTTCGCAACAGCGGACCGCTGCCCACCGCCCCGCCCAGCGACCTGGCCGCTTATCAACGCACCCTGAGCCAGGTGCTGGACAAATACCGCCCGGTAGTCCTTGCGGTGGAAAACGAGGAGAACTCGGCCCTGTTTTACACCGGCACGCCGCAGGACTACGCCGCTGAGTTGAAAGCCGCCTGCCAGGTTGCGCATCAAAAGGGTATCCCCTGTACCAACGGCGGGCTGGTCAGCACGCTGGTGGCGCTCCTGGTCTACGAACATTGCTTGGAGACCGGACAGGAGTCCAAAGCTCGAGACTTCGCCGCCCGAGTCTTTACGCCAGAGGAGCAGCGGCTGTTGAACTCGCCCCAGGCCCAGGAGCAACTCCGCAAGGGCAAGGCGCTATTGCAGGCGTACCGCGCCGCCGGGGTGGACTACGTGAACTTCCACTGGTACATCGCCGACACCCGCGCGCTGGAGGAGGCTGTGGCTTATCTCAGGGCGCAGACGGGCCTGCCGGTCATTACCAACGAGGTGGGTCAGTCCACCGATGACCCCACCAGACCACAGCCGTCATGGGCAAGATCGTGGAGCTGGGCCTACCCATCGCGGTGTGGTTTGGCCTGGATGGGCCGAAAGCGCGAGGATTGGTCAATAGTGATGGCACGCTGCGGCCCAGCGGCGAGGCGTTCCAGCGCTTTATTGAGGAGAACTTCAAATAGCTATTTTAGAGGGACTTGATGAACGCGATGAACGATTTGGCTCGACTTGTAGAAACGGTTGACCGATTCTGTCAGTTCATTACCGCTTTACCCGTGAGTGCGCTGGCAGAGCAGGATTGGGGGCCGAAGGAAGTGCTGGCCCACCTGGTGTATCATCATGAACTGTATGTCAAGTTGATTGAGGCGTTCTTGGCCGGTACGTTGATAGAGCCACCCAAAGGGACCTTTCGAGAATTGAATGCCCAAGCGGTTGCGGCAAGTAGAGGTATTCCACCGTCTGAGCTTGTGGATCGGTTTCAGAAAGCAAATCAACGTCTTGTGGAGATCTACCAGCAGCACGACCCGAGCGCAATCGTGGTGGAGATCAAAGCGGGTGCGAAACTGCGGACACTTGCCGAACTGGTTCCAGAGGTTGAAGCTCATATCCGCAACCACCTCGAGAAGCTCCGTAAGAGTCTCCGAAGCCGCCGGCGTCGCTGACGCCAGCATTGAATGATATGCTGTATGCAGAACTGGAGTTACGCAGTCGGAAGACGCCCACCATGCGCAGACGGGAAAACGGTGGCCCGATCGCATGCCACATTGCTCCGCTCCACTACCGCATCAGTGCTGAACACGACCGTTGCGCACATGTAGGTTGAACTTCGTCAAGTGAAGAGCGCTACGTGCCTGCTCCTTTGTGTCGCCTGCCTTTGGATGTTGCCAGCCAGGGTTATGCTTGGTCCTGGACGCTGCGGGGGCTGCCTTGGCCGGCGACGTTGTCCCGACGGGCCACGAACGCTTCTCCCACCCTGGCGTGCTTGGCCCCTGACGGGGTGGGTGGGAAGGGGGTATCCGGGCGTTTGTATCTTGCCTGTTGGGGTGCTATACAAAGAGCAGTTGCTATAGCGGGCTTCTGAAGGGGGTTATGATGAGTATGAACTACCCAATTCTTGAATACGACCCTACACGCGAGGCTTTGATAGAACCGTCCAAAGTCATTAGGCCTCATGACGTGCCTGAACACTGTGTGATTTGTTTCTTCCGTGAGGTGCTTGATAAAGTGGTTGCTGAGCATAACGCCAAGATACTTGCTGAAAATCGCTGGGAAGATGGGCCTCATCCCCTCTTTGAGATTACCCACAAAGGTAAACGATTGGCTTTCTTCCATCCTGGAGTTGGTGCACCCATGGCAGCGGGATTGCTCGAAGAAGTGATTGCTCTTGGCTGTCGGAAGTTTATTGCCTGTGGGGGATGTGGTGTGCTGGAGAAGGGAATTGCGGTCGGTGGGTTAATTGTAGTTTCGGCAGCAGTGCGCGATGAGGGCGTCTCGTATCATTATCTTCCACCAAGCCGTGAGGTTTTGGCGGATGAAGCTGGAGTAGCAGCTTTAGAGAAAACCCTCAGTAACCGCGGGATTCCCTATCGCATCGGGAAAACGTGGACCACAGATGCACCTTACCGTGAGACAGCAAATAAAATAGCCCAGAGAAAAGCTGAAGGCTGCCTTGCAGTAGAAATGGAAGCCGCGGGGATGATGGCGGTAGCTCAGTTTCGTGGTGTGGTTTTTGGACAAGTCTTATATGGTGGCGATGATTTGAGCGGTGACGAATGGGACAACCGAGCATGGCAGTCAAGAGCCGAAATTCGCGAGAGCCTTTTCTGGCTATGCGCGGATGCTTGCCTTACTCTCTAAAGTGGCCACTCAACCAGCGCTTGCTAAGAACGTGCCAACGGCTCGTTCATCCAGTTGGAAGGCAGGCCCCGCCTGCCAGGAAGGGTTGCACCCGACCGCGCTCCGCGCGACAGGTGATGCGCACCGTTGGGCGTCACCGTCCAAGATAGTCGCCATGTGAGAGTGTCGGTATGAACAAGAGGGAATTCCTTGCCATCCTCAAAGCCGAACGTGCTAAATTTGAAAAGCTTTTAGTGGCTGTCGGGATCAGTCGCATGGATCTCCCTGGGGTGTCAGGTTTCTATTCGATGAAGGATATCCTGGCTCATCTAGAGGCTTACGAGCGCGCGCTCGTCATCTGGCTGAAAGAGGCTAGAGCAGGGCGAGTTTATGTGGATCACGTGCTGGACCAGCCCGATGTTAACATCAGGAATGCCGTTGTCTATGAGGCCAACAAAGACCGAGACGTGGCAGATGTCATCAAGACCTTCCATCAGACGTTGGATGACCTTGAAACATGTGTGGTGGATCTGACGGACGAAGAGTTAACGGATGCTGAGCGCACCGCTTGGTTCGTGGTACCTCGTTGGCAATGCAAACAGGAGTTGTGGCAGTGTATTGCAAACGACTCGTATGAACATCACCAGCAGCATATCCCGGACATTGAGCGCTGGCTCGCTGAGCACGGTTCTGCTGACTAGAACGCTTCTTCCTTCAGTGAGGAGGCTAGCCTAACTACGGGCCGCCCAACCCGCGCTTCCAGCCGACCCCCCTTCGGGCGGCGGCTGAAGCGCAAGCCGTAGGACGGCCTTTCCAGGCCGTCCAGACGGGCTGAAAAGCCCAATGTAAGTGCAGGCTAACAGCCCAATGGATACCGGCAAAGGGGCCCCTTTTGCCCCCACCCCCCTCCATCCCCCCTCCCCCATCGCTGCGCTTGGGGGAGGGCCGGGGAGGGGTGAGGGCAAGGGGGGTGACCAGGCTATATGGCTATGATTATGACACCGAATACCTATTTTGCAAATGCACTAAGGATAATGGCTCAAGAGGTAATCGTCTACACTCAACACGGTTGAGTCTTCTGCGACCGGGTGAAAGAGTTCCTTTCACAAAAGGGGATTGACTTCGTCGAGCGCGACATCGCCGATCAGGAAGCCCTGCGAGAACTGACCGAGGAACTCGGATTCTTCACCACGCCAGTGATCGTAGTGGGCAGCGAGGTGATAGTGGGCTTCAATAGAAACAGATTGGAGCAGGTCTTAGGTCTTGCGTAGGGCAAGAAGACAACGGAGGGGCTGTGACCGGGAAAATCCGCGTTCTCCTGGCCGACGACCATGCCGTAGTCCGGCAGGGAATCCGCCGCTTTCTGGAGGAGGCCGACGACATTGAGGTGGTGGCCGAGGCGAAAGATGGCCGGGAGGCCCTGGAACGGATCCGAGAGTATCGCCCTGATGTGGCCGTCCTGGACATCCGGATGCCGGAGATGAGCGGCGTGGAGGCGGCCCGCCGGATCAAAGAGCGGTTTCCCGGAGTCCGGGTGCTCATCCTTACCGCTTACGACGACGACCCTTATATCTTCGCCCTGCTCCAGGCCGGGGCGGAAGGTTATGTCCTCAAGACCGCCAGCGGTGACGAATTGATCCAGGCAGTACGGACGGTCTACCGGGGCCAGTCGGCGCTCAGTCCGGAGGTGGCCACCAAAGTGGTCCGGCAGAAAGTCACCGGCAAGCCGGCTACGGCTGCCGAACAGGTGGAGCCGCTCACCCCGCGCGAACTGGACGTGTTGCGACTGGCCGCCCAGGGCCTGACCAACCGGGCCATCGGCTATAAACTGGGCATCAGCCACCGCACCGTCCAGGGCCATCTGGCCAGCATCTACGGCAAACTGGGCGTCAACAGCCGCACCGAGGCGGTCACCGAGGCCATCCGTCGGGGCTGGATTGTGATTGAATGAACCCCCTGCGGCGCTCTTTCAATGGGGAGAAATGTAGGCGGGCGCGTCAGTGGCTCCGTAGCCTGCAGGCTCAACTCTTCCTCTGGGCAGTCCTTCCGGTCATTTTCGTCCTTCTGGCTGTAGCCTTCACAGGGGTCTACGCGCACCAGCAGGCCATGCGGGATTTCGTTGCCGAGCGGGACCTGGCTCTGGCCCGGCTGACGGCGCGCATCGTGGAGGACGGCCTGGCCCATGGCACCATCGGATCCGATGGAAGGGGACTGGTGGCCTGGCTTCCTATCTTCCTCAGAGGCGGGCCTGAATCGGCCCGCCTCTTCGTGATGGACGATCGGGCCCGCGTCCTCTTCCATTCCGACCCCGCTCTGATCGGCGCGGATCTCTCCACCGTCGCGGATTGGACCGCCGCCCTTTCTGGGGCAGAAGGGTTCGTCCTCTCCCAAAGGGAGGAAGGATGGGTGCTGAGCGCTTTCTCCCCCGTTCGGGGAACGGCCTGGACGGTGGTGGTGGAGGAGCCGGTGGAGGGGCTTCTGGGGCCTATTCTGCGGTTGCCCGCGCTGGCCCCTCTGGTGGCCGCAGGAGCGGGCCTCCTCTCTCTTCTCGTCCTCACTTTCGGCTGGACCACCATCGTCCGGCCCCTCCGCTCCCTGGCCCAGGCGGCCGGGCGGGTCTCCTGGGGGGATGATTCTGCCCTCGCCCAACCGATGGGCGGAGTGCAGGAAATACAGGACCTGCACCGGGCGCTGGCGGAGATGGTGGACCGCCTGCGCGGGTACGAGGCCGGGATCCGGGACTACCTGGGGGCCGTGACCGGTGGTCAGGAAACGGAGCGGGCCCGGCTGGCCCGCGAACTGCACGACGGGCCGGTGCAGGACCTGATCGCCCTGGTCCAACAGACGGAGATGGCCCATCGTTTCCTCGCCCGGGGCGAGACGGAGTCCGCCCGGATGCAAATGGAGCAACTCCACCAAGCGGCACATGGGATTGTGGAGGAACTCCGGCGGCTCATCGCCGCGCTGCGGCCCCCTTATCTGGAGGACCTGGGGCTCCTGCCCGCGCTGGAAACGTTGGTCCGGCAGACTGCAGGGACCCCAGAAGCCGCTGTTCGCCTCATCACCGAAGGAGAAATCCGCCGCTGCAACCCCGATGTGGAACTGGCGGCCTACCGCATCGCCCAGGAGGCCCTGAACAACGCCCTCCGGCACGCCCGGGCTCGCACCATCACCCTGCGGGTCCGGCAGGATGCGGACCATCTCATCCTCACCGTCACCGACGACGGGACGGGCTTTATCCTCCCTTCCCGCCCCGACCTGCTGACCGCTCAGGGTCGGTTCGGCCTGATGGGCATGCAGGAGCGGGCGACCCGCGTGGGTGGGCGACTGACGGTGGAGACGGCGCCAGGCCAGGGCACCCGGATCACGGCGATCCTCCCCCTGCAGTCCGTCACGGAGCGTACGGAGCAGCGCGATTCGGAATAGGCCGAAACTCCCCTCTCCTCCCCCGCTAAATGGCGCTATCTTCCAGTCCCTTTCTCGTGTATCCTAAGGCCAGAAATTCTATAAGGGGAGGCTTCTGATGAAAGCAGGTATCTGGATCGCCATTGGTGTTGGGATTGCCCTGCTCCTGGTAACAGGGGGACTGATCGTGGGCGGGTTGCTCCTCAACCGCCAGGTCTGGGCGGGCACGCCGGCCGTTACCCCGCAACCAGGGGCGGCGTGGTGGGGCTACCCCGGTATGCCCGGATGGGGAGGGATGGCCTACCGCTGGGGGGCACCGGTTCGCCCCGGAGCGGCGACACCCCAGGCGGGCGGAACCGGAGCGTATCCGGTTGCACCCGGTTGCTGGTGGGGGAGAGGCCCCCGCTGGGGCGCCGGGGTCCCTCTTACCTCAACCCTCACGCTGGATGACGCGCGCCGGGCGGTGGAGCAGTACCTCACCGATGCTCAACTCTCCGGTCTGGAAATCGCCGAGTTGATGGAGTTTGAGTACAACTTCTACGCCATCGTTCGGGAACGGGACACCAGCATCGGAGCGATGGAACTGCTGGTGGATAAGTGGGGCGGAGCCGTGGGGCCGGAGATGGGGCCAAATATGATGTGGAACAGCAAATACGGGATGCACACCCGGATGATGGGCGGCGTGGTGGTCACCAACGCCCTCACCCCTGAAGAAGTGCTCCAGATCGCCCAGCGCTGGCTGGACGTCTATCGTCCGGGGGAGACCGTGGAGGATGCCGACCCGTTCTACGGCTACTTCACCATCCACACCCAGAAGGACGGGCAGATTGTTGGGATGCTCAGCGTCCACGGCGTGACCGGCCAGGTCTGGTATCACACCTGGCACGGGCGGTTCATCCAGATGGAAGAAGAGGAATAAAAAAACCTCCCGCAGGCTTGAGACCTGCGGGAGGGTCCTGGGTTCCGGCGGCGGGGGGGGGGGGGGGGGGGGGGG
>JASFBC010000276.1:0-1778 GCA_036172315.1 Anaerolineae bacterium | reverse complement strand
CCATTGACGAAGGTGCCGTTCGTGCTCCCCAGGTCGGTGATGACATATCCCTGGGATGTCCGGTCCAGCCGGGCATGCTGCCAGGAGACGGTGGGGGCCGGAAGGGGGATGTCGGCCTGGGGGTTGCGCCCGATGAGGAGGATAGGCTTTGCGCCCAGGGCGGTAGCCCCCATCAGGATGGTACCCTGGACAGGTGCAGGCGCTCCCGCCACGCCAGGGGCATAGAAAGTGAGGCTGATCGAGTTGCCCTGGGGGTCGCCGATGCGCAGGATGTCGCCGTCACGCAGAATCGCCTCCTGCGCGCGCTGGCCGTTGACGAAGGTGCCGTTGGTGCTGCCCAGGTCGGTGTAGCGCCAGTCGGTGCCCAGACGTTCCAACCGGCCGTGGTAGCCGGAGACGTACTCGACCGGCAGGACGACGTCGTTATCCGGCTTGCGACCGATGGTGAAGGAGGCCCGGTTGAGCGTGATCTCGCGCGGGGGTTGGCCAGGCTCGCGGATGACCAGGCGCGGTCCCGGCACCCCGGCCTCCGGCGTGCCAGCCGGTGACAATTGTTGCCCGCAGGCGGAGCAGAAGCGGGCAGCGGGATTCTTTAGTTCTTTACCACAAAAACGGCAAACACGGGACACCTTCTCACCTCTGTGGCTTCCAGCCTGGCGGGGCGTGGTCGAGAAAGGGGGATAGTGGCAAAGATCATTGCCTCCAGATATAGGCTGCCTGAAGGTTCGATTCCCAGAGTCTGATTTAACGCAAGATCGTATTAAGGTCTAATGTAGCGCCACCTGGCAGAGTCAGAATAAAAGTTGCCTCGCTTTTGCGAACCACGAAAACCCACGTCACTTCCCCGTCTTCAGTGCCTTGGGTTATTGAGGGTTCTATATCGCCGTTTAGAACAATAGACCATTTTGAAACCTTATCCCAATCATATTGCTCAGGTGGAATCTCGGCGTCAACGATCAGTAAAGTGTCCTGCGCAGAGGCGGGCCTGACCACACCTGTGAGGCTATAAAACCGGTCGCGCTTCTCGGCACGTATAAAAGTTACCTCGACGCCATCAATCTGGACAGGTTCGTCAATTCCCGGTATGGGGGTTGGGGTAGGAGTGGGAGTAGGAGTAGGCGTCGGGGTAGGGGTGGGAGTAGAAGTAGGCGTCGGGGTAGGCCCAAGCAAAAAGCCCGGAACTCCACTCGCCTTCTGCCATACCAGCGCCCACAGGCCACCAGCCAGGGCAAGTAACCCACAGAGAATCAAACCCACGACCCCTCCTGCCCATAGCATAGGGGAAGCCTTACCTCTACGCCGGGGTGTCTCACCGGGGAGGGTAACCACCGTCATCCCTGCCGCACCGCCAGTCACCTCTAGAACGGTCTGTCCCACACGTACCCGGTCACCGACCCGCAAGGGGATTGGTTCGACAATACGCCGCTCGTTGACCCAGGTGCCGTTAGTGCTTCCATCATCCCGGATATACAGTCGGCCGGCCTGAATCCAGACCGTTGCGTGTTGACGGGAGACCGTGTCGTCGGGCAACACTACATCGCTGGGCGGCTCCCGTCCAATGCGTAGACCATCAGGCGGGACCGTATAAGTCCGGCCGGTGCGGATGTTCCGAAGCATAAGCGGCGATGGCTGTTCCATATTCAACCTCCTCAATTTCAGGGCAGTGGTGAGCCATTCCCTCCGCTGGAATGGCGGACGCCGCCGGGCCGCCATGAGCACTGGCCCAGGCTCTCAGGGAGCACCCAGCGCACGGAGCACCAGCGGCAGATAGACTTTAT
>JASFBC010000275.1:0-3988 GCA_036172315.1 Anaerolineae bacterium | reverse complement strand
CCTTGGATCTAGAAGATACAAAGGTATTAGATTTGGCCAAGATAAGGAATGTGTATCTGTCTGGTGATGACCAGGATAGGGTGCGTTACGTCTATCGCCTCAACAACTCTATCTCTGCCCTCCGGTCTATGGCAAACAGAGGTTATGATCACTGGATTGTCACCTTTTCAGGAGGAAAAGATTCGACCACCACTCTCGTTATTGCGCTGGAAACTGCTTTGATTTGCTTGGGACAGGTTCAAAGAATCGACATTGTGTACTCTGATACGATGATCGAAATACCCATTATCAAACAATTCGCTCTTGATTTTCTAGAATACCTTCAGAGTTTCGACCCAATAGCAAGACTGCCAATACATTGCCATGTGGTTTATCCGGCGATAGAAGAGCGATTTTGGGTATGTTTACTTGGCAAAGGTTACCCACCTCCACACCAACGATTTCGATGGTGTACACGACGTTTGAAGATTGAACCTGTTGAGGACGCTTTGAAGTCTTTCGTTAGGCAAGGCAAGACACTCATCCTTACCGGAGTAAGATTCGGCGAATCACGTGATAGAGACACCCGGCTTCGCCAGTCATGTAGTCGTGGAGGTGAATGCGGCCAAGGAGTCTGGTTTGAATATAGTTCTCGTCTTCAAGCAGCCTACATGGCTCCTATCGTCGAATGGAGAGAGTGCGATGTTTGGGATTTCCTGCAATTTCACGCACCCATGTTAGGATACCCAACTGCTCATCTCGAACAACACGTGTATAACGGCCGAGAGACCCGGTTTGGATGCTGGATGTGCACTGTGGTGAGGCGAGACAGAGCGATGGAAAAGATTACCTCGCTTCCGCGATGGTCTTATCTCCGGCCATTACTTGGGTTTCGCCAACGTGTCGAGGAACTAACAAGCCGCCTCGAGTCGCGAGTAATCAGGCTGGATGGAAAACCCGGAAAGTTGACATTAGCAACGCGACAGCAACTCCTCACCGAATTGCTGGGACTGCAGGAAACGGTGGGAATGACGCTTATTTCACCCGATGAAATAGCAGCAATTCAGGAATATTGGAACAATGAGTCTGCCTGATGGCTATTGGACGAGCGCTAATTACCCGGCGTGAAACCGCCAAAACCATATGAATTCTGGTGCTGGCTACAGGATGACCCATCGACGGATCGACTTGGTAATATTTATGGTTTTCCCCTTCGTCCGGCGATCCAAGGGTTACTACTATAATGATGCTATTCGCTCAAAGCCCCGGGAAGCGAGAGAGGAGTTTGCTTCATGAGCGAGATGCTGGAGGCGGCTCTGGGCTACGCGCGGCGGGGATGGCCCGTTTTTCCCTGTGCTCCGCGTGAGAAAAAACCCTTGACCCCGCATGGCTGTCGGGATGCGACTGTCGACCCCGAGCAGATTCGCGCCTGGTGGCAGAGATGGCCTGATGCCAACATCGGCCTGGCCACCGGGGGGTGCGGTCTGGTGGCGATTGACATTGACCCCGGGAAGGGGGGGACGGATACCTGGGCCGAGCTGCGCCGCCGCCTGGACATTGACGACGGGACGGTTACCGCAGTGACCGGCGGTGGGGGGAAGCACCTGCTTTACCGCGCGCCGGAGGGCATCCGCATCCCCAACAGCGTGGGCAAGTTGGGGGCGGGCGTGGACGTCCGGGGGGATGGCGGCTACATTGTGGTGCCGCCCAGCGTCCACCCCAACGGCACGCCTTACCGGTGGGAGACTGGATACTCGCCCGACGACCGCGGGCCGCTTCCCCTCCCCCAACCGCTCTTGCGATTGCTGGCCGATGGGCACGAGATCCGCTCCTTCCGGGAGCGGGATGAGGGCAGCCGCATACCGGAGGGGAAACGCAACGCGACGCTGACCAGCCTGGCCGGAGCGATGCGCCGGCGCGGGATGACCCCAGAGGCGATTGAAGCGGCCCTGGTGGTGGAGAACGCCCGCCGCTGTGACCCGCCTCTGGACACCAGGGAAGTGCGGCGCATTGCCGCATCCGTCGGGCGGTACGAGCCGGCAATCGCCGGGGCCCCCCAGCCGGGTACGCTGGGGAAGGACTACGGCCACGCCCTGACGCTGAGCCACCTTTTCCGGGGCCGTTACCGTTGGGCCGTCCATCGGGGCTCATGGATGGAGTACGCCGGAGGCGTGTGGCGGCCTGTGCCGGAGGAGGCCGTGGCAAGAGTCGCGTCAGAGGTCCTGCGTGCCGTGTACTCCCGTGCGTTGGCCGACGCGACCGACAAGGAAACCATAAACGACCTCATACAAGCGGTTAAGGACACCTGTTACTATGCCCGCATGGTCAGGGGGCTGGCCTTCCTGAAGGGTTGGGGGGGCTTTCTGACGCGGAGCCATGAATGGGATGCCGACCCCTGGCTCCTGAACGTTGCCAACGGCACTATAGACCTGCGCACCCTGGAACTGCGGACTCACAATCCTGACGACTTGCTGACGAAACAGGCCCCCGTTGTTTATGACCCGCACGCCAGAGGTGCTGCCTGGGAAGCGCACCTGGCGCGCTTCCTGCCCAATCCCCACATCCGGCGACAGGTGCAGCGCGACCTGGGCCGGGCCCTGGTGGGCGCGCCGCTGGACGAGACGTTCCCCATCTGGTGGGGTACCGGCGCGAACGGCAAGAGCACCACCGTGCGGGTGCTCCTGGGTGTCCTGGGCGATTACGGCTGTAGGGCTGCGCCGAATCTCCTGACACAGAGCAGCTTTGAGACGCATCCCACCAACATAGCCGACCTGGCGGGGCGACGGCTGGTCTTCTCGGTGGAGGTGGACGAAGGCAAGCGGCTGGCCGAGGCCCTGGTGAAAGACCTGACTGGCGGCGACCGTAAAAAGGCGCGCTTCATGCGCCAGGACTACTTTGAGTTTGAGCAGACCTTCAGCATGGTGCTTATCGTCAACCATCGCCCTGTCATCCAGGGCACAGACGACAGCATCTGGCGGCGCGTTCGGCTGATTCCTTGGGAGTATCGCATACCGGATGACGAGAGGCGGCCCCAAGAGGAGGTGGTGCGCGAACTGGTAGCGGAAGGGAGCGCGGTGCTGAACTGGCTCATAGAGGGGCTGGCCGACTGGCTACGCGACCGGAACTGGCTGGCGCCGGAGGTGATAGCCGCGACGGAGGCCTACCGCCTGGATCAAGACGTATTGGGCAGCTTCCTGGGGGAACGCTGCGAACTAGGGGCGCGATACAGCGTCGGTGTGGGGGACCTGTACACGGCCTATACTGGCTGGTGTGAGGAGGCTGGCGAGGAGCCGGTCAGCAAGACCAAATTTGGGAGCCTGCTACGGCAACGGGGGGTAGGGCAGACCAGGGAGGCCCTGGGCAAAAGAAAGTGGGTGGGGTTGCGTCTGCGTAGGGATGGTGACAAGGTGTGACAGGTTTTAGTTATCTCTTTCAAGAAGAAAGAAGATCCGTGGGATAATTAGAAACGTTGTCACACTTTGTCACACAGGGGGCTGGATCGGATTGTGCTTTGGTTGCGAAAGAAAGCCAGGGGACGGGCGGGGGAAGTGACAGGTGACTGGATTTGCCTCGTCGAGCTCGTGAGCGGTATTGCCGGCAGTAGGCAAAAAAGGAGGGCGGACTCCCGGCAATTTGGCCTGGCCTTCTCCGGGCCGGGGCAGGTCGGCGGGCGGGGGCGTCCCTACGGACCCGCCGAGTTCGTACGGAGTGGCTGCTGAAGGCCTTCCGCAGCATTGTGCTGACGATTGTCCGACTGCCCGGTCAAACAATTCGCCCCATTGCCCCTCTGGACGACTTGCGGCGGCAGATCCTGGAATTGGCCTTGCCCCGGTCGATCTATGAAGATCTGGCCCTACCGGCGCGGGCAGCTCCGCCCCAGTGGTCATGCAAATGAGCGAGAGAGCAAGTTTAGGTGGATGGTTGCCGGATATAAGCCGTTATATTGACGCTGTCAACCTAATCCCATGTGAGCCTGCTTATACCGTTGGGAGGTATTTGGAATGTCAGG
>JASFBC010000274.1:0-6527 GCA_036172315.1 Anaerolineae bacterium | reverse complement strand
GGAAAGGCCGGGCAGGGCGGCGAAGGGGGCGATGCGCTCCGCCTGGGAGACCAAGTAGGGCAGGCGGAAGCGGGGCTTGAAGACCTTGAGGGCGACCTCACCCCATCCCCCTGCCCCTTTCCCCTCTCCCAATGTTGGGAGCGGGGAATGGGGGGGCGGCGCCCCCGCCGGGGGTAGGGGTGAGGGCAACAGGCGATACACCGTGCCGGCGCGCCCTTCCTGGCCGTAGGCCATCCCCGGCGCGGCCGGGTGCTCGGCGATGGCGTAGGGCTGGCCGTCTATCTCCAAAACGTCTCCGACTTGAGGTTCAAAGGGCATTGGCTATTCCTCCTCTGCTTCGTCCAATCCACCGGTGTATTTATTTTACCGCAGAGGCGCGGAGGGCGCATAGTTCTCCGCGTTCTCTGCGTCTCTGCAGTGTATCTGAGATACAGGCATCGGTTACTCCTCCACCCTCTTGCTCAATCGCTCCGCCCAATCCTCCAGTTTCACCGGCCCCACCTGCGGATCGGCGATTTTGACCCGCAGGAACTGGCCCCGGCGGACGTAGAAGGCCTCGCCCGGTGCCAGAAGTTTGGCCGGGTGGACCGAGGGCAGGTTGACCTTGAAGACCTGGTTGTAGGCGGCAGTGCCCAGTTGAAAGCCGACCGGCGTGTTGCGCAACTGGGCGACCCAGCCCCAGGCGTTCTCTATGTCTGTGATGTTTCCGGCCGCGATGAGGGCGAAGCCCAGGTCACGCCACCGCTTCAATCCCGCGTTCAGCAGGTCTTTGGAGGCTGGCTGAATCTCGGTCTCAAATATGTCCAGGTCGTCTATCACCAGCAGCAGAGTCGGTTGGGGGTCCAGCCAGGCGTCCAGACGGAACGCGCCACGCCCCTGGCGGCGGGCTTCCTCCAGCGCCGGCTGGCGGACCATCAGGGCAGCGTCGATCTCGGCCAGGGCTTGGGCGAAACGGTCATCGTCGGTGATGACGCCGGTCTCCCGCTCGGCGGCCTGGCCCCCTTTCTTCGGTGAGACCGGCGCCCGAACATGGGGGAGGTCGCTCAGGGCCAGCAGGCCGCTCTGGCGCAGGTCCACCAGGTAGAATAACAGGCGGGAGGGCGGATACCGTTCGGCCAGCGCAAGGAGCCAGGATTGAAGGAGGGTAGTCCTGCCCGATCCGGCCGTTCCGGCCGCCAGGAAGTAGGGGCCATCCCGCAGGTCCACCTCAAAGGGCTGGTCGGGGTCCTCCAGGTTGATGGCGAAGAGGGCGCGGCGTCCGGCCGGCGGAGGCGTGATCCAGCGGTCGGCCGGGAAGAGAATCTGGCTCAGCCCCACCACGGCGGGGACGGGCGGGAAAGCACGGGGGCGCGCGCCGGCCCAGGCCCGCTCCATCGCCTCCATCAGCGCCCTCAGAGCAAGGGTTCGCTCCGGGTCGGTGTTGCCCCGGGCAGGGATGGCGGTCTGGAACTCCAGGAGCGGCGGACCTTTGAAGAGACCCCGGCCGGGGAGCGGCGCCGGCGTCATCCCGCCCGTGGGCCCAACGGCCATGCCGTAATCGGGCGTCGCCAGATGGAAGGTGGCAGCCATAGAGATAGCGGTTGCCAGGCGCGAGCGAAGTTCGGAGGGCGCTGTCATCGTCAGGACGAAGTGGAGACCGTAACTCCCGCCATCCCGCGCCAGTTCTACCAGCGTGTGATCCAGGTCCAGGTTGCGGTCTTGACAAGCCTTGTAGAAGGCATCATAGTCCCGCAGGATCACGACGATGGCCGGGAGGGATTTCCCGCTCAAGGTCCGGTAATCGGGCAGGCGGGTCGCACCGGCGCGGGTGAATTCGGCCTTGCGAGCCTGGAGTTCGCGGCTCAGAAAGCGGAAGAAACGCTGCAGACGGTCCACCTCATCGCCCAAGAACACGTCACCGACGTGGGGGAAGCCCTTGAGGGGCAGGAGCCGCTGGCTGCTGAAGTCGATCAGGTAGATGTGGACCTCTTCGGGGGAGTGATCCAGCGCCAGGGAGGTAACCAGGGTCTGGAGGAAGGTGGTTTTGCCGCTGCCAGGTTTGCCGAAGAGGGCGAAGTGGCCCTCCGCGCCTAGGCGAAGGCGCAGGAGGGGCTGGGCCTGACCGGCCGGGTCGTCCGCTTGACCGATGATAGGGGCCAGCCAGGGTGCGCCTGGCTGGGCTTTCCAGGCCTGACCGTCCCAGCCTGGCTTGCCGGCCCGCAGTTCGTCCAGGAAGATGGTGTCGCGCAGGGGCGGCGAGATGGGGCTCCGCAGCCGTGGCAGCCCCAGCCGGTCTGCCGTCGTCCGGATATGGCGGACGATGGCGCTCAACTGGGTCTCCTCGGCGGCCTGCAGGGGGTGGAAACGGCGCAACGGCACGCGCCGGCCGTCCAGGCCGACCTGGTAAATCTCCCCCACTGGGAGGGCGGCCTGGCCGGGGGTGTAGCGATCGCCGCCCCAGGCCACCTGGAAGGGGGCAAAGCGGTCGTTGTTGCCCACCTGCAGGATGGCGCGCCCCACCTGGGCGGTGGTGATGTTCTCAAAGGCGTCGGGCAGGCGCAGGAGGGCCATGCTGGCCTCCCGTGAGCCCATACGCAGACAGAGGCGGATGTTGATGTTGTTGCGCAGTTCGTCGGTGACCACGCCGGCGGGGTCCTGGGTGGCCAGGACCAGATGAACGCCCAGGCTGCGGCCGGTAGCGCCGATGCTTAGCAGCCGTTTGGTCATGGCCGCCTTGTCGGGGCTGTTGCGGATCATCTCGGCGAACTCGTCAATGACGACGAAGAGATGAGGCAGCGGCTCCGTCTCGCGGCCCTGCTGGAGGTCCCGTTGATAGGCGTTGATGTTCCGCCCGCCGAGCAGGTTGCGTCGCCGCAACAGTTCCGCCTCCAAGCAGACGAAGAGCCGCTCCACCAGCACGGCCTGGGCATCGGCCTTCTCCAGGTTAGCCAGGGTGCCGACAACATGGGGCAGATCCTCCAGCCCCTTGAGCAAGTCGCCGCCCTTGTAGTCAATAAGGAGAAAGTTGACATCGTGGGGGTGGTGATGGGCGGCCAGGAGGGCAACCATGGTCTGCAGGAAACGGGTCTTGCCGGTGCCGGTGGTGCCACCGACCATGGCGTGGGAGCCGTCGCCCCCCTGGGCGGCATCCTGGAAGTTCAGGTAGGTGATCCCACCTCCCTTTTCAATGCCCAGGGGGACCTCCAGCCGGATGTGAGAGTCCCGGGCCTGCCAGTGCTGGAGGATGGAGTAGTCCTCCAGGCGAGGGGCCTGGAGCAGGGCGGTGAGGGGGACATTGGAGGGGATGTCCGCCTCGCCGGCGAGGGGCTTGAGGCGGATGGGCGCCAGGGCGCGGGCGAAGGCATCGGCCCAGGCCGCGTCCACCCGGTCGGGCGTGAAGGGGATTTCTCCGGCGGCGGCGCCGGTCAGGCGTAGGAGGCCGCCCCCGC
The DNA here is from genome assembly GCA_036172315.1 of Anaerolineae bacterium. Classification (GTDB taxonomy): domain Bacteria; phylum Chloroflexota; class Anaerolineae; order B4-G1; family DUEL01; genus SpSt-77. The sequence continues at coordinate 3,099 of JASFBC010000274.1, read as the reverse complement.
CGCTCAGGTCCACCACCGCGCCGCAGGCGCTGGGGAGCGATTCGGGGCGGTCGGCCAGGAAGAGACTGTAGGCGCCGACTGCCGCACCCTGGGTCAGCAACAGGCGGAGGGCCGGACCAAGCCCCGCTGTGTCGGCCGTAGTAAAGAGCGCAGGGTCGGCGAAGAGAAAGAGGTAGGTCTGCGGGTAGACGGTCGTCTCGTCCGGCGCGCGGCCCAGGGCCCGCCGCTGGAGGAGGGCGTGGAGGTCGGATAGCAGGGCCCGCGCCTCGTCCGGGGCGGCGGCGATGAAGCGGCGCTTGCGCTCCTCGTCCCAGATGTGGGGCAGCCAGCGCACCCAGACCCATTCGTCCAGTTCCTGCTGGGGCAGGAGCGCGACGAGGCGGACCTCGCTGGGGGCGTGGTGGGCTGTCATCTGGACCAGGAGGGCGCGGGTCAAGTCCCGCACCAGGGGGCGCGGCCCGGCAATCCCGGCGGCGCCGATCTGGGCCAGGGGGAGGGGGATGGCCAGGCCGTCCAGGTGGGCGTAGGCCTGGCAGAGCCGGAAGGCCTCCTGGTAGAGTTCGTCCTCCTCGCCGACGGCCGGGCGGGAGGGGGGCTTGATGCGGAAGGCGGCGGGGAGGCGGCCCAGGCCCAGGCGCAGGTGGAGGAAATCGGGGTCACGGGGCCGCTCCAGGCCGGAGGAGCGCTCCCAGAGGTGGCGGGCGTGCTCCGCCGAGGTGCGGCGGGCGCGGGCCAGGCAGGTCTGCAGGTCGGGGTTGGGTTCCAGGGAGGCCTGGCGCTGGCGGGCGGCCAGGGCCTCCAGTTCCTGCCGTTTCCCGGCCAGGTAGGCGCGGTAATCCCGCTCTCGCTTCTCCACGGCCCGGCGGTACTTGCTGCGCTCACCGGAATAGGTGATGAGCCCGATCAGGCCGGAACCCAGCATCATCGGCAGGGAGAAGAGGAGGAGAGTTGGGTTGGTGGCCGCAAACGCGACCGATAGGCCGAAAGCCAGGACGGTCATCCCCAGGGGCGCCAGGACGGCCAACAGGGAGGAGGTGGGGCGGGCGGGTGCCGACGGCGGGGGCTGGATTTCCACCTCCTCGGTGGGCGGGAGCGGAACGGAACGCGGGGAGCGGTGGAAGAGGGAAACGCTCATGGCCGCACCCCCCACAGCCGAACGGTCCCATCCCCAGACCCCGAGGCCACCATCCCCCCGTCCGGGCTGAAGGCCACGCTCCACACAGGCTCGGTGTGCCCCTCCAGCGTCCGCAGGAGGGCCCCATCCGAGACCCGCCAGAGTAGGGTTGACAGCGTATAAGAACCCCAGATGATGCCAGGCAGGGTTAGGCGTGAGGCTTACCTGAAAGCCTTTTTCCTCAAAGAACCGAACCAGGTCCCAATGCGAGAAGTCAGTGACTCCGTCATGATATTCTAGGCAGATATGCCTGATTCTTCGTAAGGTCAAATCACTGGCATGGAAAAAAATTTCGTACTCCGCACCTTCACAGTCTACCTTCAAGTAATCGCACACAGGTGATTGGATTTCAGAAAGTACCTGGTCAAGTGAAAGAACCGGCACACGGAAAGCCTCGTGTGGTTTGCTAGCTCTGCAAGCTGTGCTATATTGAACGGCTTCGCCTGAAGCAACATAGAGGTCCGTATAGCCGGCTTGAGCGCCGACTGCATACAGAAATGGCCGGACATTCTGGATATGATTCAGGCGCAGGTTCTCCTGAAGCAAAAAGAACGATTCAGGGAAAGGCTCATACGCATATACTATGTCCTTAATACATCTTCGAGCAGCATATATCGTAAAATCGCCCAGGCCGGCACCAATATCTATAACGGTCCAGTCCTCCTCAATCCTTACACTTGCTTGTTCGTACTGTCGGTCGAGGCAGGTCTCCTTGATAATCCAGACATCCATTGGGGTACGAACCAGGAAACGACTGCCATCCTTCAATTGAATGATAAAAGGCCTGGGGATTGGGAGGCCGGCAAACAAGGCTATCATCTTGGGCCAATTTCGCACGCCCAACAAAAGAGTTGGTACAGAGGATAAGTAGTAGAAAAGTCGCTGAAGGAGCATGGGAGTCCTTTCTTCATTTTGCGAAATGATATAGATACTTCCACCAGTTGTGATAAATCCCCTCGGTTGATCCGGGATTATGGGGAATGCGATGTTCGTGTGGGGAGACCCATACCTTTAGAAAGGCGACGTACGGTGACCTGCACGATAATAACCCCAGCATTATCATATAGGTCATTATCACTCTCATTTGTGCGCAACTCCAACAAACCTTCAGATTCAACCGTAAATTCCAGACGGTTGCCGATCCCCAACAATTGCTGACCAACCCGCCCGACTAAGGCACCGCTTGGGAAATTCGGCAAAGGCTCTACACGTAAGTTGGGGTTGATCATCCTCCCACAAATGTAAGTGGGGGATACACCATTGGCATCAAATGGTGCGTTTTTACCCACCCAATTCGTCCATTTTCCCGAAACATATTCAACTACTACTTGATCGCCAAGCCAGAGTTGGACACCAGTGCTCTGCCGACCCCGGTTGGCAAAGACCTCTATGGACTGTTGTGGATAAAGGATGCCTGAATACGCACGGTTATGCTGCCTGAATTATCACCAGTGCGATTATCATTAATTCTCAACTGAAGCATACCTGATCGTGTTGCAGTGACTGTAGCCTCCTTTCCGACGAAGAAAGGCTCCCCATTTCCGATCCGCCCTATCAAACTGGCATGAGGGACTCCCTTGATCAAGTTGGAGCCATTTGTCGAGCCCGGATTTCCTCCCCCATCCACTGAATGCCCCGGCCAAGGTGACCACTTGCCCGACAAATACATGATTATCACCATTTCCCCTTGTTGCACATACATTCCAGTATCCTGCCAACCTTTATCCGCCCATATGTCGACTTCTTTGCTATCAGGTCTTGCAGCTAGGGTGGCCTGCGCCTGAGCCGTCGCCGTGGCCTGCGCCTGAGCCCTCACCGTGGCCTGGGCTTGGGCTGTCGCAGTAGCCTGCGCCTGGGCGGTGACTTGGACGGCGTGAGCCGTAGCGGTGGCCTCCACAGCTTGGGCGGTGGCCTGGGCAGCCTGG
>JASFBC010000273.1:0-8967 GCA_036172315.1 Anaerolineae bacterium | reverse complement strand
ACCGTCCCCGTGAAGGAGACGGTGAAGGTGCAAGTCACCGTTCCCGTCACCGTTCCCGCCCCCAAAGGTGCGGTGACCGTGCTGGGCGTGTGGGGCGGCTCCGAGTTTGAGGCCTTTGCGGCCGCCGTGGAGCCCTTTACCGCTGCCGCTTTCGGTTCCGTCGCTGGCTATCTTCCAGTTCATCTGGGTATGGTCCAGTCGCTAGGACAGGACTGGCACCTGCTGACGGCGGCAGCTTTTATCTCCATGGCCGTTCCTCTGCTTTCACGGCGTGGGGAACCGAGAGGTCAACGCGTTCCAGACCGCCGCCGACGTTGTGGTGCAGAAATCGCTGCGGGAAGGATTCGGATTGGTGGTAGCGGAGGCGCTCTGGAAGGGGAAGCCGGTGGTGGGCGGCAACGTGGGGGGCATCCCGCTGCAGGTAATAGACGGGGAGACGGGGTTCCTGGTGAACAGTGTGGAGGAGTGCGCCAACCGGATTCTCCACCTGCTCCGTCATCCGGAGGAGGTCCGACGGATGGGCGCGGCGGGCCGCGAGCATGTCCGGCGGCACTTCCTCATCACCCGCTACTTGGCCGATTACCTGCGGCTATTCGGCCAGTTGTAGGGGCAGGACTTGCCACTGCGTCCTCACCCCACCCTGCCTCACCCTACCCCCGGTGGCTGCGCCGCCACCCCCTCCCCTCTCCTGAACTTCGTTCAGGAGAGGGGAGGGGAAGGATTTATTTCCCCCTCGCTGGCTCGGGGCGGCTTCTACTCCTTCGCGAATACCCGGATAGCGGCCTCTCCGCTCACCGGGCACTTGTACTCACAGATGCCGCAGCCGATGCACCGCTCTTCCACCACGCGCGGCCGCTGCAGGGTCACCCTTTGGCCTGCCGCGTCCGTCACCGGGGTTTCCTCCAGGACAATGGCCTTCTCCGGCACTGGACACATCTCCTCGCAGACGATGCACGGGCGGTAATCGGCCCAGGGGATGCAGCGGTTGCGGTCTATGTAGGCCCGTCCCAGCACCGCCCTCCGTTTTTCCTCCAGCGTCAGCGACGGGATGGCCTCCACCGGGCAGACCTGACCACAGGCGTTGCAGGAGTAATCGCAGTAGCCCAACCGGGGAATCAGTACAGGGGTCCAGAGGGATTCCAGCCCGCCCTCCAGCAGCGCGGGCTGGATGGCGCCTGTCGGGCAGGCCCGGACGCAGAGGCCACAGCGGACGCATCGGGCCTCCAGGCCGTTTTCCCGCGCGCCCGGCGGTCGGATTAGCGGAGACCGCCGGGCAAAGCGGTCGCTGCGAAAGAGAGCGACGCCCAGAGCGGTCACCCCCAGCGCCGCCAGAGCCATTCGCCGGTCCGGGTCGTAGGCCTCCATCGGCGCCGGGGGCAGACGGGCCGGGAAGCGGATCGCATCGTATGAACAGGCCTCCCGGCATTCCAGGCACATCGTACACTCCGCCGGGTCGCTGGCATAATCCCGATCGGGGCAGATGGTTCCGGTGGGGCAGGCCCGCGCGCAGGCACCGCAACGGGTGCAGGCCGCCGTGACCTCCCGGCGGATCAGCCCGACTTTGCTCACCAGCCCCAGCAGTCCCCCCAGCGGGCAGAGGTACCGGCACCAGAACCGGGGAGCCAGCCCGTTAAGCGCCAGGACGGCCGCCAGGATCAGCGCGTAGAGGATGGGCGCGCGGTAGAAGGACGCCTCTACGGGGAAAACCGCCGGGCGCAAAAGGCGGTCCAGCGCCTCCACCCCCGGGTGCAGGATCGGGAGCGCGTACGCGGCCGCTTCAACCGCCGTCGCCATCCGCTCCAGGGCCGGCCAGAGGGCGGCCCCAAAGGTCCGGATGACCAGGGTGAGGGGGTCCAGCACCAGCAGGGTCAGATTGCCCAGCAGAGCGGCCGTCAGGAGGGTCAGCCAGAGAAAGTGCTTGGCGCGGCGCCTGGTTTCCGGGAAGGTTCGCCGGGCGGCAGCGCGGGGCGAAGGGACGGCGTCCAGCAGCGTCCCCAACGGGCAGAGCCACCCACACCAGGCCCGTCCGAAGAGCAGGGTGAGCGCCAGAGTCAGCAGAGCCAGGGCCGAACCGGGCAGGAGGACACGCGCGGCAAAGGCATGGGTCAGCATCGCCAGCGGGTCCAGGCGCATGGGGAGGTTCGCCAGCGACGGCGGCCCGCCGCCTCGTCGGGCCACCACCAGCAAGGCCAGAAACGCGGCCAGAGCCCCCCACTGCACAGCCCGGCGGAGCCCGAGGGCGGAGGGCCGTCGGATGCGGGATAGAAGCGCCGACGCAAGAGGGAATCTTGCGTTACGCCTCGGCGATGCGCAGGTTCTCCAGGTCCGCACGGCCTAACCCCATAGCCCCCCCTGCCCGGACGTAGTCCAGGTCCTCCGGTCGGAGACCGAAGAGGGTCGCGGCGAAGGCATCAGCGGCGACAATATCCGCACTGGCGATGACGGTATCCAGTTTCCGCACGTCATCCAGGCTTCCGCCGGTCGGCCCATGGGCGGTGAGAATGCGCACTGCATCCACCACCGTCAGGGCAGGACGGATGCGGGATGCCAGGTCGGCCAGCCGCTGGCCCAGATTCCGGTGCATCGCCGGCCGGTCCCAGATGGTCCCCATCAGGTTTTTCATCCCCAGCGTCAGCCGGGCCAGACTGTGGTGCTTAGCGATAGGGACATTGATGACGACGTCGGCCCTCAGGATGTCCTCGTAGATGGCGCACCGATGCAGGTCTATCCCCTCCGGAATTTCCGTCTCCACAAATTTGAATCGGGCCATCGTCTCCATCTCGCCACCAGCGGCGCGCACCTGTTCGGCGATCCCGCTCCGAGCGTAGGCTTCCTCTGGCGTACCTCCGAAGGGGTGATCCATCACCCGTACCCGTCGGGCGCCTGCCTCATAGCACATCCGGACCAGCGCGCCGACCACCCATGGATTGGTCGTGGCCGCGTATTCATAAGTGTGGTAGGCGATGCAGATGTTGGGCTTAATGACAACGTCGTCCCCCGGGCGGACAAAGCGCCCCATCCCGCCCAGGGCCTCTATCGCTCGCCGGACCAGGTCCCCGGGCTCCCCGCCGCGCGCCACGGCCAGATAGGGATACTCCGGAGCCCCTGTAGGGGTAGCAGACGGGGCCGCAGAGGGAGCGGCGGACGGAGAAGGGGCCGGGGAGAGAGGCATTGGAGACGCCGGAGGCAACGTAGGTGAAGGGCCCGGTGCCGGTGTCGGCGACGTTCGGGGGCGACAGGCAGACAGGACCGGTCCGCCGATCAGTACGCCCAGTCCAAGAGCACAGTAACGCAGGAATTCACGACGATCTATCGGATTCATAGGCCCCCCTTTATAAAAATCATGATAACACATTTTCCGGAGGGGGCAAACCGGAATTCTGAGGTTCGGACATCAGTTCGGGGCACTGGGAGGCCTCACCCGCCGCATCTGGGATCTCCAGCCAGTCTGTCTTGGACGTACCGAGGTTCAGACGCGAGTTGGAACATAGGGCTGATGGGGGTATCCTCATCCCACCCCAGCGGCTTTGCCGCTGCCGCCGAAAGCGGCGGGGGAGGAGTGAGGCTTCCCGGTGTCCCAATTGATGTCCGAACCCAGAAACCATCCCTTGACAGGGGGATGGGAGTGTGTTAAGATGAAATTACTCCAGGTCGGCCAGGCGGTCGCGCTCCGCGCCGCGCGGGGTGAGGAAAGTCCGGGCTCCACAGGGCACGGTGCTGGATAACACCCAGGCGGGGTAACCCGACGGATCGGGCCACAGAAACAGACCGCCGGGGGTATGAGGTAGCCTGAGAGGTTACCCGCCCGCCCCCGGTAAGGGTGAAAAGGCGGTGTAAGAGACCACCGGCGTCCGGGGTGACCCGGGCGGCCAGGCAACCCCCACCGGGAGCAAGGCCAAGCAGGGGCGACGGGGGACAGGAGCGCAAGATTCATCCTGCGCCTCCTCCCCCCACGGGGCGGCCCGTCCCGTCTGAGCCCCGGGTAGGCCGCATGAGGCGGCGGGCAACCGCCGCCCCAGAGAGATGACCGCCCACGACAGAACCCGGCTTATCGGCCGGCCTGGAGCCCATCGCCTGAACCGGCCTATCCCCCACTCCCGGCTTGCCCCTCGCCGGATGCCCTCATCCCTTTGGCCGGTGTACTCCCAATACACAAAGAGGCGACCCTTTCGGGTCGCCTCTTTTCTCTATCCCTATCTCACCCTATATCAGTCCATCATCTCCTCTTCTTCATCGTCCCCTTCGTCTTCCAGGTCCTCGTACCCGTATTCCTCGTCCTCATCCAGAAGGTCCGTGGTGACCGTCAGGAGGTCTTCGCTTTCCTCTCCAACCATCAACTTCTCCAATTCCCGTTCTTCCTCCAGCGCGGCCAGTTCCTCTTCTTCCTCCTCCTTCAGGGCCAGGGACGGAGGCGGAGTCACTGCAGCGGTCGGCCGCAGCGGAACCCCCTCGTAGGACGAGATGGGGCCATCGGAATCGGGCGAATCGCCCCGGTAACCGGTGCCTGCCGGGATCAATTTCCCGATGATAACGTTCTCCTTCAGGCCATAGAGCATATCCCTCTGGCCTTCTACCGCCGCCTTCGCCAGCACCCGAATGGTGTGCTGGAAGGACGCGGCGGAAAGGAAACTGTCCGTCGCCAGAGCGGCCTTGGTCACACCCAGGAGAACGGCCCGCGCCTTCGCCGGCTGCTTCCCCTCGGCGATAGCCCGACGGTTGATCTCCTGCAACGCCAGCCGATCCGCCAGGTCGCCCGGCAGTAAGTCCGTATCGCCAGGGTCCACCACCTGCATCTTCCCCAGCATCTTGCGGATGATAACCTCAAAGTGCTTATCGTTAATGTTGACGCCCTGGGAGCGGTAGACCTTCTGGACCTCGGAGAGGATGTACATCTGGGTTGCTTCCCGGCCCAGGACCTGCAGGATGCGGTGGGGGTTGCGGGACCCCTCGGCCAGTTGCGTGCCCGCCTTAATGTATTGCCCCTCCGCCACCAGCAGCCGAACGGTGGGCGGAATTTCGTACTCCCGCTCATCCCGCTGCTCGTAGGTCACCCGAACCCGGCGGTCATCCCGGTGGACGGTGCCCCGACGGCGGGCCAGAATCTGTTCCCCAGGCTCCCCCTCCGTCCCCTGCCGGGCAATGGGCTCACCGGCGTTGATGGTATCCCCGTCTGATACCAGAACCGTCCAGCCGTCCGGGATGGTGTACTCATCGGTCAACGTCTCGCTCTTGGAGACGATCACCCGTCGGCGGCCGTCCTCGCGGACGATGTGGACGATGCCGTCAATATCCGAGATTTCGGCCTCGCCCTTGGGGTGCTTGCGGGCTTCAAAGAGTTCCTCCACGCGCGGGAGACCGGTGGTGATGTCGCCGCCAGCCGCGACGCCGCCGGTGTGGAAGGTCCGCAGTGTCAACTGGGTACCCGGTTCGCCAATGGACTGGGCAGCAATGATGCCGACCGCCGTCCCGATGTGGACCAAGGTGCCCCGGCCCAGGTCGCGCCCGTAGCAGAGAGCACAGATACCCCGCTGCAGAGCGCAGGTCATCGGCGAACGGACATAGACCTCGTTGATGCCAGCGGCGTCTATGGCCTCCATCGCCTCCTCATCAATCTCCTCATTGCGGGCAACGATGATCTCTCCCGTCTGGGGGTGGACCACGGGTGCGGCGGCAATGCGGCCCATCAGCCGCTCCGCCATCGTCTGACCGCCCACGTCGTCGTCCCGGCGAATCCAGATACCGCTGCGGGTGCCGCAGTCATGGGCGTTGATGATGACATCCTGCACCACATCCACCAGGCGGCGGGTCAGGTAGCCCGCGTCGGCGGTGCGGAGGGCCGTATCCGCCAGACCCTTGCGGGAGCCGTGGGTGCTGATGAAGTATTCCAGCGTGGTCAATCCCTCCCGCAGGTTGGAGCGGATGGGCAGCGGGATGATGCGGCCGGACGGGTCGGCCATGAGGCCGCGCATACCGGCCAACTGGGAGATCGGCCCGAAGCCGCCCTTGGAGGCGCCGGACTGGGCCATAATCGCCACCGGACCCTCGGGGTCCAGCGCGCGGGAGACCGCTTTGGAGACCTCATCGCGGGCCCGGCTCCAGAGGTCAATGGTGCGGGCGTACTGCTCCTCAGCGGTCAGCAGGCCCCGCTGGTACTGCCGTTCCACCTCCGCCACCTGGGCCGTCGCTTCCTCCAGGATACGGGACTTGTCTGCCGGAATGGTCAGGTCGCTGGCGGCGATGGTCACGCCGGAGCGAGTGGCGTAGTGGAAACCGATAGATTTGATCCGGTCCACCACCTCCGTCGTCTTCTCCTCGCCGAGGCGGTGGTAGCAGAGAGCCACCAGGTCCTGCAGTTTCCCCTTATCCAGCGGTTCGTTGACAAACCGGAGTTCGTCCGGCAGAATTCGGTTGAAGAGGCTTCTCCCCACCGTCGTCTCCACTGGCTGTGAGGCGAGCGGACCGCCTGCCCCGGGGGGCTGATGATCATACACCTGGCGGACCCAGATGCGGGCGTGGATGTCCACGTAACCCAGCAGGTAGGCCGTCTCCACCTCGTCCAGGTCGGTAAAGTACTTACCATCGCCCCGATGGGGTCCCTTCGTATCCATCGTCAGGTAGTAGATGCCCAGGCACATATCCTTTGTTGGCCCGACGATGGGCTGGCCGTCGGCGGGCTTAAGGAGGTTGCGGGTCGCCAGCATCAGCCGGCGCGCCTCCTGTACCGCCATGTCGGAAAGCGGGACGTGGACGGCCATCTGGTCGCCGTCAAAGTCGGCGTTGAAGGCCACGCAGACCAGCGGGTGAATCTGGATGGCTTTCCCCTCCACCAAGACAGGCTCAAAAGCCTGGATGCCCAGCCGGTGCAGGGTGGGCGCACGGTTGAGGAGCACTGGCCGGTCCTTAATGACCTCTTCCAGAATCTCCCAGACCTCGGGCCGCTGCCGTTCAATAAACCGGCGGGCCGCCTTGACGTTGCTGACGTAGTTATACTCCACCAGTTTGCTGATGACGAAGGGCTTGTAGAGTTCCAGCGCCATTTCTTTCGGGAGGCCGCACTGGTGGAGTTTCAGTTGCGGGCCGATGACGATGACGGAACGACCGGAGTAGTCCACCCGCTTGCCCAGGAGGTTGCGGCGGAAGCGGCCCTTCTTCCCCCGGAGCATATCGCTGAGGGATTTCAGTTGCCGCTGGCCCCGGCGGGAAAGCGCCTTGCCCCGCTGACTGTTGTCAATGAGGCTATCCACCGCCTCCTGGAGCATGCGCTTCTCGTTGCGGATGATGACGTCGGGGGCACCCAGTTCTATCAGCCGCTTCAGCCGGTTGTTACGATTGATGACGCGCCGGTAGAGGTCATTGAGGTCGGAAGTGGCAAACCGTCCGCCGTCCAGTTGCACCATCGGGCGCAGGTCCGGCGGGATGACAGGCAGAACAGTGAGGATCATCCACTCGGGGCGGTTGCCGCTCTTGCGCAGCGCCTCCACCACTCGCAGGCGGCGAATGGCCTTCTTGCGCCGCTGCTTGGACGGATCGTTCCGTGCCTCATTCCACAATTCCTGGGCCATCTTGTCCAGGTCCATCCGGTGGAGAATCTCGTAGAAGGCTTCGGCACCCATTCCGGCACGGAAGACCTGTCCCCATTTGCTCTTCAGTTCCCGCAGGCGGGCTTCGGTGAGGAACTGGAGGGGAGCCAGGCTGAGGAGTTCTTCCTGCTCGTCCTCAAAGCGCGCGCGCAAACTTTCTACATCACGGGCCAGTTGTTCCTGGATCCGCGCGATCTCATCGGCGACCGACTCCTGCCAGTGTACCCGGTCGGCCAGCAGCGGGGCGACTTCCTGCTCTTCCTCCGCTCGCAGGCGGCCCTCCAGATGCTCCAGTTCTTCCTGAATGAGGCGGCTCAGCAGGCTCAGATGCTCCCGCCCGATCGTTTCTCCGGCCTCAACAATGGTGGCACCCGTCGCCTTGAGAACAATAGGCGTGCGGGCGACGGAGCCCTGGCGTTCCTCCAGGCGCTTCCGCAGGCTCTGTGCCTCCTTCATCAGCGCCTCGGTCTCATTGTTGAGCCGCTCCTCATACCGGGCGCGAAGGGCAGCTACTTCCGCAGCAATGCGAGCCGTCTCCTGGGCCAGCCGCTCCTGCAGTGCCGCGATGGCTGCGTTGGCCTTCCCCTCCAATTCCTGCCGACGGTGGTCGTACTCCTCCTTCAGCCGTCGCAGCGCCTTCTGACGCGCCTCTTCGTCCACAGAGGTGATGACGTACTGGGCGAAATAGAGGACGCGGTCCAGGTTCCGGCGGGAGACGTCCAGAAGGATGCCCAGGATGCTGGGGGTCTGACGGGTGTACCAGATGTGGGCGACGGGAGCAGCCAGTTCAATATGGCCCATGCGCTCCCGGCGGACGGAGGAGCGAGTCACCTCAACGCCGCACTTATCGCAGATGATGCCCCGATAGCGGATGTTCTTGTACTTGCCACAATAGCACTGCCAGTCCCGCGTGGGCCCGAAGATCGCCTCGCAGAAGAGGCCGTCCTTCTCGGGACGCAGGCGGCGGTAGTTGATGGTCTCGGGCTTGGTCACCTCGCCGTACGACCAGGAGCGGATCTCCTCTGGCGAGGCCAGGCTGATTCGCAAGGAGACAAAATTCTGGATTTCGGCCGAATCGTCCAGATATTTCATAAACCCCCTCCAACTCCCCTTCCATACCAGTGATAAACACAAACAAAGCGCTTGAGCCCCTGTCTCAGCGCTTGACGAAGATGATCACAAGTTACTGGTACCTGCTGGAAAGTAGGGGTATTATAAACTCTTTTGGAGTTTTGTCAAGTTTGCGTGTGGAAGGCACTCAGACGCACGTGCTGATTGACAGCTGGTTCCACTGCAAGGCGGTTCGCAAAGCGGCTCAAGAGTGCGGCTGGGAGGTGAGTGGCGCTCTCAAGAGCAATCGCAAGATGCGCCTGATTGACCCGGATGG
>JASFBC010000272.1:0-4623 GCA_036172315.1 Anaerolineae bacterium | reverse complement strand
CGCTGAACCCATACGCACCTTTACAAGACCCGGCCTTGTGGCTGCTGGCGCCGCTGGGGCTGGTAGCGGCGCTGGTAGGACGCAAGCGGCGGAAGATGGGATGGTGGCTGGTGGTGCTGGTGGTGGGAATGGGAGCGAGCGCCGTGCTCAGCGGGTGTGGGCCGACGCCAACACCGCCTCCGCCTTCGCCGCCGCCACTGCCGCCCACGCAACCGCCGACGCCGACACCTACTCCAACTCCGACGTCTCCCCCATCTAACTGGTTTAGCGAGATGTACGGAGAAGCGATCGCTCGACGGGCCAGAGAGCTAGTCGCCCTATCCAGCAATGGCCAGATTAAAGTAACTCGTGACATGACCCAGTGCTGGGATATTGAACAGTTGCAGCGGGTCACACAATACGTCTGTGCCGATATCGTTTTGGATAGTTACTTCGCGGCAGGGATTAATCTGCAGCAGCTATTGCTTACATCAACAATAAGCGAGAACTGGCAATATCCAGAGTGTGCTCCTCATAATGCGCAAGCATTTGGACAATATCTCCAGGCAACTGGGCAGCTTCGCATGGGGAATGATTTCCCTTACTATAAAGGGGAAATCATTATCGGCTATCCCGATTGGGCGCATTCGGGTGTTGTGGTTGAGGGAGGAAACGATGAGAACAGCGTGCGGTTGGTGCACGCTTCATATAGCCGGATGCTCATCGAGGAGACCACATTGTCCGATTGGAAATCCCGTGGTCCCGGGGAGTATGTTTGGCATGGTCATCCAAGCGCAGCGGAACTGGAGAGATTGGCCCCTTAGCCAGGGAGGAGACTCATGAAAGCATTAACCTTAAAACGCTGTTTTTCGATGCTTTATATTATCTTGTGCATCGGAACCACCTTTTGTGCTTTGAGCTGTCAGTCGGTTGAGCAAGATACTGAGAGGATCATGCAAAACAATGTGCAGTGCAAGACAGTCATACAAGCCAAATGGGGAAATAACCCGGGTGAGTTAGGATATGCGCCCGATGATCAGACTATCTTCTGTCCCCGTAAGCCCTTTCGGTTCCAAATAGATACCACGGGCAACATCTACGTAGCGGATCTGTATAATGAGAGGATTCTTCAATTTACTCCAGGAGGTGAGTTTCTCAGGACCTTCAACGTGCCGACGTTTGGAGAGACGGAATGTATAGTGGATGTTGCTGTTGGCGGCGATCGGATCGCCGTTGCTACTACTGATCATATCTACGTATTTGACCAAAGTGGTGGTCCGTTGCTGATTCCGGAATGGCCTGCAGATGCAGGTCAATATGGATTTTGTTCTGAGGACATGGCGAGCAGGAAGGTAGAGGCTGACAAAGAGGGGAATATCTATGCGTGTGGTTGGGAAAAGGGTACGGAGAACAAAATAATCGTCCAGTTTGATCGCAACGGCCAAAGTCGCAAGTTCTTTGTGGGTGACTTTGATCATTTTGTCGTGGGGTGGGACGGCTCTATTTACATTGAGCATCTCAACTATACTGGGACAATTGAGAAGCCAGCTGACAGCCTGGTGTTCCGATTTGATTCTCGAGCTAATCAACTGGGTAAGATTATAATTCGTGGACGTGACTTGGTTAATGCAGGATTACTTAGCCCGGGTCTGCTGGTTGCGGTTGACGCCAACGGCAATCTGTACGGAAGTGTGGTGAATATACTCCAAGACGGCAATGTTGTTCCGCAGGAGGCACTGGTTCAGATCAGCCCTCAAGGGAGAGTCTTGCGAGTTATTAAACGCGGTGAGTTCATACGACCGGCTACTGACGTCGTAGATAGGGAGGGCAATTTCTATTTGTGGCACTTTACCAACGTGCCCTCGGGCTCAGTAGAGATTTGGCGTTGTAGCCCATAGCTGTCGCCAAGACCTCCTAACAAGTCCGACCGACCCCCTCCACCGGCTGACCGAAGCGCAGTACTCTACCGGCGAGCACTTCGCCTACGCCTATGATGCCGTGGGCAACCGCACGGCGATGACCAGCACAACGCCTCTCAGCGGCACACTTGTCACCACCTATACGTACGATGCCGCCAACCGCCTCACAGACCGCGCCGTGAGCGATGGACGCACGTACACCTACACCTGGTCGGCGCGTGGGCAACTGCTGGCAGAGTATACCCACAGCTATCCCGTACGTACCTTCACCTATAACGCCACGGGCCACCTGGTTGAAACCACTGTCTTTACCCTGACGACGCGCTTTACCTACAATGGCCTGGGCGACCGGGTGGCGGTCAGGGTCGTTGAGCAGGGGGTGACCACGTACACGCTGGACCTGGCGGCTGGGGGCCGCATTCTGGCGGAAGAGACATTCACCGGCACGGTGCTGTACCTCTACGGCCATGAGTGCGTGGGTGAATTGCGTGATAGCCAATGGCTCTACTACCTGCCCGATGCCGAAGGACTGGTGCGGCAGGGAGTGGATGCGGAGGGTAAGGTGGTGAGCGCGTGGCTGTTCGCCCCCGACGGCGCGGTGCTGGAGGGGCCGGAGGGGCCGGTGAGCCACCTGGTTTGCGGCGGGGTGTACGACTGGAGTACCGGGCTGATCTACAAGGGCGGGCGCTACTTCGACCCTACGTTGGGCACCTGGCTAGCGCTGACCCCGCTAGTGGTGGTGCAATTGTGGCGGGGACGAAAGCAGAAACGACGAGGGGTCCTGTGGCACATGGTAGTGGCGCTGTTGGTCATGGGGATGGGCAGCGCGTTGACAGCCTGCGGGGGTGGAGGGACACCTATGCCACCAACACTAACGGTCTGCACAGAAATCACCACGCCATTTGGACCCCCGCTGGGCGATAATGCGGTCTTCGTCGATCCACCTGCTGGCGGTCAACATGTTTATCGTCCGCAGGCACAAACGTGGACAAGCGCTGATAGGCAAATGCTCGAATCGGCGTTGACTGATGTTATTGATAGCAACTTTGGTGGCCCTGCCAGTTTCGGGAGCCTGAACGCAGCTCTGGCTCAGTTCGGCGTCTCGTCTACCAGCCCCATCAGGGTTTTTCGAGAGGCGGTTAGCAGCACCGGTCCAGATGCGCGAGCGGGGGTTGCCAATCCCGACCTCATTGTGTGGCAGAGTTGGTTTGACCTCGGCGGCGATCCAACTTTGCAGAGAGCGCTCCTTACCCATGAAATGGCTCACTATTGGGATCAGGAACACGGCAATGCGCTGGCGACGGAGATGGGCAATTGGATAAACTGGGGAGACACAGCAACACACTACGCCTCTACTAATCCTACCAGTGAGGATCTCCCAGAGGCAGTACGATTATATTTCTACCCTCAGTATGACGAAGGCCGTGAATGGACAGATGATATGGGGAGGGGATTGGATATGGCAAACGATCCCAGGTACGGCGGTAGGGGGCGAGATGGCCTCAAGCTTGATCCTGGTCAACTAGAGCTACCTGTGAATCAACGGTTGCCCAGTGCAGATGGTACAATCCAAGTGCAAGACCGCTACGATTGGCTGCAAATGAAGTTCGGCAAGCCGTGGCAGGTGTGCTTGCCAATTGCAATGAATCAGTAGTTCGCCAGAACCTGCTTGCATTAGGGGAGGAGACTATGAGGCCACATATCAAGGCAGTCTTGTCTGTAGTGGTTTTCTTCGTTACACTCTTTGTCACTTCGTGCGTGAGTAGAGGCCCGTTGCTGGAACCGACTATCACGCCCATTCCGACGGTGGTAGAGCCTGGTTTAGCCTACGGCATCCCTTGCAAGCCTCCTTGCTGGCAGGGCTTGGTTCCTGGAGAATCCACTCGTCTAGATGTTGAACAAGCCATGGAACAACTGCGTACTAGTGGGTGGGCACATTTTATTGATGCAGGCCCTCCCGGCGGATACTTCATCTACCCTTCGCCATTCACCATACATGGTTCAATTCACGTGGCAATGAATGACAATGACATCGTTGCAGCAATTAGTGGTACGACTTTATTCTACTACCCTATTGGAACCCTGATAGAGCAGTTCGGTAATCCGGAAGGGCTTTATGTAGTTAGCAGGGGTAGCGTGGTTTGCTTCTCTTGCGAAGAGTGGGAACACCCAGAGCCTCCAGATGCATCTGTGATGAGTTCTCCGGTGCACATCCTGTATCCTAGCCAGGGGCTCTGGTTTGTGGCGCTCGTGCCTTTAAGTGGACTAGGCTGTATTTGTCCGGAGATGAAGGTAGTCTCGTTTTGTTACTATTCTCCACGTTCGATGCGAGAGGCGTTAAGTGATGAGTACTTGACAACGCTCTTCGTTGCCTTGAAGGGAGCCACCGAAGAGGACTTGACAGAGTGGCATGGGTTTGGAGGTGGGTATTAGCCTGAAATAGCGAGCTGATGACACCAGTGTCCAGGCCACCGGTAATATCACCATCACCACCACCTACGACCCGCTCAACCGGCTGACCGAAGCGCAGTACTCCACCGGCGAATCCTTCGCCTACGCCTATGATGCCGTTGGCAACCGCACCGCCTACACCGTCACCACCCCGCTTGCCGGAACCGCCGTCACCACGTATACTTACGATGCGGCGAACCGTCTCCTCGTCTCCGCGTCTCCCGCTCGCCGTGTCACCTACACCTGGGACAACCGGGGCAACCTGCTGAGCGAC
>JASFBC010000271.1:0-3693 GCA_036172315.1 Anaerolineae bacterium | reverse complement strand
GGCCAGACGAGTTGCAATTTATCATGCCCTGCGCCAGGAAGGGCTGACGCTCCTTTTCCTGGCTACCGCGGTTGCTCTTTTCTTCTGGCCCCTCTGGATTGCCGGATACCGTTTCCCCAAAGGGAGCGGCGACCTGTGGGGGCAATTGTATCCGGTTTGGTCCTTCGTAGCGGAGTGGAGGCAACGAGGGATCTTCCCCCTCTGGAGCAACCGGATGATGGGCGGAGACCCCATCCTGGCCGAGGGGCAATACGGCCTTCTCAATCCTCTGAACTGGCCCCTCTTCCTCATTTACCCTATCCCCCAATGGCTGGTATTTCTACGAGGATGCTTATCTTTTTGGTTGGCCGGGGCAGGGATGTATTTTTACCTGCACAAGTCTCCAGCCTGGCGGATGAGGCATCCTGCGGCACTCTTGGGCGCCATTGCTTATATGTTCTCTGACCCCTTCGTGGTTCATCTGGGCCATCCCCAGTTTAACGATGCGATAGCCTGGCTTCCCTGGGCGTTCTTGGGAGTAGACCGATCCGCCCGCAGCGGGCGAGAAATGGCCAAAGCGGCGCTGCCGATAGCAATGCTTCTACTGGCAGGTCATGGGCAAGCGTCCCTCTACGGGGCAATCGCCATCGGATTCTATGCCCTTTGGCGGGCAGTAGAAGGGGGATGGCCTCAGGGTCTGTGGCGATTGGGAAAGTTCGCCATAGTGGGAGCAATAGGGATAGCACTGGCAGCACCGGCCTGGCTCCCCGGCTTGGAGCGACTTCCCCTCACAGAACGAGCCGGGGTTGCCATAGAGCTTCGTCAGGGATACGAATTTCCGCCGGAAATGGTAGTGGATTTTTTGACCCCCCTCTTCCACGGTAGAGGAGCAGATCAGTTCTGGCTGACTTGGGCACGGGTGGAAAGCGGCTATGCAGGCGGGGTGGCCCTTTTCATGGCCGTTCTTGGTATTATAGGAAGCCTTCATTCCCGGCGCGCCTGGGCGCTGATGACACTATGCGCACTGGCCTATGCCTTCTCACTAGGCTACAGAGGCCCTCTCTATCCAATGCTGGCGCGTCTGCCCCTCTTTGCCGAAACCTGGAAGACGGGACGAGCGATCTTCCTGGTCTCTTTCACCCTGGCCATCCTGGCTGCCTTGGGGGTAGAGCGGCTATCCCAGGGCTCGCGCGGACTGCTTGCTCCCTGGGTGGCAGGGCTGACTCTGGCAGGCTTTCTGCTCTGGCTTCGGGCTCCTGAATGGGCTTCAGTAGCACCGGATACCCTCTCACGGATGCGCGCGCTGACCGGCCTGCGGTTCGCCGCCCTCCTGGCCTGGGCCACCACCCTCCTGGGCTGGGCGGCCTCCCGAGGCCGACTCTGGGGTCGGGCCGGCCTGCTCCTCCTCCTGCTGGCCGAACTGGTGGCGACCGGCGCGCTGGTGGAGACGGAGCCCACACCGAAACCCGATACGACCCATGCCGCCGCCCTGGCCTTCCTGCGCGCCGATTCCGGCTGGTTCCGCGTGGACGTAGACCCGACCGCGCGCGGCCTTTGGTCCCCTGCCAGCCTCTGCGCTGAGGGCTTTGAGGTCGCTCAAGGGACCGGCAATCCAATGGAACTGCGAGAATTCAACATTTTGCACTGGCGAATCCCTTCGGCAACCCATCCCGCCTACCGGATTTTGGGCATCAAATACATCATCGTCCCCAAGGGCGCTCCCCCCGGCGGCGAGGGTATCTGGCCCGTCTTTATAGACGATCCGACGGTGGACATCCACCTCAACACCCTGGCCCTCCCCCGCGCCTGGCTGGTCTACCGGACCGAGGTGGTGGAGAGTTACGGCCAGGCCCTGGAGCGGGTGCTGGATGAGCACTTCCGCCCGGAAGAAGTCGCCGTCGTCCAGGATGGCCCCCAACTGGACGGGACAGGAAAAGGGGGAATTGAAGTGGGCTACTACGGCCCCAACGATGTGGTCTTTTTCGTAGAGATGGATGCCCCGGCCCTGCTGATCCTCTCCGACACCTTTTACCCCGGCTGGCAAGCAACGGTGGACGGTCGGCCAGCATCCATTTATCCAACGAATGCCGCCTTTCGGGGCATACTGGTGCCACCGGGGCGCCACCGGGTGGAGATGCACTTCCGTCCCCGGAGTTTGATGGTGGGCCTGGGGATGGCCGCCGTTGGGGGATTGGGGTGCCTCCTTCTGGGGCTTCTGAGGACACAACGCAGATGAGAGGACGACCGCTTTCCCTTCGGACCGGTCTGCTGGCCCTCCTCTTCGTGGCCTGGGCCCTGCGGACGGCGACCCTCACCCTCCAGAGTATGTGGATTGACGAGGTGATGGCCCTCTACTTCACGTGTGGGACCTTCACCGAGACCCTCCGCACCATCGTCCGTCCGGAGCACAACGGCCCCCTTTTCTACCTCCTGCTTTTCGGGTGGCGGCATCTGGTGGGAGATTCGGACTTTGCCGTCCGTTACCTCTCCGTCCTTTTCTCTGTGCTCACCCTCCCCCTCCTCTACCAGTTGGCCCGCCGTCTGCTCACAGAGCGCACGGCAGCGCTGGCCATGGGCCTGGCGGCCTTCTCACCCTTTACCCTCTGGTTCGCCCAGGAAGCGAAAATGTATGCCCTCCATATGTGGGCCGCAACGGCCTCTACGCTCGTCTTGCTGGAGGCGTTCCGAAAGGGCCGCTGGTGGCTTTGGGTCTTTTATGCTGCACTGGCGTCCACCACTCTCTACAGCCATTTCTTCGGCGGATTTCTGATTCTGGCTCACGGTGTCATGAGCGGGATTCTGGGCTGGAAACGGAGGCGGCGCTGGCTGGCCTACGGATTGACCACGGCCCTCCTCGCCCTGGCCCATATCCCTCTGCTCCAAGTGGCCCGGAATATGATCCTGCACTATGAACCCCGGGACATCTGGCGGTCCTTTGTCCCCCTGAAGGACATCGCCCGGGACCTGCTGGGCCAGTACTTCTACCGGCTCTCCTACCTGGAAGTCACTCCCTGGCTCCTCCTGCTCTCAGCCGTCCTCATCATCTGGGGAATCCCGGGGCTCTTCCGCCTCCGCCAAAGAGACGCTTGGATTTTGCCGGTTCAGGCGCTGTTACCGGTCCTGATTTTCTACCCCATTTCCTACCGGGCCCCGGTCTATTCGGCCAAGTACCTCTCCGCTACTGCCCCGGCGATCTGGATTCTGGCGGCATGGGGCGCGGAACGGATGGCCCGCCTCTGGCGTCCCCTGGGACTGGGCGTGGCTATCCTGGGGCTTCTGACGATCAACGGCATCGCCCGCGACCTGACCAACCCGGCCTTCCAGCGAGGGGACTGGCGCTTCATCGCCCGCTACGTGGAGACCCACGAAGGGTCCAACGACATTGTGGTTATCTCCGCTTTCTACTGCGACCACGCTTTCCGGCGGTACTATCAGGGCCATTCCGCCATTTTTCCCTACGAGGCCAACCCCTATGAGCCGGAGTCTATCTATCGGGGACTGTCGGAACAGTACGACCGCATGTGGCTAATCCTCCACCACGACCAGGCCATGGCGCCGAAGAACCGGCTGATGGAGGCCGCCGACGCGATGTTCCCCCGCATCACCGAGCAGTATCCCAACGCCGGGCAGATCACGATGATCGGCTACCAGTTGCGGCCGACCGTCCCGGCGTTGCCGGAAGGGGCCCACCCCCTGGAAGTCTGTTTCCAGAAC
>JASFBC010000270.1:0-20642 GCA_036172315.1 Anaerolineae bacterium | reverse complement strand
TGTGGACAGTTTTCCTGTTCCCGTCTGCCGTTTCGCCCGAGCCTATCGCTGTCGGCGCTTCTCCGGCCAAGCCGCCTACGGCTATGACGAGATGGAGAAACAGACCTTCTACGGCTTCCGTGCCCATATCCGCATCTGCTGGCCTGGGGTGATCGTCGCTTGGGAACTGGCTCCGGCCAATATTCACGACCTGCGGGTGGCCGAAGAGCTGGCGGAGGGGGCACAGGGATGGATGTTGGGCGACCGAAACTACTGGAGCCCCCAGGTACGAGCGACACTGGCCTCTCAGGGCCTTCTCCTTCTGGCCCCATACAAGTCAGCCCGGCGGGAACGAAAAGCCTGGCCCCGCTGGTTGACTCAACTCCGTCGGCGAATCGAGACTGTCTTTTCGCAATTGATTGGGCGATTGCGCGCCAAGCAAATGTGGGCTCGCGATACGTGGCATCTTCTGTCTCGCTGGGGACGCACCATTCTAGCCCATACCTTTGCGGTAAGGTTTTGCCAGCAACTTGGCCTTCCTTCGCCCTTACAATTCGCTCAGGCCATCGCTTTGTAAGAAACTTGCACATAGGGTTTGCTATGCACCCGCTCCAGAAAGCGCCCCACGTCCACCACTACCCGCTCGTGGACGGCTTCCCCAACCTTCTCGGCATCGTCCCATGCTTCTATCTGGAAGGTCAGGCGGCGGCCTTCGACGGCGACCAGCATAGCGCGGGCGCGCACGCGCATCCCGATGGGAGTGGCAGCCAGATGGCGGACGTCTATGCGGACTCCGACGGAGGTCTGGCCAGCCGGGAGGCGGCCCTCCAGCGCGCGGACAGCGGCCTCTTCCATCAGCGCGACCAGCGCTGGAGTCGCCAGAACCGGCACCGTACCGCTCCCCATAGAGGGAGCACTCCACTCTTCGGTCACCATCCGTTCGGCTTCGCCCGAACAGGGAACGGAGAGCAAGCCTTCAGACATGTCTCTTTACCCTCAGGGGTTGGGGACAATCCCCCAATGGTGCAAAGCGGCACTCCCCCTTCGCTTCGTGCCGCGCTCCAAAATGAACGCTTATACTCTCACAGATTGGGGATAATCCCCCAGAAAATCGCGTAGAGGTTCAGTCCGACCATCCCCAGCGTCCACGATGCCAGCATCAAGGGACGGCGAAGTCGGGGGGCAAACAGGGCCGGGAGCCAGAGCGCGGGAAGGAGAATCCCCATCGTCCCCCAAAGCGGCAGGGCGGTCCGCCTCAGCGCCCATGCGATGCCCAGCGGAATGCCCATCAGCCCCAACCCCAGCAGCAGGACGCCCGTCCTTCGCTCCGTCCCCCATTCCAGTCCCAGCGCGCCCGCCAGCGCCAGCGGGATCAGCGCCGGGAAGAGGTAGCGGCCCTGGTGCTGGACGAAGGTCCGGTTGTACCAGAGGTAGGAGAGGACGGTCAGGGTAGCGGATAGGGTCAGAAGGACGGCCCCCCGTCGCTGAAGGGGCGTCAGGCGGGGGCGGCGGCGGTCCAGCCACCAGGCCAGGAAGCCCAGCCCCAGCAACGCGGAGAGGACAGCCAGGGCCGGGTAGACAGGCGGATGCAGCGGAACCCCCATCCATCCGAACTGCCCCCAGAAACTCTGGAAGGTTGTGCGAAGAAAGCGTCCGGCCAGGCCAAGAGGACCGTACTGCGCCAACCATTCGGCCGTCCGGGGTTGCCCCTGGACGACGGCGTTGTGCCGGGCCAGGCCCAGCGGGTCGGCCCAGCCGTAGATGGTCCCGTTGCGGACCAGCCAGGGCCCCGCCAGCAGGAGCACGGCCAGAAGTATCCGCCCGGTCTGGGCGGCGGCATAGCGCATGGTGTGCTGTCCCTCGTCCCACCAGAGGGCCAGCAGAGCCACCGGCAGCGCGACATAGGCGGTGGTCTTGGTCAGCAGGGCCAGCCCCACTACGGCCCCCAGCAACCAGGGGCGGGGATCCGGGCGGATGGCCAGCCAGAGGGCCACCGCCAGGACCAGTTCCGCCAGCACATCATTGTTGACAGCGGCGGTCACGGCGACGTGCTGAGGCAGGAGCGCGATGAGAGTTGTAGCCGTCAGCGCCAGAAAGGGACGGTCGGGAAATAGATCGCGCGTCAGGCGATGGACGACCGTCAACAACAAAAGCCCCAGGACGACTGAGAACAGACGAAGAGGAATCAGGGCGCCGCCGAAGAGGAGATAGACCGGGACAGCCAGGAGATAGTAGAGGGGCGGTTGATGGTCCTCGTACCGCAGGGGAGCAATGGAGAGTTCGGGAGGGAATTTCTGGGAAGTCAGGCGACCAAGATACTCCTGGTCATAGTCCCCCGCCTCTATGACCGGCAGAGCCCGCTCCTCAGCCAGGGTACGGATGTAGTTGTAGTGAGCCGGTTCGTCCGGGGCCTGCCAGGGAGGGGTACAGATAGCATAGAGGGTACCGAGGACGACGTACAAGATGAGGAGTATCCGGACCCACCGGTCCCCATCGCTCATTCTTTTCCTCCAGGGGGCGTTATATCACTGCTGCGCGCACCTGCACGAACTGGGGAGCCTGCTCGGCCCGCCAGATGAATTCCACATTAACCGGACCTCCCCATTCCTCGGCAACCTTCTCCACCAGCGCGGCCAGATGGCGAGCCTCCTCTTCGGTCAGGGGCAGGGCATCCGGCGGCGACGCGAGTTCCAGATACCCATCCGGCCCAGTAACCTGAATCTGCGGAGGGGGCATACGCTGGATGTTTACGGTACCCCCTTCCACGCCGTACAGGTCTCCACCGTAGCCTTTGACGACGGTTTCCCCGGCGCCATAGGTGGCCTGAATCAACACTCCGGACATTGTCGGCACAGGGGAGCGGCTGAAGGCTACCCCGGAACGGTCCCGATGGGTGATCGGCTCCATCGGTTGGAGAATCACCGCCATACGGGGCACAGGAAGGTCTCTCTGAGCACAGTACGCCAGCGCCTCCCGACGGAACACGGAGGCCCAGACCTGCCGGATCGCGTCCCAGAGGGGACGTCCCGGAGGCACCGATAGGAGGGAAAGGAACTGACCAGCGAAACTCTGTCCAGGACGGTCCTCCACCGTCGCGGAGGAACGGACGGCCCACTGATCGGGCATTAGAACCAGTTTTTCCAGCGCTCGCCCAATGGGGTCCAGGAGGATTGCCTGGGCGATCCGGTCCATTATCTCCTGACGGCGAGGCTCTATGTTTCCCAGAGTTTGCTGGAGTTGGGCCCAATCGTCGCCGACAGATGCCAGGGCATGCGCAAGTTGAGCCATTTCCCCCTCCAGTTCCATCCGCCGAACCGTCAGGTTAAACGCGTCAGTGGTCAGCACCCAGGTGGGCGGAGTGGGAAAGCCGTGAGCTGCCAGCCAGTAAAGGCCGTAGCCTTTCCCTCCCACCATATCTACAGAAGGTAGCAGCCGTTCGGCCCCCGGCTCCCACGGGGAAATGAGCCACTCCGTCATTCTAACACCTCCACTCTACCCGTGCGGCCATCCAGCCGCAACCGCTGGCCATCCCGAATGTGCCGGGTCACCTCCGCAACCCCTACCACTGCCGGAAGGCCGTTCTCCCGCGCCACAATCGCCGCATGGGAAATCACCCCGCCCAACTCAGTCACCACCCCACTCAGCCGCCGGAAAAGCCCTGACCACGCCGGATCCGTCAGCCGAGTGACCAAAATCACCGGCCCCTCCATTTTCAGCAGCCGCCGCCCCGCCTCCAGCGGGTCATTGGTGACCAGTGCAACCCCCTCCACCGGCCCCTCCCCAGGGCTGGCCGGAATGCCCTGAAAATGACGAAGGGCTATCTTGCCCGTCTCTTCCTCCACCGCCGGACGCCAGTACCCGGTCTCCGGATCGTACCAGATCAACTCGGGGGGCGGAGGCTGGTTTCGGTGGAGTTCGTATTCCGCCCGCCTCCGCTCCAGGATTTCCATCGGCACCCGCCGTTCCCCCTGGCTGCGGACGAAGGCCAGAAACTCGTCCAGGGTGTAGAACATCAGGATGTCATCGGGCTGGTCCGGGTAGAAATGGCGGGCCAGACGTCGGGCCGCCAGACCATAAGCGGCCTGCCGGAGAGCAATATTGCTCTTGGAATCTTCCCGCCAGGAGATGAGTTGGCGCCCCCAGCGAAGGATTCGCTGCCAGAGAGCACGCTGGAAGGGGTTCATTCGCTGCAGGGTTTCATAGGCCCGCCGGCGGGCGGCATCTGCCCGTGCTTGGGGAGGCTGGCTCTCTCGCAACTGCCCGGCAACCGCCAGGAGGACATGCTCTGGTCGGTCGGCCAGCCGCTCGGTCTCAAAATCAGCCTCAAAACGGAATCCCCTGTGACCATACTGACGGAGGAAGGCCCGGATGCCTTCCACAAGCGGAGCGGCCTCAGGGAGAGCCCCATAGGCTTCCAGGTCAGCGATACCCTCTTCCAGCATCCGGCGGACCTGAGGCGCGGATTGCGCGGCCAGGTCGCGCAGTTCCCAGATGCGTTGTCCCAGCATAGAAGTAGCGGTCGCCTCCCCGGCGAAAAGGGGCAGAAGGTCTGGCGCCTCTTGGCGAAGCATCCCGTCCAGCGCTGTGATGGTCAACGCAATAACAATGTGGGCCCGGTCGGTTTCCCGGCACTGGGCGTAAAAACCGGGATCAAAAAGCGCGTCGGTAAGGGGTATCAGATTGTCCACATCTTCCCGGAGCCGCCAGAATATCTCCCGCAATCGGCCATCTATCCAGGGGAGTTGGCGACGGTAAAAGCGGGTTGCCCAGCGATAGACGCGGGCGAATCGCCACGGCAGGGCCAGCATACGGTGCCGGGGGACGCGGACGGTTTCCTGGATTAAGCCGGCTGGCGCACCGACTGAAGTCGGGTCAAAAGGAAGTACGCGCGCCATGTTCCGGGCATAGTAGTGAATGTTGAGATATAGCCACCCCTGGACAACCTGTGTCGGCTTGACGGTGGGGTCAAAATCGGAAGTATCCCCGGCCAAAGTACCCAGAAACCAGGAAATCTGAGCATCCAGGCCTGCTTCCGTCATCGTCACCGTCACGGGTCGCGCCAGGCCGGTTGTTTCCTGTGTATTGTGCCCGCTGAGCAGCCATTCAGTCATAAAATCCTCCGTGCCTCTTCCAGGAAGCCGATAAAGGATTTTCCCTCCGGGGAGATAAAACGTGCCGGGCCGAGTTCATCCCGCAGGAGGTCACCCGGTCGGGGGTTGGAACGGAAGGCTTCGTGACCCGCCGGGCCCAGGTACCCGACCAGTGGTTCTGCAATGCGGGCGAACGTCCAGGGCTCCAGGCCGGCTTCCCGCTCTTCTACCCGCCAGCCGCCGGAAATGGCCGTTACCTCCGGCAGGTGCAGGGGATAGGAGGCGCCGTCCGCTGCGAAAAAGCGGCCAAAACCTGCCGGGCCCCGGGGCGTCTCCACCCGGACGGCATAGAGGCGCTCCGGGACCCAGGCGACCATCCACCCCAGGGCACTCTCCATCGGTCGTACCCCCCAACTGTGGTCCCGATAGCAGAGCCATTCCCCGTTCCAATCCAACTCACCGATCTGAATGCGGCCATGCAGCCGTCCGTCCTGCTGGGCCTGGGTGTAGGGGCCAAAGGTGTACCGGTCAGGCGGTGTGGTCGCCCTGAACTCCAGTTGCAGGACCAGCGAGGCCTCCTGCCCCCTGAGGTTCTGAACGGGGCCAGAGAAGAGACAGTTCCAGGCTTCCCATGGCTGCAAGCAACGTAACTGAAGCCGGAGGCCCGAAGCGTCCAGGTCTGACCTCTCCGGGCTGGCCGTTCCGGCAGAATGGTGAAACCATGTTGTCCCTTCCGCGCTCAGAACCAGAATTTCCAGGACCGAATCGTACCCGAACAGGGTGCGCAGGAGGCCAAATAGGGCGCCATCCGACGCGGTGAAGGCGAAGTAGAAGGCTTCATGTTCCCCCGGCCGCAGCACGTGACGGGCATCTTCGTTAGGAGAGAGGAAGGGAGGCATCCGAGTATCTGATACAGCGACGTGCCAGGCACTTCGGCATATGCCTGGCACGTCCTGCAGGGCCTACTTTTCTCCGCAGAGGAAGAGCAGGCGCTCCCAGCGGCGGTCCACCTCGGCCTGGAGTTCATCAATCAGATGGCGGTTCTCCGGGCGGAAGAGGTGGCGGAAACGGCCCTGCCGCTTGAGCCACTCCTCCACCGGCAGTTTTTCTTTGGGTTTGTAGGTCAACCGCCAGACGCCGTTCTCCACCTCGTAGAGGGGCCAGTAGCAGGTATCCACCGCCAGTTGGGTGATTTCCAGCGTCTCGTAGGTCTCATGCCGCCACCCCCGGTTGCAGGAGGAGAGAACGTTCAGGAAAGCCGGCCCACCGCAGTTGACCGCCTTGCGGGCTTTCTCCATCAGGTCTTTCCACTGGCTGGGGGCTGCCTGGGCCACGTAGGGAATGCCGTGGGCAGCGACGATAGCCGTCAGGTCTTTACGCATTTGCTGCTTGCCCGGAATGACACTCCCTGCTGGAGAAGTGGTGGTGTGAGCCCCCAGCGGGGTAGCACTGGAGCGCTGGATGCCGGTATTCATGTAGGCCTCGTTGTTGTAGCAGACGTAGAGGAACTGATGACCGCGCTCCAGCGCGCCGGAGAGGGCCTGCAGGCCAATGTCATAGGTACCGCCATCGCCACCGAACGCGATGAATTTGACGTCCCGCTCGGGGATTTTGCCCTGCCGTACCAGGCTGCGGTAGGCCGTTTCCACACCGGCAATGGTCGCGGCGGTGTTCTCAAAGGCGTTGTGAATCCACGGCACCCGCCAGGCGGTATACGGATAGATGGTGGTGGCGACCTCCAGACAGCCCGTGGCGTTGGCCACGACAACGGGGTCATCAATGGCCGCCAGAATCTGGCGGACAATGATCGGGGCCGCACACCCGGCACAGAGACGATGTCCCGGCGAGAGCCGGTCGGGTTTCTTCGCTAATTCTTTGGGAATCAGTTTGGTTGCCATAATCCTATCTCCCTCAGAAGCCTCACGGATGGCCCGTTCCAGCAAGTCGGCAAGACTCAGAACCGTTGCCTACGCCTCAGGTAGGCGAAACCAGCCCCTTCGCCTGCATCTGGATCACGCCCACCTTGCTCCCTACTCCCGTACACTCAGATAGGTTACCCGCCGCTCCACCTTGCCGGTCCCGGCAACGCGAAGCATATCCCGGTAGACGGACTCTATCTCCGACGGCTTGATGTCCCGGCCGCCCAGGCCGAAGATGTAGTCGGCGACCGGAATATGGACACCGTGGATGGCCAGCGCCGCCGTCAGTTCCAGGAAAAGAGGGCCGGCATTGTTCATAGAGCCAAAGGCGATGGAGCGGTCCATCACGGCTACGGCCTTCAGATGGCGCAGCGCATCTGCCAGTTCCTTCGCCGGGAAGGGGCGGAAGACGCGCGGCTTCAGCAGGCCCACCTTCAGCCCCTGGGCGCGCAGATTGTCCACCACCCCTTTGGCCGTCCCGGCGGTGGAGTTAACAACGACAACGGCAACATCGGCGTCGTCCAGCCGGTAGGCCTCAAAGAGGCCGTAGTTGCGGTTGAACTTACGGTTGAACTCGTCGGCGACCTCCTGGATAACCCGTTGGGCATGCTCCATCGCCTCCACTTGCTGCCGCTTGTGCTCGTAGTAATAGTCGTAGAAGTCCAGCGGCCCGTAGGTTTTAGGGTTATCCACGTCCAGGATAGACCAGTTTGGCCGGTAGGTGCCGACGAAGGCTTTGACATCGGCGTCGTCGTAGACCTCCACCCGCTCCATCGCGTGGCTGGTAATGAACCCGTCCTGGCAGACCGCCACAGGCAACAGGACATCGGGGTGTTCGGCGATGCGGACCGCCTGGATGATGTTGTCGTAGGCTTCCTGGCCGTTTTCGGAGAAAAGGATGATCCAGCCGCTATCTCGCATCCCCATCACATCGGAGTGGTCGCAGTGGATGTTGATGGGGCCGGAGAGGGCGCGGTTGACCAGGCCCATCACGATAGGGCAACGCAAGGAAGCAGCGATATAGACGACTTCCCACATCAGAGCCAGGCCGTTGGCAGAGGTGGCGGTCATCACCCGTGCGCCGGCCGCCGACGCGCCGACGCAGGCGCTCATCGCCGAGTGTTCGCTCTCCACGCAGATGAAGTCGGTTGTCACCTCCCCGTTTGCCACGTATTCGGCGAAGAATTCCACCGTCTCCGTCTGGGGAGTGATGGGGTAGGCCGCAACGACATCGGGGTTAATCTGGCGCATCGCCGTAGCGACTGCCTGGTCTCCAGTAAGCGCTTCGTATTTGCTCATCGTTCTCCTCCAGCCAGCGCAAGGTCCATCTTGCGCTACTGTGCTTTGCCTTCTTCTACCATTCGGATGCACAAGCGGGGGTCGTCCCGATTCAGTTTCTCTCCCGCCTGACGGATCACTTTGGCATTGACCGGGCACACCGAGGCGCAGATACCGCACCCCTTGCAATGCTCCAGGTCAAAGCCCACCATCTTCTCGTTCTCAGCGTCCACCAGGATGCTGGAGTCGGGGCAAAAGAGCCAGCACTGGAAGCAGTGGATGCACTGAGCCTGGCCAAAAACAGGCCGGAAAGCCCGCCAGCCGCCGGTCTTGTACTCTACCGCATTCCCGGCCTCCAGAATGACACCGCCGATCGGAATCTCACGCCATCCCTTCAACGTTACCATGATGAATGTTCCTCCTACAGGAATGGGGGATTGGAGTTGGGAATCAGAAGAACCAGGGATGTCTTGATTCTTTCCCCCTTATCCCTCCTGAATCTCCTGGGCCGCGCGCCGCAGGACGCGAATGTTGGCCTCTACCACAGAGGGGGAGACCTTCTCGCTGAACCACTCCCGGACCTGGTGCTCCAGCGCGTCCAGGTCAAAGAGGCCGGTAGCCCGGGCGAAGGCTCCCAGCATCGGGGTGTTGGTAATCTCCCGTCCCATCTCCTCAATAGCGATGTGGCTGGCATCCACAGTGAAGACTTTGCCCGTGCGGAAACCGGTGATCTGGCGCACCTCCTCGGGGCTCATAGAGGTGTTGACAATGAGGATGCCGTCTTCTTTCAATCCTTCCGTCACCGGGACGGTGCCCAGGAGGGTGGGGTCCAGAACCAGGACCACGTCGGGGTTTTCAATCTGGGAATGAATGGTGATGGGTTTGGAACTGAGTCGGGTGAAGGAGCGGATCGGAGCACCCATCCGCTCCGGTCCGAAGTCGGGGAAGGCCTGGAAGTATTGACCGGCCCCCATAGCCGTCTCGGCCAGGAGTTTGCCGGCGGTCACCACGCCCTGCCCTCCCCGGCCATGCCAGCGGATTTCCATCATCTCTTTGCTCATCGCTCCTCCTGTCTGAAGAATGCGCGGGTGAGGGACACCGAAGGATATTATGCCACAAATCTTGATTTTCGCCAGTGCAGGATGTCAGGTCGCAGGGCACTATAGATGCCGACGGAACCATTCCGCGACCAGCGGGACGGTGATGGAAAGATACTCCAACGGCAGCATATGCCCGGCCCCCGGGATCACAACCAGGTCCTCGGAACAGCGCAGACGGTCGTAGAACGCCTGCGTCGGCTTCACCGCCAGGATACGGTCGTTTTCCCCCACGATGATGCGGACGGGACGGGTCATTTCCTCCACCGCCGGTTTATCCGCAGGATGCAGGAAGAGGGAGACCCAGGAACTGGCCCGATAGGCGTGGACAAACAGGGGGTCCCGCCGCCATCGCCGCACGTTCTCGGGCTGGTCAAAAACGTGGCGAGGCTCCAGAAACGCGACGATGGGGATGGGTAACCAGGTCCAGCGAATGAGCAAGGGACCGAGTGCTTCCGTGAGGGGGACCAGAACCCGCTGGCGCCGGAGGTAGAGGATGGGATGTACGTCCCGAAGGTCGGCTACGTTGTGGCAGACGACAGCCCCCACCCGCGAGTCGGCCAGGCCCGCGTAGAAAGAGAGGATGCCGCCCATGCTGGAGCCGGTCACCCCCACCGGCCCCCCGTACCGCTCCACCGCGTAATCCACCGCGCGAGAGATGTTCCCCATCAGGTCCGCATAGGTGAAGAGCCCCCGGGGGCCTCCGCTCCGTCCGTGTCCCTGCAGGTCCACCGCCACCACATTGAAGCCCTCTTCCGCCAGAGCGCGCAGAAAATTCGCTCCCGGAATCAGGTTGGCGTAGGTTCCCGCGTGGGAGCCCATTCCAGGGATGAAGACCACGCCGGGGCGTCCCGGGCCGGATTCGTAGACCGTCAGGTGGAGGGGAATCGCCCGGTAGTCCACTTCTACGGAAAAGGTTTGAACCGATATGTTGGCCTCCTATCGCTGCCGGACAATCTGGAAACGATCAAAATCGCGGGCGATGAGGGTTTCGGGGAAAACGGCCTGCGCCTCTTCCAGCACCTCCCAGTCCCGGTAGCGGCGAGAGATGTGGGTCAGCACCAGTTGGCGGACATTCGCCTCCCGGGCCAGGAGGGCTGCCTGACGGGCCGTCAGGTGGCCGAACTCCCGGGCCATTTCGGCCTCCGCCTCCAGATACGTCGCCTCAATGACCAGAAGGTCTGCCTCCCGTACGAACTCCGCCAGGCCATCGGTGCGGGCAGCATCGCCGACGTGGGCCAGGCAGGCCCCCGGACGGGGCGGCCCCAGGACCTGGTCGGGATGGATCACCCGGCCGTCGGGGAGGGTGACGGATTCTCCGGCCACCAGCCGCCGCCGCTCCGGCCCGGCGGGCACCCCCAGCGCCTCTGCCTTCTCCACCAAAAAAGGACGGCGGGGCCGCTCCCGGAAGAGATAGCCGAAGCATCCCGGCCCCCGATGCTGGACCGGGAACGCGAAAATCTCCAGGTCATCGGCCTCCAGAATCTTCCCAGGTGTCACTTCCCGGAAAATCAGTTCCATCGGCGGCGGAGCGCCCCGCAGGACAACCCCAAAGATGAGATCCTTAACCCGCTCCAGTGTGGCCCGTCCACCATAAATTTCCAGATATTCTATAGTCTCCCAGCGGGCGAACGTGGAAATCAGTCCCCCCAGGCCCAGGATGTGGTCCAGGTGACTATGGGTGAGCAGGATGCGATTCAGCCGCTTGAACCCCAGCCCGCTCTGGAGGATCTGCCGTTGAGTGCCCTCGCCACAGTCTATCAGAAACCGATGGTCCTGATAGAGCACCATCTGGGATGGAAGGTTCCGATGGATGGAGGGCGCCGATGCGGATGTGCCCAGGAAAACCAGTTCTATCATATCGGTGCCTCATCTACAGGGGCAGGGGCAAGCCCTGCCCCTGCGGCGGTCGCCCTATAACGGGGATTCGGCCTCCAAAATTACAGTTCCAGGCTGTCCCACCTCGCCCTCCACCGTCGCCCGGACAGGGAGGAAAGCCTGCAGGACAGCCAGATTGGTCAGCAAATGGCCTGTGATGGCGGAAGTGGCAATGCGGGAAATGCCCCCCGCCAGCGCCATTGGGAGCAAAAGTTGATCGGCCAGATGGGGGTCCACCGGAGCGCCGGTCTCGTGGTGAGCCAGCAAGTCCCGGCAGGCCGCCTCAGCGACCTGGTCGGCGGGCAATCCCTTGCGCCCATAGGCGGTGAAGCCCGCCCAGGCGTGTTCGTACTGGACGAACAGGAAAATCCCCGCCCCAGGCCCTGCTCCCCGCACCACCAGCGGCTGCAGGTCGGCCTTGAGGCCGGCGCGAGCCAGCAGATTGCGCGCCCGGTCTACCATCCGCTGGGGGATATGGGCCGGCAGGTTGGAGACGACACCCCGTCCCCAGACCCGCCGGACCGCCCCCCGGTCGGTCAGAGGGATGGGGGGCAGCGGGCCGGAGCGCCCCCGAATCCGAACCCGAACCTCCCCGCCCCCTGCCGGGTAAAAGCCCCAGGAGAGCAGGTCCATTTCCGCCTCCAGGCCTATGCGGGCCACGGTGGGCAGAAAGACCTCCCGGAGGTAGTCCACCGAGGGAGCCCAGGGGACGTGAGTGCCGCCGCGCAGGGTCAGGTGGCTCTCGCCCGGGGCCAGTGCCAGCGGCAGAAAGAGGGTCTGGAAGACCAGCCCGACCGCCCCGGCACTCCCGCGCCCGGCGACTTCCGCCACATCAAAGGCATACGTACCCGGAGTGGGCGGACTTTGGGGCAGAAACCGCAACGTTCGGCTGCCCAGTTCGGCCCCCTCCACGCGGGCCTGGCAGACGGCGGCGGCCGCCTGCACCGCCGTCAGGTGCTGGGGCTGCAGGCCTGGGTTGGGCCGTCCGGCGCGGATGTTCACGATCTCCACCGGCCGGCCCGTGAGCGCGGAGAGCGTCAGGGCCGTGCGCAGAACCTGCCCCCCACCTTCCCCGATGGAGCCGTCTATAGAGACCATGGGAGATTTCTCAGGCGGAATCTCCTGCCGGCATCAATCAAGCGGGTTAGATTATACCCCAGGTGCGAAGGGAAGCAACCGATGTTCGGACGCCAATGGGGATACGAGGCTGGTGGAGGTGCCTTCACCCCATCTCCAGCGGTGCCTCGTCCAGTGACGGTCACCTTCAGAGGGGGACCGCCATCTCAACTCTGGGGGAACAGGGAATTGCTCAGACGGAGAGCCTGGTGAGCATTTGTCAAACTTCATCTTGAGGGCTACCAGGCCATCTGGCGGAGCAGACCGTCCAGCCGCAGCAGGTCGCCGCTCAGCAGGCGGGCCAGTTCCCGCCCGGCCTCCAGCAGGAACGACTTCCGCTCCTCGGGCGGACGGGCCGCCGCCGCAAACCGCAAACTGGCCACCAGCAGTTCATCCGTCGGGACGTCCTGGGCTCCCAAGACCAGCCGGAAGTAATCCAGCCGTTGGGTGAACTCCCGCACCTCTTCGGGCGCGCACTGATAGAGAAAGTCCATCGTCACCGGCGGCTGAGGCGGGATACAGTGGAGAATGCGGCCGCCTATTCGGCACCCCACCGCCAGGACGCTCACCTCAATGGGCACCTGCCGGTTTTCCTGCTGGTCGCGGACGACCTCTTCCGTGGGCTCGGCGACCACGACGTGGCGGACAAACTGGTCGTCCCGAAGAGTGACGTTGTAGATCAGGCCGTAGACGGACGCATCCGAAGAGCGGATGTCGGCCCGCACGAACGAGCCAAAGACGGGAATCTCCCGCTGCATCGCCCGGCATCCCACCACGAACCCCCGGTTGGAGGCCTGGAGAATGCGTCCTACAGGGATCGGAGAAAGTACACCGGTCATCGGTTATTCCTCCCAGTCTGGCGGCCTGTAGCGCAGGCTGTTAGCCTGTAGCGCAGGCTGTTAGCCTGCGTAGCGGCCTGCGCTACGGCGGCGGTTGATAGCCGGGGCCATAGTGATAGGCCGCCCGGCACGGTGCGTACTTGCTGACAAACACATCGTGATAGAGCAGATTCCCCGCCGCATCGTACACCCACCGCTCCACCTTCGCGGTGAACCCCTTCTGCGCCGTCTGCCATTCCACCACTCTCCCCGGCGGAAGCTTCTCATCTAACTGATAAATGGGCGGGCCCGGCTTCGTCTCATCAGTGATGACGGGCCCCCGGATCTCCACGCGCCGTCCGTCATCGGTGGAGTAGAACCGAAAAATCAGCCGGTGGCTCTCCTCCTCCACCTCCGTCTCTATCAGAAGCGCCGCCGGGCGGTCGTTGACGAATTTAAAGTCCACCAGGGGCGCGTAGACGGTGGCATCCAGCCCCGGGCCGTGGCCGCGCAATTCGTAGTAGCCGACCCGATGGTAATGGGCCCAGCGCTCCACGATGGGGTACCCCCCGCGCAGCGCGGCCCGGAACGCGGTGGTGGAAACCTGACAAATCCCTCCGCCGACCTCTATAGCCAACTGTTCACCCATAGTGACATAAGCCTCGTCGTACCCGGTCTCCGCGCTCACTTCCCCCAGATAGCGGCTGAAAGAAAAAGTTTCCCCTGGCGCGATGACCAACCCGTCAAACTTACTGGCCGCCAAACGGATGTTGTGGTCCCGGCCAGAGGGAGAGCCAATGAAATACGAGTCCCCCTCGGCGACCAGTTCCCGGATGCCCAATTCCTCCGCTGTGACAGTCTCGGGATAGCGGGGCGGGAGAGCGCGCACCGCGAGAGGCGCCATATGCTGACCGGCCGCGACCGCCGCCAGGATGTTCTCCATGCTGGCCTCCACGTCCAGTGCCCGCCCGGGCACCGAGAGAGAAATGGGCACCAGTTGGCCGGTCTGCTGGTCAAAGTGAAAACGGGCATCCACCGGCGCTATCGCCAGGGAGGGGGCGATCTCCTCCAGAACTGCCCGCAGCGCCTCCCGGTCCAGAGTGACGGCGAGATGGCCGCCCTGGAGGGTGGTGGTAAGCATCCGGGCCAGTTGTTCAGGCGCCAGGGGCCAGGGGCCGGGGTCGCCCTGGCGGGGGTCGGGGAGGAGCAGAGTGAACGGTGTGGAAAGTAGAGCCTCCGCCTGGACGCGCGCGGCCTCCGCGCTGGCCACCTGCGGCGGGACCTCCCGAACGACCAGTTCCACCCGGGCGCCCCCGGGGTTCTGGAGGGACCGGCGGAGGTCCATCAGCGCCCTCTCCACATCCAGCACATGCCCGGGGCGGGCCGGGGTGGAAACCGGCGTCAGCCCCTGGAGGATGAGGGTGGCATCTTCCGGCGGGACGTCCATCCCCTTCGCCAGGGCCTGGAAGTAGAGGCGGGCCACCGACTCGTCAAAAGAGAAGATCGGGGAGACGGAACGGCCTCTGATAAGAAGCAGGAGATGGGTGATAGGGCCGTCCTCCGGCCCCCGCCCTACCAGGAAAGCAGCGCGGGCGGTGGCATCCGCCAGCAGTTGCAGGCCGACATCGGCGGCAGGGGCATCCCATACCCGCTCCGGGCTGACCAGATGGACAGTGGGGATGGCCAGGTGCTCCCGGAGCCGACGGGCCGCCTCCTCCGGCCGCAGTCCGCCCACCGGGACCTCCCCCACCCAAACGCCGGGATAGATGCGGTCGGCGCACCAGGCCTCATAGGCCAGCACCAGGCCGAAAACGCCCAGGAAGGCCAGCAGAGCGATCAGGAACACCGCCAGCCACTCCAGGCTACCTGCGGCCTGATTTCCCTCACCCGGCCTATGGGACAGTGACCCGGAGGTTGTCAAAGTGGACCTCCACTCCTCCTTCGTAGAAACTGCCCGCATAGAGACCTATGTCACCGTGGGAGAAGCGGTCGTCCTCCACCTGGGCCAGTTGCTGACCGTTGACAATGAAGGTCAACCGGTTGCCCTGGACGATGACTTCCAGAACGTTGGTGCCGACGCCGGTACGGATGGCGTCGGAGGGCGTCCAGTCGGCCCCCAGGGGCTGACGGACGCCGTCCACAAACCGACTCACCAGGAAGTAGCCGTCGCCGCTGACGGAGAAAGCATAGAAATTGCGGGGATCCTGCATCCGCACCAGGACGCCGTACTCATTATCATTGGGCCCGGCGACCTGGGAAGCCTCCACGGTGAGGTGAAAATCCCGCAGGTCTTTCCCCGCCGAGGCCCAGGCCAGTTGATTGGGGGCCACAACGGAAA
The DNA here is from genome assembly GCA_036172315.1 of Anaerolineae bacterium. Taxonomy (GTDB): domain Bacteria; phylum Chloroflexota; class Anaerolineae; order B4-G1; family DUEL01; genus SpSt-77. The sequence continues at coordinate 5,129 of JASFBC010000270.1, read as the reverse complement.
TTCGCAGTACACCCCCTTCCACCGTCACCCGGGCGGCGGCGTCCGATTCCAGTTTCCAGGCGCCGGGGGCAGAGAAGGCCTCCTCCCAGGGCAGGCCGTTACCCCGACCGCATCCGCCCAGGAGGAGGGCCAGGAGGAGGACACCCAGGAATCCGGAGAGTCTTTTCATTCCTCCTCGGGTGCGGTCACCTTAAAGTTGTCAAAATGGACGCGGAGGGAGCCGTCAGGTCCGGAGCCGACCCCCAGGCCCACATCGCCCCGGCTGAACGTCTTATCGGTGACGGAAGCGATCAGCCGGTCGTTGACAAAGAGTCGGAGGTGCTCCCCCTGGCAGAGGGCGCGAAGGCGGTAGACGGCCGCGCCGACAGGGATGTCGGGGGACGGCAGGAACCCCGCGCCGGTAAGGATTTTAGGGTGATTATCCCGGACCCGCATGATGGCGTAATAACCGTCATCGGTGATGGCGAAGTAGTAGAAATTCGCCGGCGCCTGGTAGCGGCAGATAAGGCCGAAATGCCCCCCTGGCGCGCCGGAGACCCGACGGGCGTCCACCGTCACCTCTACATCGCCGAACCGTTTCCCCGGCCCGGCCCAGACAAACCATTCGGGCTCGTAGACTTCTATGAAATATTCCCCCTCCTGGTAACCCCGGTCGTAGGATTCCCGGCTTTCGCTCCCCCAGCCGCTATCGGGGTTGCCGAAGCGGTCATAGAAGAGAACGCCCGACGCGGCTCCCCGACAGGCCGTCAGCAGGATCAGGGCCAGCACCAGCAGGAACGGGCGCGGGTTTCCGAGTATCATGGTTCCCTCCCGGAATGCGGGTTACCGATCACCGACGACGTATCACCGGCGAAAACTGCTTCAGATTATACCACGAACCCCCACAACCGCACAGGGAGCATAAAGTTAGAGGTAACGGTCACCCCCAGAGGTGACCGTCACTTGACTTGACAAAAAAGGGTTTTGTGATAAAACCTGCATAGGCTGCGGGATGCCCTTCACGGGCCCTGTCCAGGAGCAGCCGGTTCTTTTTAATCTTTACTATTCAGCCCGACGGAGACCGCTCTCCTGGCGCCGATGGGAATTGGCCTCTCCCCACAGACCATAGACGACGGGGGGTCGGTGGTCCGTTGTCCGTCGTCCATCCTGAAGGGACAGCGCAGGCCGTCCGGGGGCCACAGGCCCAGAGAGACGGACTTTCCGTCAGTTGAATATTACAACCTTACAGGAGGGAAAACTCATGGCCGGAACCAGTGTTAAAGACATCTTCCAGCGGATTACCGGATTGGACCCCTCACGCCTGGCAGGGTTCAGCGGAGTGGTCCTCTTTGACCTCTCCGGCGAAGGAGGGGGCAAGTGGACCCTGACCGTCAGCGAGGGGAAGGCCAAAGTGGAGGAGGGCCAAACTGCCACGCCCAATGTCACACTCTCTGCGAGCGCGGATGACTTCGTGGCCATAGCCACCGGCCAGTTGAACCCGGTCAGCGCGTTTATGCAGGGCAAGATTCGCGTGACCGGCGATATGGGCCTGGCGATGCGGCTCCAGAGCATCCTGACGTAGCCGACCTCACCTTTCCCCTCCCTAGGGTGCGACGCGCCCCACCAGAGCGTGCCAGGCACTTCCCAAAAGTGCCTGGCACGTCACCCTGAGGAGCCACAATGAGTTACATAGAGCGACTGCTGGCCCAAAATGAACGCATCGTATTTATCACCCGCCCTCACTGGGTCTCCCTTCTCCCGATCATCCTGATAGACCTGGGGATTGCTATCGTCATCATCGCCTTCTCCGTCGGCGGCGCCCTCATCGCTCCTCCCTTTCCTCTCCTGGGCCTGGTGCTTCTGCTCTTCCCCCTGGGCCACCTCCTGGCCCGCCTCATCACCTGGCGCAATCAGCAATACATCGTCACCAACCGGCGGGTGATGGAAGTCCGGGGGGTCTATAAGAAACACGTCTCCGACTCCTCGCTGGAAAAGGTCAACGATGTGGTGATGGAGCAGAGCGTGCTGGGGCGGCTGCTGGATTACGGCGACGTCCGCATTATCACCGGCGCCGACATCGGCGTCAACATCTTCCGCCGCATCGCCCACCCCATCCGGTTCAAGACCACGATGATGGACCAGAAAGCGGCACACCTGGAGCGGCCCGCTGAGACCCGTCCTGAGGACGTGCTGGACTTGCTGGCCCGTCTGGACGACCTGCGCCGGCGCGGTGTCATCACGCAAGAGGAGTTTGAGCGGGAGAAACGGGAATTGCTGGACCGGTTGCAGTAAGGTGCTATGGCGAATTCAAAGTTGACGGACGAATTTCTCACCGAAGAGGTCATTGACACCGCCGCAGAAGCCCTGCGGCAGCGATTCGCTTCCCGCCCGGAGGTCGGCATCATCCTGGGCTCCGGCCTGAGCGCCGTCGCCGAAGCGGTGAAGGCCGAGGCCGTTATCCCTTACCCGAATATTCCCCACTTCCCACGCGCAACGGTGGAAGGTCACGCTGGACGGCTGGTCGTGGGTTATCTAGAAGGGCATCCGGTGATGGTGATGCAGGGGCGTGCCCACTACTACGAGGGCTACTCCATGGCCCGGGTCACCCTGCCGGTGCGGGTGATGCAGGCCCTGGGGGTCAGGACGCTGATCGTCACCAACGCCGCCGGGGGGCTGAACCCCTCCTTCCGCCCCGGCGACATAATGATCATCCGGGACCATATCAACCTGATCGGGATGGCCGGATTGAACCCGTTGCGGGGGCCTAATTTGGACCGCTTCGGCCCCCGTTTCCCCGACATGTCCTCCGCGTACGACCGGACCCTGCGCGCCATCGCTCGCTCCGTTGCCCAGGAGGCCGGTATCCCGGTCCACGAAGGGGTCTACATCTGCCTGGCGGGGCCCAGTTTTGAGACCCCCGCTGATATCCGCTTCCTCCGGCTCATCGGCGCCGACGCCGTCGGGATGTCCACCGTCCCCGAGGTGACGGTGGCCCGTCATGGCGGGATGCGGGTGCTGGGACTCTCCGGCATCAGTAATGTGGCCTCCGGGGAAGGGGAAAATATCGCTACCCACGAGGAGGTGCTGGAGGCCGGGCGGGTCCTCGTCCCGCGTTTGGAGACCATTATTCGGGGAGTGCTGCGGCAATTATGAAGATTATCCTGGGGTGGCTGGCCGACATTGCCTGGATTTTTTACGCTGCCTGCGGCCTGGTCGCGCTGGTCTCCCTCGTCCGCGCCCTCTCTACCCGGCGGAAACTGGCGGGTAGCCTGACCGTCTACGAGCGGGAGGAACTGCGGGAGAAAGCAAGCCGATTCTGGCGGACTGCGCTCCTTTTTGCCCTGGCGGGAATCCTCCTGTTCGCAGGGGTTCATTATCTGCGCAGCATTCCCGCCCTGACCGTTGACCTCGCCGCCACCCCCACCCTGCCCCCGGGGCTGGTGATCACCCCCAGCCCCTCTCCCCCACCCCCGGCGACGCCCATTCTGGGCGCGCTGCCGACCATCACTCCCACCGTCGGGGCACTTGCGCCGCCACCTCCCGCTTCCCCCACCCCACCGCCGACAGCCACACCGACCGGCCCCGTCCCCTCCAACATCCTCTATGCCCGCTTCGGGGACGTGGCGGAATTGATCGGCTACGACCTGACCACCACGACCCTCAGCCCGGGCCAGAGCGTGGGGGTGACCCTCTACTGGCGCGCGCTGCCAGGGGCCGGAAGCCTGAACTATCAGGTCTTCGTCCACCTCCTCCCACCGGATATTTCCCGCCTCCTGGGCCAGCACGACGGGACACCCGTAGAAGGAACCCGGCCCACCACCACCTGGACGGTGGGAGAGGTCCTGGTGGATTTCCACTCGGTGCCGTTGACCGCCACGGACTACACCGGCGAAGCCCGGATCGCCGTCGGCTTCTACGACCCGGCGGCACCGCACGTTCGGGTACCGGTATCCGGCGGCGCCGACTACCTTCTCCTACCTGTAGCGATCCAGGTAAGTGGGCCGTAGTCTACAGCGCCGGGCGCGTCAGCATCCGCGCAATGCGGCGGTCGGTCACGGGCATCGGCAGCGCGGCCATCTCCTCCACCGTCACCCAGCGGACTTCATCGCAATCCAGGCACTGGGGCGTTCCAGCGATCAGGCAGCAGCGGAACACGTGGAGCGTGATGCGGAAGTGGGTGTACCCGTGCTCCAGCGTGAGCAGACGCTCCCCCACTGCCACCTCAATGCCCAGTTCTTCCCGAAGTTCGCGCGCCAGACACTCCTCCAGACTCTCCCCTTCCTCCCGCTTACCGCCAGGGAATTCCCAGAGCCCACCCAGGAAGGATTTCTCTTTCCGGCGGGTCAGCAGGAACCGCCCGTCCGAGCCTTGAATGACGGCTGCCGTCACCTCGTAATGGGGCAGGGGGCGTCGGGGGGCACGAAAGGGGAACATCTCTTCCTGGCCCCGTTGATGGGCCCGACAATCATCCGCGAGGGGACAACCGCCACAACGGGGACGGCGGGGCAGGCAGAGGGTGGCGCCCAGTTCCATCAGTGCCTCATTGAAGAGGCCGGGACGGTCCAGCGGCATGATGGAGCGGGCATACGCTTCCAGTTGTCGGCGGACGGAGGGCCGGCGCGGGTCGCCCTCCAACGCCAAGAGACGGCTCAACACCCGGCAGGCATTGCCGTCCAGGGCCACCTCCGGACGGCCGAAGGCAATGGAGGCGACGGCTCCGGCGATATACGGCCCGATGCCCGGCAGTTTCTGCAATTCCTCGCGGGTATGGGGCAATTCACCGCCCCGCTCCTCCATCACCTTCCGCGCTGCGGCGTGGAGGAATCGGGCGCGGGAGTAGTAGCCCAGCCCCTCCCAGAGCCGGAGGACCTCCTCCAGCGGGGCCCGGGCCAGGCTCTCCAGCGTGGGGAATCGGGTTATGAAGCGTTCGTAGTAGGGCCCTATGGCCTCCGTGCGGGTCTGCTGGAGCATCACCTCGGCGACCCAGACCCGGTAGGGGGTACGGTCCCGCCGCCAGGGCAGGTCCCGGGCATGGCGGGCGAACCAATCCAGTAGACGGTCGGCAGGATGCGGAGATATGTTCGCCTCCCAGTAACTATTCAGCCCGATGGAGATCGCCCCCTTGGCGCCGATGGGAAATCGGCCTCCCC
>JASFBC010000269.1:0-2181 GCA_036172315.1 Anaerolineae bacterium | reverse complement strand
GCGTCTCCTGCCCAACCAGGTAGCGGGTGGCCTGCGCGCCGGCCCCGGCAACCAGCATTTCCGGCACCGGCGAGGCCCAGTCCCAGGCGAACGCCGTCCCCTCACCATCCACCAATTGCCCCACCCGCAAGCCGTCGGCGGTGTAGGTGTACACCAACGTAGCTGTGACCCCGCCGCCCGCACCAGCCGCCCGGCCCCGTTGTACGTGTATGTGAATGTGCCATCGCCGACCAGGTTGCCGCGTGCGTCCCAGGTGTAGGTGATGGGCCGGCCCGAGATGACGGAGAGGAGGAGACGGTTCGCCGCATCGTAAGTATACGTGGTGACGGCGGTTCCGGCAAGCGGAGTGGTGGCGGTGTAGGCGGTGCGGTTGCCAACGGCATCGTAGGCGTACTCGAACTGCTCGCCGGTGGAGTAGTGGGCCCCGGTCAGCCGGTGCAGCGGGTCGTAGGTGGTGGTGATGGTGCGGGTGAGGGACTCCGCCGGCCCCTGCGGCGCCGGTGCAGGGGGAACGTCGGCGGCCGCCGCGGGCATCTCCGCCGCCCCCGCGCCGCTCAGCAGCCCCGCCGCCCCGCCCGCGACGGCCACCACCAGCAGGACCGCCCCCACCGGCGCGGCCCAGCGCAGCCGCCGGCTCCGCCCCAGCGCCAGGAGCGAAAATGGTGCCCGTAAGTAGTCTTATTACTATTTGCTGTCTAGAGCTAGCGCCATACGCTCATCAATAGCCTGATATATAGAGATCAAGTCAGTGTACGTGATTACCTGGCTATCGTAGAAGTCAATGTAAAACTCAAGTACATACACCTCGTACTGAGCCACATAGGCGCATGTAGGTCGCCCGGTTTCCCCAACACCTTCCATAGAACAAGCGTACTGATACTGGTTGGCAACCGCGCTTTTGAATTCCAAGCCAGCAGGTATTATCCAAGGTGTATTCCATTCTGTCTCGCGAAATGCAATGCCAACTTTGTGTGTGTATTCTTCAACGGCTTTATCAAAACTGCCAAAACGCCGGATTCTGATGAAAGCACGCCCACCCCGGTCAGTATAGTATTCCCTATCTACATATTCCAGTTCTCTTCTGCCGCTACTCCAAGGAGCAAGAGGGGGAAAATCCGTATCAGGAATCGAGGCCTTCCAACCTGATGGAAAAGGAGTCTCATCAATCACAAGTTGATTAATCGGCGGGTACTTTGCAATAGGTTGAAACCTGGCACAGCATGCACACGCACCCAGCCATACAAGTACAACTGTCATAAGTAGCGACCTTTTCATCATTCTCCCATCCACCCCATCACATTAGTCCCATCAAAGTATCGAAGCGGAAACTTCGGACCATCCGGCCCCATAGAAATGCTGGAAGGCAAAATATAAGGAATAGTTGGTATTTCTCCCTTTGCCAGTCGCTCTTTATGAACCAACAGAGCTGTTTTGAATGCATACCGTACCGTTATCTCATCCGAGGCCCCTTGTGTCAGATTGTACATCATAAAACCCACTTCGATAGCAGCTTGGTCGCTTGCTTGGTCCAGACCCAATCCCCATCGGTTGAGCCCTAACCAATCGTTGAGCGCTGGATCGTTCTCCGGATCAATCTGCTGAGCATAAATCGCACCGGCTCGGATGTCCCATTCGCCAAACCCCGCAACTCTCCCCACGTACGCATAGAAGATGTTCCCGGGCATTGAATACTCGTACCATCTACATTCGCCAAGATCACACAACACGATACCAGCCCCCAACTTCGCCTTGATCTGATCCTTGAAATCCCATCTGGCGCCATCCTTGACCATTCCTGCCCACCACAGCGATGAGCCCACATAGGCCAGTGTCGCAATGTCGTTTCGGTAACTGTGTCTCTCCCAATTCCACGGAATGTAGGTCTGTAAGTTCCTCACCAGCGAGACGATTACCGAATCGGCCAACCACCCACCCGTAGGATCATAGTATCGCCCGAGCTCATTCAACAGGGAGATACCCCACTGAACCGGCCAGTGGGTGCTTTGGTAGTGCATCTCTCGCACCAGCCAGTCCGTCAAATTGTAAGCGTTTGGATCAATAGCACAGTGAGGCGATGGTGGAATCTGCGGTCTCAGGCCCGAAGGATCCGTCCCGTTTACGGGATCCGCCAACACGTAGAGGTAAGGGTGGAGCGAGAGAGGCTGCGTCTGCAGGCCAGGG
>JASFBC010000268.1:0-4083 GCA_036172315.1 Anaerolineae bacterium | reverse complement strand
TGCGACGACCTCTGGTTCGACCCTGTCCCGATGGGCAACTTCTCGCAACAATTGCTCTTCGACTGCCTTACGCACGAGCATGGCTCCACAGATGGTCTCAACCTGCTCCGCAGGGAATATGAATGAGGCGACCCCAAACGTGCTGAAAACCTGACCGAACTTCGGCTGCCGGAGAGACTTTACGTTGTTGATCTGAGAGGCGGCCTGCGAGCCTAGTTTGGAGCCTACTAGAACAAACAGGGCATCGACGGCCATCGGCGCGAAGTTCTCTATGCCCTCAATATTGGTTCCGTCCTGGGCTATAGGATCAAGCAGGTAGCACACCTTGAACGGCCGTTCCCGGCAATCAACGCTGTAACCATCCAGGTATGAGATACGAGGGTACTTCCTCTCCGCGGCAGGTGTTACCATAAAGTAGTTCAATTCCATCAGCGCCGCCCACGCATTGGGGCGCAGGTTCTGCTGATTTGCTGCGCGGAAGACCTTCGGAGTCACCAGGACACCGTGAATCGTTGTGAGCTCGCTCATGCCACGGCCTCGGAAGATATCCTGAAGCACATAGGCAATATCAATGAACATACCGCTCCCGGTGCCGCCACAAACAGAGCACACCACATACACATCCAGTGTAATGCCGCGGACTGCCATAGTGTCTAGTTCACCGTGACGAGCAAGCCGTCCCTGGCGAGTGATATCGCTAACCACGTCCTCCAGGGTTTTCCGAAGGTCAATGCCTTTCTTGCTGAGATGCCAGAACAAGGCGAGCCGCCCCAACTGTCTGTTCTGCTGACCGCCCTTGCGGAGGTTCTCTTCCAGGAGAGCAGTATCCTCGTCAAACCAGGCGCGAATCACCTCGTATTTCCCGGCTAACATGGCGCGCTTGATACCTGCAGCAGGCACATCGCCCAAGTCCAGGAACTCGAAGGGCTGAAGGCGCACGTCCTGAGAATCCAGCCGAACAACCTCCTCATAAGGGTCAATGTCTAACTCTACCAACCGGACGAGGTCTGGCACCTTACCATATCGGCGAATCAGATTCGCCCGAAGTCGCGTCAAGATTGTCTTGCCAGTCCCACCAATGCCAACAACCAAAGTAAGACGCAGGTTTTCTTTCTCCATAATCTCCGCATCAGAAATGCGCTCTTCTACCATGGGTAATTCCTCCTTGGAAACTGAATTGGGCAAGAATGGAATGCTGACAGCATTCCTTACTGAGTCACAGATCCTCTGGCGACACGTATGAGTAATTCAGCCGGTAGTCTCTTATCTCCAAGTCCGCCTGGTCAAACAAGGCCACCCCCTTTCGCATGATGAGTCGCCCGATGATTGGCAAATGCAAGAGTGAGGGCGAAACATATGGCGGCTCAACTCCGCCTACGAATGCCTTTTTGTCCCGACTCGCCCGGAACGCAACAGGTGGCACGGAGAAGCGACGCTTCTTGAGCCTCGCAACTAAACGGATGTAGATTCCTGTCTCATCTCCTTCTCTCATAGGTGGTAGGGAGATTCTTCCCGCCCCGATGCCTACGGTCGTCTCGTTAAGCATAAGGTCATCCAGCACCCAACGCTGTTGCCCACCAGCAACAGGCGGATATTCTGCCTCCAGCGTGCCAACCAAATAACGAGGTTTCTTGTCACGAACAAAGAGAGCCCAGATCACTGCCCAGAGCAGCAGAGCACCGGCGAAACCCATCAAGGCTTTGTCCAGAATTGATGGAACCACGCTGAACTGAACAGGCGCGCTTTCTACTGCGAACGGCAAGCCCGTCTTGCTGGTTCCTGAACATCGCACCCTCAAGTTCCGTTCACCCCACATGCCCAGCGGAAGCCTCCCTGCTACGATAGCAGCAGGCATAGTTCCTCTGTACGTGCCATCACCTAGAGAAGTGAGTGGGAACTCAAACTCCCCATAGGGGGTGCTGACCACGCCTGTGACCTGAAGGTTGGAGGTGCCTTCCAAACCCAGAATTACAACATCTACTGCCGTTTCCGATCCTCTCACGACACGCGTCTGCCCAAGGTTAACCGAGAAACTAAGTGCCGCTGGTGGAGCCACTATGATGGAGTCCACAATTTTGTCCATCTCCCCTTTGGAGCCAAACAGGTAGCCGCTCTGATGCTTGCCCTCCAAGTGAAAGTGCAATCTGTAGGTGCCAGGAGCCATCGCCCCACCTTTGAGTACCCCAGCAAACAAGCCATCTCCTCGCTTCCCGTCCCCAGATTGGCCATCATCGCGCAATTCAACGGAGTTGACCTCCCGATTATCGGATCCAATAAGGCTCGCCACCAGACTCAAGTCAGTGCATTTCTCATATTGTTTTAGTTGCACGTGCACAGAGATGTCATCGCCAGCGCTGTAGCGATCACCAGATGCGGGAGATGCGCTCTCAATCCAGATGGATGGCAGCGTCCTTGTGATCCTAAAACGGACATCGTCTTGTAGCGCGCGCTCACGACCGGGGCCGTAGATTACAGGCGGGGAATCCTTAGACACTCCTGCGTACTCAACAAGCAGAGCATACTCGCCCACCTCACGGCACTGAGCAGCCTGAAGTTGTGCTGTGAAAACTCCATCTCCAGCTTGCCTGTCTGGTAATTTTCCACTATCCACGAGGCTCACCGCGCCCACAACTAGTCCGCTGGGGCTCAACAATCGCCCGGTAACTGACAACTGCGCTTGATTCTCTGAGCCCAACACGCGCAATTCTAGAGAGATATCGTCTCCAATCTCGTACTCCGTCTGTTGGAGTCCGCCGGAGCGCGGTAGGTTCGCCACTAGGAAAACCCATTCGGACGTCCGTTTGTCTTGAGGTGCGCCGCCGCTCTCTCTCGTCCAGTAGCTAGTCAGCCGAACGATGTATTTTCCTGGTCGTCTCGTATCGGTGAAAGTATAATTGAATTTGGCCGTACGTGATGCCGGATTCTCTATCAGCATCTCATCCACTGCACTCGCCCCACTGGGTCGCACGACCTCCAGGCTCATGCGGATCGGGTACTTAGGCTCCATATCCACAGGAGCCACCCCATCGGCCACAACCGCTGCCTTAATAACCAACGGCTGCCCGGGGAGAAGCGGCTCTCCCGGATCTGGCGAGTTCAGGTGGGGCTCAAAGAACAAGCGATCCACCCAGACAACAATTCCGCTAGGCTCCGCACCTGGCTTAAAGCGAATCGTCCATCTACCATGTTCTGGCGCGGCGAATTTCCATACACCCACATCCCAGCCACCCTCGGGCCCGCTAACAGGCTCAGGTCGTTTCGTCTGACCATTCACATCAACTTCAAACTGTGCGACCGTAGCCTTACCGGTCTGCAACATTGTCACAATGAGTTGGGACACGTAGGGATAGTTGTCTTTATCCAAGTCAAATTGGATTTCCTTCTGTTGCTCTGTGATCACGCCGGTTTCTGAGGGGGACGTAGTCCCACCAGCAATGGCTACCACTATGTCGTGGTACACGTCCATCAGCCTTCGCGTGAAGTCTTGTAATTGCTGGGCCGAAGGATTCTGGGGCGGGGAGGGGATAGAGAAAACACCCCCCTTTGTCAAATTAGCCTGTTCCCCCCAGAACAAAGACTCGTCAGATGCGGCTGCATCGCCAATAAGCACCACGTACAACCTGCAGGGCAACCGTTGCATCTGACCCACGACCTCTGAAATTGCCGCCTTGTACGCCGCGACGCCTGCTTCGCCAAAGCGACTATCCTTCAGCATACCATCAGTCAGCATGACCACGAATGGAACCTGGCCGCCCGCGAAGCTCCCTAACGCACGCATGTGCTCCAAGGCGACGTTAAGGGCAATGTCGTGATTCGTCTGATTAGGGTTTACATGCCCGTCGTCACTTATCTTGAACAATATTGAGGATCGGTTCTCTACTGATGTCAAAGGAACTACGATTTTGGCATCACCACCGAAACTAACGGTGCCCAATCGGTAAAGTCCCTTACTGCTTTGGACTACAGCCGTGTAGTTTAGGAGATACCTTGCTGCAGTAAAACGATATCCCTTCGGATCGCTGGGTTGAGTTCCTCGATATGTACTGCCAGAATTGTCAATCAGCAACATTATGTCGGTGGGGG
>JASFBC010000267.1:0-14623 GCA_036172315.1 Anaerolineae bacterium | reverse complement strand
TGGCTGCGGGAGGCCGCGCCGCCGGAGGTGAAGGCCCCGGAGGCGCCGGCTCCGGCGGAGATACCGGAGTGGCTGCGGGAAGCCGCGCCGCCGGGGGTGAAGGCCCCGGAGGCGCCTGCTGCGGAGGCTGTCCCACCCTGGCTGAAGGAGGGAGGTCTGCCGGAAGGAGAGGAGGCGCTGGCCTGGTTGGCATCGCTGGCGGCGGGCCGGGAAGCGGAACTGCGGGCGGCGGCGGAGGCGGAGGCCGAGGCCCGTATGGCTGAGATTATGGGTCGGGAGGTTGCCCCACCGCCGGAGGTGAAGGCGCCGGAGGCGCCGGCCCCGACGGAGGTACCAGAATGGCTGCGGGAGATCGCGCCGCCGGAGGTGAAGGCCCCGGAGGCGCCGGCCCCGGCGGAGATACCAGAATGGCTGCGGGAGATCGCGCCGCCGGAAGTGGCTGCCCCGGAGGTGCCCGCCCCGGCGGAGATACCGGAGTGGCTGCGAGAAATCCAGATGCCGGAGATAGAGGGACTGCCGGAACGGCCGGAGGAAGTGGCCCTTCCCGAAATGGCCGTGCCGGAGTTGGAGATTCCCGAGCGGCTGGAGGGGATCAAGCCACCGGAGGTCCCCCGGGCCGAAGTGCCACCGGCCGAACCCGAGGTTTTCGGCTGGACTGCCTTCGGCGCCAAGGAGATGCCCCTTCAGCCTCCTTGGCCGGTAGAGGAAGTTCCTTCACCGGCGTTTGGCTGGACCGCGTTCGGGAAAGAGGCAGTGGCTCCGGAAGCGCGACCGGAAATCCCTGTAGGGCGGGAGCCCGAGATGCCCGGAGTGGAGGCGGCACCGCCGGTCGTCGCCCCGCCGATCGGGGTGCCACCGGAGGCGGTTGTGCCACCACCTCCGTCCCCGCCGACCCGGCCGGAGGTCGTGCCGGCGGCCCCGCCAGCAGCGGAGGCCCCGGCTTCCGTGGAGGCGTTGCGCGCCCGCTTGCGAGCCCGTCCACGGGACCACGAGGCCCGATTGAATCTGGCCCGGGCCCTCTGGCAGGCAGGCATCTACGCGGATTCGCTGGAGGCGTACGCTCAACTATTGCGTAGGGGCAAGTTCCTGGACGAGGTCCTGGCGGATATGGAGGCATACGTCACTGAGCGACCCAATGACCCAGCGGTTCGGCGCGTCCTGGGGGATGCCTATATGCGGGCGGACCGACTGGCGGAGGCGCTGGCTGAATACCGGACGGCGCTGGACTTGCTCAAATAACACGAAACGCGGCTATTGCGGCGGCGGCCTCCGGCCGCCGCCCATTTTTCCAAACGCAAAGGCCGTCTTCCGCGGCTAATTCCGCAACATTCTCGTTCACAGGAGAACCATCGTGGAACGCACTCTCATCATCATCAAACCCGATGCCGTGCAGCGAGGTCTGATCGGCGAAATCATCCGCCGGTTCGAGCAGCGAGGTCTGCGCATTGTGGCGATGAAGATGATGCAGATTTCCCCCGAACTGGCCGAGCGGCATTACGCTGTCCATAAGGGGAAATCCTTCTACCCGTGGCTTATCCGTTATATCACCTCCGCTCCCGTTGTGGTGATGGTTCTGGAGGGACCCCGGGCCATAGAAGTTGCCCGCCGGACGATGGGAGCGACCCACCCGGCAGAGGCGGCTCCGGGCACCATCCGGGCTGATTTCGGTCTGGAGGTAAGCCGCAACCTGGTCCATGGCTCCGATAGCCCGGAGACAGCCGCGTTTGAGATTCCCCTCTTCTTTCGTGAGGACGAGATTCTCTCCTACGAGCGCGTCACCGATCCCTGGATTTTTGAATAGGCTGAACAGAGCATCAGATGGAAGGCCCAGTAGTCGCTCTGACCGGTGCTGGCATTTCGGCCGAGAGCGGAGTCCCCACGTTTCGGGGGCCGGAGGGCCTCTGGCGGACCTTCCGTCCTGAGGACCTGGCGACGCCGGAGGCCTTTGCCCGGGCCCCGACGCTGGTGTGGGAATGGTACGACTGGCGACGCCAGCGGATCGCGAACTGTCGGCCCAATCCGGCCCATCGGGTACTGGCGGAGATGGAAGCCACGCTCCCGGATTTCACCCTGATCACCCAGAACGTGGACGGTCTCCACCAGGCCGCAGGGAGCCGGCGCGTACTGGAACTCCACGGCAACATCTGGCGGGTCCGCTGTACCCGGTGCGGCCGGGTCGGGGAGGACCGCCGGGTGCCCTTTCCGGAAATCCCCCCTCGGTGCGCCTGTGGCGGGCTGTTGCGTCCGGATGTGGTATGGTTCGGCGAACCTCTCCCCTCATCCGTACTGGACGAGGCGTGGAGAGCGGCCGCCCGGTGCCGGTGGATGCTGGTCGTGGGGACGTCGGCGCTGGTCCAACCGGCCGCGTCTCTTCCGGTGGTGGCCCATCGGAACGGCGCGCGGCTGATAGAAGTGAACGTTTCCGAGACCCCGCTCACTCCACTGGCCGACGAGGTCCTGCGGGGACCGGCAGGCGAAGTCCTCCCCCGTTGGTGGGCCGCCCATATCCGCTCGTAGTCAACCGCGCGGCGGAGCGGAGGGGCGTCAAAATGGCACTTCGCTGCGCTCCGGGCCTTACTACGAACAGAGCCCCGAAGCAGAAAGGAACTGGCGTCTATGCCAACAATCCTGATGGTCTGTACGGGGAACCTGTGCCGCTCGCCGATGGCGGCGGCGCTGCTACGCCGCCGCCTGGACGAAGACGGCGACCGACAGGATTGGCGCGTCCTCTCGGCGGGGATATGGGCCGAAGAGGGGGAACCTGCCAGCACGAGCGCGGTGATGGCAATGGCGGAACGGGGAATAGACCTCACCGGTCACCGGTCCCGCCGGCTGACGCGCCGGATGGTGGAGGAAGCGGACCTTGTCCTGGGCATGGCGCCCCAGCATGTGGAGGCCCTGCGCCAGGCATTCCCGGAAGCCCGGGACCGCATTTACTTGCTGGCCGAGATGGCCGGGGAGTCCCATGGCGTCGCTGATCCGTACGGGCTCTCTCCGGTCGCCTACCGGGCGACGGCAGACGAACTGGAGCGGTTGATCCGGGCGGGCTACGAGCGCATCATCGCGCTGGCGGAAGGGGCGGATAATCAACGTGCCGGGTAACTCTTCAGCGCTGGCGAAAGTCAACCTCTCCGGACCTTCGGCCGGAGGACAGCCTGCACCGCCCTTCCAAGAGGCGTCCAACGCAGGGGCAACCGCAAGGGGACCCTGCCCCACCCCACATCGGCGCCAAGAGGGCGATCTCTATCGGGCTGAATAGTTACCATGCCGGGAATTTCCGGATGCGCCCGGCATGTCCATCCGCAGAAGGGGCGGGATGCGCCGCTTCAGGCGGTCCAGCCGATGACGGATTTCGGCAATGACCTGCTCCCGGTGGGGGCCAGGGGGCAGATGTTCGGCTCTCCGCAGGGCCTCCCGGGCCCATCCCAGTGCCAGCGCCGGGCGGCTCAGATGCCACTCGTACACTTTGGCCAGTTCCACTACCGGCCCGACCCGATCCGGTGCCTCCAGTGCCAGTTGCTGCCACCATTCCACCGACCGACCCCATTCCCCCCGCCGCTTGACCGTCAGGGCCAGTTCAGCCAGCCAGCGGGCCCGCCCGGCCCCCGGTCGGGCCCGGCGGATCGCTGCCCGTAGCAACGCCTCCCCCTCCCATCCAGCCTCCTGGTACCACCGGGCCAGCACCCCCAATTCCTCCCCACTCAGTCCAACCTCCCCCTCCGGGTCAGCAAAGACCCGCCCCAGATGGGCCGCCAGCACCGGCATGCTCAGAATATCTATCCGGTTGTGGTAGAGGATGCGCGGAATCTCCCGCGCGTCACCCGTCCGCAGATAATCCCGGTAGACCAGGGGGATGACCCCGCTGGGGATATCGGCCTGGTCTCGCACCACCCCCAGGATGTCCCGTTCCAGCGCGGTCAGGGCGCAGGAGACCAGCCGCTCCCGCCACAACCGCCGGGCGATGGGGAGCAGGTCCAGGTGGGGGACCCCGTCCAGCGGGAACGGTCGCCGGGCCAGGACGAAGCGGTTCTGGAGAATGGGAACGTCAAACCCCCGGCCGTTGAAAGTCACCAGCCAGCGGAATCGGGGCAGGAACTCGTCCAAGAAATGAATCAGGGCCGGTTCGTCGCCGGGGTCGCGCAGGAACGCCTGCAGGACGACGAAGCGGTCTCCCTCAAAAAACCCCAGGCCGACCAGGAAGGCCATCGTCCCGGTACCGCCGGAGAGGCCGGTAGTTTCCGTATCCAAGAAGAGGGCCTGAGATGGGGGAACGGTCGCCAGCGACGGGTCGCCGCTGATGACCGCCAGGATGTTGACGGGGAGGGCCATGAAGGATTGGAGGGGGAGACGGCCGTGGGCATACCCGGCGGGGTAATCGGTGCGCGCAAGCCGGCACCGGCCCGCCGGGGTCTCGTAGAAACGGCCCGGCAGGACGCTCTCTATGGCGACCGGGCGGCGAGGGGAGGGAGGAAGGAGGCGCGCGCCCCGTACCACCCCCAACCGCCGCAGTCGTTCCCGCAGGTCGGGTGGGAGATCGCTGGGCATAATATACCGGTGGGGGTTTATTCCCCTGCGAATCGCGAGGGCAGACGGTTCAGTTCGTAGATGATGCACAGGCCGTGCAGGGTGAGCCAGGGGTCCACGATGTCTATGACCGGAGTCTCCCGGGCGATGAGTTCAGCCAGTCCGCCCGTCGCCACAACCTTCATTGCGGGCCCCAACTCGGCCCGGAAGCGCGCGACCATCCCCTCCACCAGCCCCACATATCCGAAGAGGAGCCCGGACTGGATGCTCTGGACGGTATTACGCCCGATGACGGAGGGGGGGCGGGCAATCTCCACGCGCGGCAGTTTGGCCGTGCGGGCAAAGAGGGCCTCGGCGGCGATAGCAATGCCCGGCGCGATGGCCCCGCCCAGGTAGTCCCCGTCGGCGGAGACGGCGTCAAAGGTGGTCGCGGTCCCGAAATCCACCACGCAGGCCGGGACTCCGTAGAGGGCCCGGACGGCAGCGGCGTCCACTACCCGGTCGGCGCCAACCTCGCGCGGGTTGTCGTAGCGGATGCGGACCCCTGTCCGAACCCCGGCATCCACAATCAGTGGCTCCTGCCCCAGGTAGTCCCGGCAGAGAGCCTCAAAGACGGGTGTCAGCGGTGGGACGACGCTGGCGATAGAGACCCCCGTCACATCCTCCGGCCCGTATCCCCGATGGCGGAACAACTGGAGCATGAGGATACCGTACTCATCGGGCATTTTATCGTGAATGGTCCGGATGCGCCAGCGCGGGCCTAGAGTGGCCCCCTCGTAGAGGCCAAAGGTGATGTTGGTGTTGCCAATGTCTACACAGAGAAGCATGGCTGACCTCCTGCTACAGGGATGTGCAGGCCTGGCGGCCTGTGGCGCAGGCTGTTAGCCTGTAGAAGCGAGCCTGGCGGCCTGCGCTACAGGATAATTCCCGCGATCCCGCAAGCCAGAACCACTATCGCGGCGATGGCGTCGGCCCGGGTCAATGTCAGCCGGTAGAGGCGGGTGCGATGGGGATGGCTGCGGAAGCCCCGGGCCTCCATCGCCACCGCCAGTTCCTCGGCCCGCCGGATGGCGGAGAGGAACAGCGGGACGAGGACCGGCACCATGTTGCGAATCCGTTGCCAGGGCGGGCCAGATGAGAGATCCACCCCGCGCGCCTTCTGGGCCCGGGAAAGAGTCTCTATCTCCTCAAAAAACGTCGGGACGAAGCGCAGGGCGATGGTCAGCACCATCCCCAGTTCCCGCACCGGGAACCCCAGGCGGGCCAGCGGTGAGAGCATCGCCTCCAGCCCATGGGTCAGTTGGAGGGGCGACGTGGTGTAAGTGAGCAGAGCGGCAATGACCGCCAGCAGACAGAGGCGATAGACCTGCATAGCACCGGCCAGCACCCCCTCCAGCGTGACCGTCACTCTACCCAGCGCGATCAGGGGCCGGCCGGGGGTGGTGAAGAAGTAGAAGAAAAACATAAAGAAGCCGAGCCAGAAGAGAGTGCGGAGGGTGCCCAGCAGTGCCCGCCACGGCGCGCGGGAGAGGATAACCGCCGCGCCGATCAGTCCTACCGTCAACAGGTGTCCGAGGGGATGGCGAGCGACGAAGGGCAACGCCATCAGCACCAGCGCGGTTCCCACCTTGGTCCGGGGGTCCAACCGGTGCAGGACTGTATCAGCCGCAAAGTACATTCCCGGCAGGAGAAGGTTCACTTTTCCCTCACATAAAGAAGAGGACGCGGATGAACGCAGATGGACGCGGATTTCCTTGTTACTTATCCGCTTCCCTCATCGCTATTCCCGATAAAGTTTATTATCTCTTTCTCTGTGCCCTTGGGTCTTTGTGTGATATTGATCCGCCATACACGGCACGATTTCGGCGACGACCTCCTCTATATCCACTGCGTCGGTGCGGACGGGCCATCCGGCGGCCCGGAGCGCTTCCAGCAGCGCTATGCTGGGGGGCGGGGATAGGCCCACAGAGCGCAGCCCATCACCGTCGCCCAGGACCTGGCGGGTGGGCCCGTCGGCCACGACCTGCCCATCAGCCAGGAGGACCACCCGGTCTACCAGCCCGGCCATCTCGTCCAGGTGGTGGGAGACCAGGATGAGGGTAGCGCCCGTCTGGGCCTGCCAGGCACGCAGGCGGGCCAGGATGTCCGCCCGCCCGCGCGGGTCCAGCCCGGCGGTGGGCTCATCCAGAATCAGGACTCGGGGTTGGAGGGCCAGGATGCCCGCCAGTGCCACCCGCCGCATCTCCCCGCCGCTAAGGGCAAAGGGCACCCGGTCGGCAAAGGCCTCAGGGTCCAGCCCGACCATCTCCAGGGCCCAGCGGACCCGCGCGGCGATTTCGTCCGTATTCAGCCCCAGGTGGCGGGGCCCGAAGGCCACCTCCCGGAAGACGGTCACCTCAAACATCTGGGCTTCCGGAAACTGGAAGGCCAAGCCCACCTGCCGCCTCCGGGTGCGCGCTTCGGGAGTGCGCGCGTGGGCCGGGACGCCGTCCAGCAGCACCTGCCCGGCTGTCGGCACCAGCAGGCCAGCGATGTGCTGGACCAGGGTGGATTTGCCAGAGCCGGTGGGGCCAGAAATCCCCACCCGCTCCCCCGGCCCAATTTCCAGATTGACCCCTCGCAAGGCCACCCGTTCCGCTGGAGTCCCCCGGGCGTAGATATGGGTTAGACCATCTACCCGAATGTGCATATTCTCCCGCGCAGGACAACCCTGCGGAGTTGTCCCCACTACTCTCTCAGCAGCGCTGCTGCCAGCGCCTCTACGGTCAGCAGGCCGGACGGGAGGGGGATTCCCCGCTCCCGCAGGCGACGGGCCACCTCCGTTGCGAAGGGCCGACCCAGGCCCAGCCCTTCCACCTCCGGGGCCTCCAGTACCTCCTCCGGGGGACCGTCCCGCACAATCCGGCCTCCGTCCATCACCAGCACCCGCCGGGCCAGCGCGGCCTCGTCCATTGACTGGGTGATCAGGATAATGGTGAGCCCCAGTTCGGCGTTCAGCCGCCGGATGGTCTGGAGCACCTGACGGCGTCCTTCGGCATCCAGCATGGAGGTCGGCTCGTCCAGGACGATACAATGGGGGCGGGTCGCCAGCGCGCCCGCGATGGCGACCCGCTGCTTCTGGCCGCCGGAGAGCATGTGTGGGGGGTGGTGGCGGTAGTCCGTCATCCCGACGACTTCCAGCGCCTCATCCACCCGCCACCGGATTTCCGCCGGTGGGATGCCCATGTTCTCCGGCCCGAAGGCCACGTCCTCCTCCACGGTGCCGGCGACAATCTGGTTGTCGGGGTTCTGGAAGACCATGCCCACCCGCTGCCGGATAGCCTGAACGTGGCGCGGGTCGGAGGTGGAAAGACCGTCCACCCAGACCTCCCCGGCGGTGGGGAGGAGGAGCGCGTTGAAGTGGCGGGCCAGGGTGGATTTCCCCGACCCGTTGGGGCCGACCAGAGCGACGAATTCCCCCCGGTGAATGGTCAGGTCAATCCCCCGCAGGGCCGGGATGGCCCGGCCGTCCTCGGCGGCGTAGGTGTGTTCCAGGTGGACGGTCTGGATGAACGGGGGGGTCATCGTGAAACGTGAAACGTGAAACGTGAAGCGTGAAACGTGAAACGTGAAGCGTGAAACGTGAAGCGTGAAACGTGAAGCGTGAAACGTGATCAGTCGCGCAGGGCGGCGATGCGGCCTCTCCCCATGGCCCGCAGGACGGCAACAGTGGGAATGGTGACCACCAGCGCCAGGGCGATCTCAATGGGCACGTTCATGGAGAAGACGGGCGCCAGCAAGGCTACCGGCAACGTCCCCAGGAAGATGAGGATGCCCAGGACGCCGAAGGTGTTGGTCAGCGTGCCGACCAGACCGGCGACAGCGGCGGCCAGAGTCGGCCATCGGCGCAGGGGACGGAAGGCGTAGTAGGCGGTGACACCGATGAGCAGACGAGGAAGGAAGGCCGCCGCCAGCGCCACCAGCAGGTTCCCTCCGGCGAAGGTGATGAAGGCGGCGCTGTAGAGGTACCAGGTGGAGACCGCCAGTACCAGTCCGACCAGCGCGCCGACGATGGGGCCGGAGAGGATACCGGCGATGATGGCGGGCAGGTGCAGGCTGGTGGCCGCCTCGCTGGGGTTGGGGACCGGAATCAGTCCCAACGGGGTGAAGGCCAGGACAATGGCCAGCGCGCCGAAGATGCCGGCCACGGCCAGGTCATGGGCGCTCAGACGCCCACCGAGAGAAGGGGTTTTAGCACTCATCGTGACCTCCTGTGGTGTAAGAGTGAAAGAATACAAGGATGCAAGGATACGAAGGTATGGGGGGACGGGAGGCGATGAGCGGCCAAAGGGGAATGTCGGGGAAGGACCCCATTGGGACGGGGGTCTTTCCTTATTGCCGTCTCGGTCGCCTCCGGCGATCCCAGCGGCACGGGAAAGTCGTGCATACACACCTCTGGAACAGGCTCACGGCCGCAGAGGGTCCGTGGCAGATGGAATGAGGTGACTGTCCACCTGCAAGGTGACTGTCACCTCTGGTATCTGAGAATCAGTTCCTTTGCCGCCCGTACCTCGTCCAACCGCCGGACGGGGGCATTGTGGGGCGCTTCGTGCAACAGTTGCGGGTTCGTACGGGCCTCCTCGGCGATGCGCAGGAGGGCATCGGCGAAGGCATCCAGCGTCTCTTTGCTCTCCGTCTCCGTCGGTTCAATCATCAGCGCCTCGTGGACAATGAGAGGGAAGTAGTTGGTCGGCGGGTGAAAGCCGTAGTCTATGAGCCGCTTGGAGATGTCCAGCGCCCGCACATCGGGGGCATCGGGGAAACGTCCCTCGCAGACGAATTCGTGCATGCAGGTGCGGTTATAGGGGACGTGGTAGACGTGCTGGATGCGGCTCTTGAGGTAGTTAGCGTTGAGGACGGCGTCCTCCGCTACCCGGCGCAGCCCCTCCGGCCCCATCATCCGGATGTAGGTGTAGGCGCGTACCAGAATCCCGAAGTGGCCGTAGAACGCCTTTACCCGACCGATAGACTTGGGTGGGTAGTAGAAGGTGAAGAATGGGCTCTCTTCAGTGGACCGCTGAGAGTCTATGGCGACGATGGGGCTGGGGAGGAAGTCGGCCAGTTCCGCCGAGACGCCCACCGGCCCGGAGCCGGGGCCGCCGCCGCCGTGCGGGGTACTGAAGGTCTTGTGGAGGTTGTAGTGGAGGACGTCAAAGCCCAGGTCGCCGGGGCGGGCAATGCCCAGGAGGGCGTTCATATTGGCGCCGTCGCCGTATATCAGGCCGCCGTGCTCGTGGACGAGGGCGGTGATTTCCTCCAGATGCTCGTCAAACAGCCCCAGGGTGTTGGGGTTGGTGAGCATCATCCCCACCAGCCGGTCGCCGTGCTCCCGGCAGGCGGCCTCCAGCGCCTTCAGGTCCACATTGCCCCGGTTGTCGGAGGGGACCTCCACCACCTTCAGCCCGCTCATCGTCGTGCTGGCGGGGTTAGTGCCGTGGGCGGAATCAGGGACCAGAATAATGTCGCGGTGCGATTGGCCCCGGTCGCACTGCCAGGCGCGCATCATCAGCACGCCGGTCAGTTCGCCATGGGCCCCCGCCGCCGGCTGCAAACTGACAGCGGCGAAGCCCCCGATCTCTTTCAGGAACTCCTGCAGGAAGTACATCAGCGCCAGGGCACCCTGGACCGTCTCCTCATCTTGATAGGGGTGAAGGTGGACGAAACCGGGCAATCGGGCCATCTCCTCGTTGATTTTGGGATTGTACTTCATCGTACAGGAGCCCAGGGGGTAGAAGCCCGTATCCACCCCGTAGTTCCGTTGGGAGAGATGGGTGTAGTGACGAATGAGGTCCACCTCGCTGACTTCCGGCAAGAGCAGGTCGTCCCGGAGGAGGTCCCGGGGCAGTTCCGCCGGAGGGACGTCCAGTTCCGGCAGCGCCACCGCGCACCGTCCGGGGCGGGAGATTTCAAAGATCAGCGGTTCGGGTGAGATTTGAGGTTTCATCTTTACTCCAGCAGCGTGCGAAACCCGTTGTGATGCTCCTCTTCGTCCATCAGAATCTCTTCAAAGAGTTTGGCTGTCACGATGTCGCCTTCCTGGCGGGCCAGGGCAATGATTTCTTTGTACATCGCGATGGCTTCTTCTTCGGCCTGGAGGTCCAGTTGCAGCATCTCCCGCCATTCGTTTCCCACGGTGATGGGGGCAGGCTTGGTGGTGGGGACGCCGCCCAAGTAGTCCACCCGCTCGGCGATGGTCTCAGCGTGTTTCATCTCGGTGATAGCGATCTTCCTGAGGACACCGCCGATGGAGGCCGCGTAGGGGCCGCCGATGCGGACATGTTGCCACATGTACTGGATAGAAACCTGAAGTTCGCGGGCGATGGCCGCATTCAGTTTGTCAATCAGTTGCGCGCTCATAGTACCCCCTGTAAATGGATGATTTTGATCGCAGATTTTAACCGCCTTGCGGTTGCAACCAGCCCTTCCGCTCACCTGTAGCGGCATTAAGTACTGTTCGGGTACGGTCTGGCGGGGCAGGAGGCATTATACCCCACCCCTGCAGGATCAAACGGCATCCTCCAGGGCTTCCACCAGCAAGTCAATCTCCCGGCGCGGGTTCATCTCCGTCACGCAGACCAGCATATGGTTCTGGAGATGGGGGTAATCCCGCCCCAGGTCATACCCCCCGATGATGCCCCACTCGTCCAGCAGATAGTTATTGATTTCTCTGACGGGTTTCGGGCAGCGAACGACGAACTCTTTGAAGAACGGCTTTTCCCGCAGGACAGTGTACCCGTCCAGTTCGGCGATCCGATCGGCGGCGTAGTGGGCCTTGTGGTAGCAGAGTTCCGCCACCCGACGCATTCCGTGGCGGCCCAGTGCGGCCATATAGACCGCTGCCGCCAGCGCGACCAGCCCCTGGTTGGTACAGATATTGGAGGTGGCCTTCTCCCGCCGGATGTGCTGTTCCCGGGTGGAGAGGGTGAGGACGAACCCCCGCTTCCCCTCAGCATCCACCGTCTGCCCGACCAGGCGTCCTGCCATCCGGCGGACGTACTCCATACGGGTGGCGAAGAAGCCCAGGTAGGGGCCGCCGAAGTTGAGGCCGGCCCCCATACTCTGGCCTTCGCCGACGACAATGTCGGCGCCGAAAGCGCCCGGGGGCTTCAGCATGCCCAGCGCGATGGGATCCGCAACCACTACCAGCAACGCTCCGGCCCGGTGCGCCGCCTCTGCATACGGGCTCAGGTCCTCAATCCGTCCCAGAAAATCCGGATACTGGACGATGAGGCAGGCCGTCTCCCCGTCCACCAGGTCGGTTACGGGCCGGGAGCCGTCATCTCCCACAATGTTCAGCCCCATACCCTGGGTGTAGGTGCGGACGACGGCGCGATATTCGGGGTGAACCCAGGGAGAGAGCACAACTTTGCGGCGCTTCAGGCGATGGACGTTGATGGCGGTGATGACCGCCTCAGCGGTAGCAGTGGCTCCGTCGTAATGGGAGGCGTTGGAGACCTCCATGCCCGTTAACTCGCAGATCATCGTCTGATACTCAAAGATGGCCTGGAGGGTCCCCTGGCTGACTTCCGGCTGGTAGGGGGTGTAGGCGGTGTAGAACTCTCCCCGGCGCAGGACGGCGTCCACCACGGCGGGGACGTAGTGGCGATAGGCGCCGGCACCCAGGAAGCAGGGGCCGTCGGCAGTCGTGAAGTTGGCGGAAGCCAGGGTCTCTAACTCCCAGCGAACTTCCATTTCCGAAAGGGCGGGAGAGAGATCCAGGTGGGGAAACCGAACTCGCTCGGGGACGTCCCGGAACAATTCCTCCACCGACCGGACGCCGATGGCTTCCAGCATTGCTTTACGGTCTTCGTCAGAATGGGGGATGAAGGACATAGGGACCTCCAGAATAGGGATTTAGTTGCCCTGCAGTTCTTTCCATATCTACGGAAATTCGGGCCCCCGGATCACCGGTTTGCCTATATAATATCCGGATTGATTTCACTTCGGTCCGCAAGAGACATCGGCCACCTCCGCAACGGCATCCCTAATAGGTGATCTCCAGCAGCCCCTCGGCGATCTGGCGCAGGGCGCCGGCGGGCATCTCCGCCAGTTTCATCGCCACCTCCAGGTAACTCCGGTTAATAGGGCGGGAGACAAACTCCTGAATTTCCGGCGGAAGTTGGCGGAACATACGGAAGGCCCGCTGTTCGGCTTCCCATTCCCCGATCGGGCCGGATGAATCCAGGAAGTACTCTATCGGCCGATTCAGCGCTCGGGCCAGCATCTCCAGTTCCGCCATCGGGATGGGTCGTTCCCCCTGCTCGTAGGCCGCGATGCGGCGGACGGAGCACCCCAGCCATTGGGCCAGGTCTTTGCGGCTTTTGCCGGCTTCTTTCCGGGCCTGTTGTACCAGAGCCCCGATCATCCGGTGACGCAGGGCCAGAATTTCCTGTACTGGTGGGGAGGGTTCTTCACTTAACAGATGGGCGTTGGGGTCCCAAAAATGCCGAACCGGTATATCCAGAAAGAAGGCCAGGGCCTCCAATTCGGGCAGCGACACCGATTTTCGCCCCTCTTCGTAGGCCGTAATGGTGCTGACCGGAACGCCCAGCCAGTTCGCACACTCCTGTTTGGTCCGACCAGCCTTTATCCTGGCGTCCCGGAGCAGGATGCCAATTATCCGATTTCGCAGAGCGATGGCCTCTTTATCCATCTCCCTCCTTCCCCGGTTGGGGATCCCATCCGCTTATGAACCATCCCAGGACTTGCCCGGGAATCGCACCTGTTCAGGCTGATGCTGGTAGCAAGGTAATTATAGCACAAAGTGATTTGACCACAAAACGATGAAGCAGTATACTTGGGAACGTTCCGCATTGGGGGATGGCATACAGCGTTGCTCTCAGCGGTATTTCAGACCGGAGGAGGTATCCGGGGCAGGCCTGGCGGCCTGCGCTACTGCGGTATTTCAGACCAGAGGAGGTATCCGAATGAGTGGCCGATTCCCTGGATGGGGACGTGTAGCAGTTTTGCGGACGCGACCGGAGACGGTCCTGGAAGATTACGCGCGGCTGATGGAACTGGCCGGATTCCGGGAGGCCTTGCCGCCGGACAAAGAGACCATTCTCAAAATCAATATCTCCTGGCAGACCTGGTATCCGGCCTGCTCCACCGCTCCCTGGCAACTGGAAGGGGTGATTCGGGCACTCCTGGCGGCGGGATATCGCCATCTCATCGCGGCCCAGAACAACACCGTTGTGGTGGATGCTTATGTCGGGGAGCGGAATAACAAGCACCTCTATGTGGTGCAGAAGTACGGTCTTCGGAACGTCCACCTCTACGAACCCCAGTATCGTTGGGTGCGTTACGAGCCCAAGCGGCCGTTTCTGGTGCTGGACCAGGTTTACCCCGAGGGGGTGTACATCCCGGAGATTCTCATCGGGCGGAACATCATTCAGTTGCCCACTGTGAAGACCCACGTCTTCACCACCATTACCGGTGCGATGAAGAATGCTTTCGGTGGGCTGCTGGGCACCAGGCGGCACTGGACTCACTCTGTCATCCACGAGACACTGGTGGACCTATTGATGATCCAGCAGGACATCCACCCGGGCCTTTTTGCCGTGATGGACGGGACCTTTGCCGGGGATGGTCCCGGCCCGAGGGCGATGCGCTGGCATGAGAAGGATGTCATCCTGGCCTCCGCCGACCAGGTCGCCATAGACGCGATTTCGGCCCATATGCAGGGGTTTGATCCTCTCTCCATCCCGTTTATCCGCATCGCGCACGAAATGGGGCTGGGTGTGGGTGACCCGCGCCAGATAGAGATCCTGGGCGAGGATCCGGAGTGGGTGCTTTCCCAGAACTGGGGCTTCATCCAGGAGGATACTTTTGCCAGCCGGGGGCAGAAGATGATTTATCACGGCCCCCTCAAACCGTTTGAGAAATTGCTCCTGCGTACTCCGCTGGTCCCCTGGTCCTACTTCGCCTCCAATTTCTATCACAATGTGTACTGGTATCCCTTTGTAGGGCGCAAGCGGGTGGAGGCGGCATTGCAGACGAAGTGGGGACGGTTGTTTACTGAGTACGGAGCGGAGGCGGGATACGGGGGCGTGGTGATGCC
>JASFBC010000266.1:0-5877 GCA_036172315.1 Anaerolineae bacterium | reverse complement strand
GGGGTGAGGAAATAACGGTTCGCCCGGCCTGCCGGTGGCCTCTGAAACCCGCGGGAGGGTAGGCAGTTACGGAAAGAGAATGCAGATTCCCGTGGATGAGCGCAGATTTTCTCTACCTGTACTGGGGGAAAAGAATGCCCGTGCGAGGAGAACCTTCCCGATGTTCTGAATCGCATTACGGCGGCCTGCTGCATAGAAGAGGGTTCTGAAGGGAGGGAAATTTGACCTAACCCCCGGCCCCCCTCCCTTGGGAGAGGGGTTTCTCTCTCTCGTTTCGGGGAGGGGCCGGGGGAGAGGTCTCCCTTCCCCCCATGAAGAGGGACTATGACTCTCTGCCCTCAATGTGGAACGGTGAATCGTCCGGGGGCGCGCTTCTGCAAGGTCTGCCGAGCGCCGCTCCCGATGGCTTCCTGCCCCCACTGCGGAGAACCCCTCCGGATGGGGGCCCGTTTCTGCCGCCGGTGCGGCCAGCCCGCCCTGGAGACGGCAGGAGCGGGCGCCGCGGCCACCTGTCCCCACTGCGGCGCGGCCGTCCGCCTTGGCGCCCGTTTCTGCCCCGCATGCGGCAATGCCCTCTCCAGAACTGTCGCCATCCCCTGCCCCCACTGCGGCGCGGCCGTCCGCCCTGGCGCCCGCTTCTGCCCCGTATGCGGCCGGCCGCTGGCCGGCCTTCCTTCTCCCCGCCCACCGACTCATCCACCCGGCCCCCTGGATATCCACCCCAGCGCCGACGGCCTGCTCCCCCTTTCCACTCTGGCAGGACGGTACGTGATTCTGGAGAAGGTCGGGGCAGGCGGGATGGCCATCGTCTACAAAGCCCAGGACAAACGGCTGAACAATCAGGTCGTCGCCGTAAAGGAGATGTCCGAATCGGTCATCCGGCAGAAGAATCCCGATGAGTGGAAGGAGATTCTGGAATCCTTCCAGCGGGAAGCCCGACTCCTGGCCTCCCTCTCCCATCCCAACCTGGTCCGGGTCAGCGATTCGTTTCGGGAAGGGGACCGGTACTACATGGTGATGGAGTTCGTCCACGGCCGCACGCTGGAGGCAATGCTGGAAGAACAAACTGAGCCGTTCCCCGAGGAACGGGTCCTGGTCTGGGCGGAGCAACTCTGCGATGTCCTGAGCTACCTCCACGGACAGAGCCCCAAAATCATCTACCGGGACCTGAAGCCGGGCAATGTGATGGTCATAGAAGATACCGATACCGTCAAACTGCTGGACCTGGGTATCGCCCGTCTCTACAAACCGGGAAAGCACAAAGATACGGTCATCCTGGGCACGGCCGGATACGCGCCGCCCGAGCAATACGGAAAAGCCCAAACCGATGAGCGGTCGGATATTTTCGCGCTGGGGGCGCTATTGCATCATCTGCTCAGTCTGCGGGACCCGACTCAGCATCCTATGGAGGATTTTCCGCCGCTGCGCCGCCTGAATCCAAATGTCAGCCCACCTGTGGCGGACGCCATTGCCCGGGCGGTGGAGAAGGAGCGGAGCAAGCGGTTCGCCTCGGCCCAGGAGATGAAGAAGGCCCTCCTGGGGAAGAAGGTGCCCGCCCGCGCGCCTAAAGGGAAGGTCCCGCTTCCCCCCAAGGCAGCAGCGCCGAAGAAGACCCTCCAGATCTCCCCATCCGCCCTGGATTGGGGACGGGTAGTGCGGGGCGCCGATGCACCGCCTTTCACGCTGACGGTCACCCACCCGCCCGGGGCGAAGGTTACCGTCCGCCCGGACGCCCCCTGGCTTCAGGTCCGCGCCGCTCCGGTGGACGACGAAACAACGGAAGTACGGGTTTTTCTGAACACCCATTCCCTCCCCCTGGGCCGACATCTGGCCTCCGGCAGCGGGTTGGAACTCTGGATCAACTGGCACATCCGCCTTTTGGTTCCAGACCCCCGGCCCCTTCAGGGGCGGTTGGAGATAGCCCTGGACGACGGGCAGAGCGAAGAAGTGCCGGTCACCCTCATCGCGGCCCCTTCCCCGGGGCGGGTGGCCTGGGGGCAAATCGCAGTGCTGGGGCTCCTGTTTCTGGAATTGATAGCATGCATCTACCTGGCGATCAGCATCTGTAGCAGCAGTTCCTGAGATCTCTGTCGCCAGCCGCCAGTCGTCAGCGGTCAGCCATCGTAACTGTTCAGCCCGATGGAGATCGCCCCCTTGGCACCGATTGGAAATCGGCCTCCCCTGGGCGCTTTGCGCCGGGCGTCAACCTCCGTTGACGCCTCCCGAATGGACGGCGCAGGCCGTCCGGAGGCCCCAGGCCCAGGAAGGCTGACTTTCGGTCAGCGCTGAATAGTTACCAGCCATCAATCCCTGGAGGGGTGACCCGATGGACGTTCCGAACGCTTCGCCAGCCGTGCCGAAAACCGGTTCCCTGATCGCCTCTCCCACCCATCGCTACGGCGTCGTCAAACGGCGTCGGCTCTCCCGGTCCACTTACTACGATGCCCTGGACCTCACCTGCGCGGCCTGTGGCAGGACCCAGGCGGGGATTCCCCCCGATGGGCTCTGTACCTTCTGCCGTCAGCCCCTGACACCCGTCCTGATCCACGCCCGTTCCACCACAGGGGGAACGCTGCCCGAGGCGACGGCCTCCCAACTGGTCGCCCTCAGCGCCGGATACCCCTCCATTATCCGCCACCACGCTATCTTCGTGACCACCGGCTACACCGAGGGCGCCGGACCGCTCGCCCCATCCGCCGTCCCTCTGCTCTGTGCGGTCATCGCTCACCCCGGTCGATGGGGCGTGCTGGTGCGGGGTCGGCAGCAGCGGTCTCCCCAGGAAGCGCTGAACGGTTTCTTCCCCGTAGCCCAGGCCCTCCTCTACCTTCACACCCATCGCTTCTCCCACACCGAGGTCGGCGGGGCCAGCATGGAAGGACTCATCACCGTCGGCGGAGGGGATGACATCCGGCTGGCCGATCTGAGCACTTGTCTCCCCTTCGCATCCGACCCCGGGGAGGTCCGGAAACAGGTGGAGCGGGACCTGCTGTTCCTGGCGAATCTCCTGGCCTTCCTGGCCACGGGGCGAGAACTGACACGCGGGGGCCGGGACCTGCTCCCCACCCCCCTCCGGCTTCCGGTAGAACGGGCCGCGCGAGGAGAGTACGCCTCGGTAGGGGACATGCTGACCGACATGGCCCGCCTCCCCTGGGAGGTGGCCCGTCCCCTGAAGCCATCCTATGGCCAGGCCACCCATCCGGGACGGCACCGCCTTCGCAACGAGGATGCCGTCCTCTCTCTCACGGCAGGGATAGACCAGGAGGGCCTCACCGGGCCTATCGGCCTCTACATCGTGGCAGACGGGATGGGTGGCCACGACGCGGGGGACCTGGCCAGCCGGACCGTCAACCGGGTGGTGGCGGAGCAATTTATCCAGACCGGAGTTGTCCCTGAACTGCGCCGGTTCCGGCCTGCGGGTGGCGCCGGCCCGGGCGACCTGCTGATCCAGGCGATTCGGGAAGCCAACGGCGCACTGTTCCATCACGCTCGGGAGAGCGGTCGCGATATGGGCTCTACCCTTACGGCGGCCCTGATTGTGGGGGAAACGGCGATTATCGCCAATGTGGGGGATAGCCGGGCCTACTTCCTGCGGGAGGGCCATCTGGAGCAGATCACCCGGGACCATTCCCTTGTCGCCCGGATGGCAGAGGTGGGGATCATCCGGCCCGAACAAATCCGCACCCATCCCCGCCGCAACGAGATTTACCGCGCGCTGGGCCAACAGCCCGACGTGGAGGTAGACCTCTTCACCCGCACGCTCCGGAAAGGGGACCGGCTCATCCTCTGCACCGACGGCCTCTGGGAGATGGTGCCGGATGAGGAGATTCGGCGCATCGTGGAGAGGGCCCGGACCCCCCAGCAAGCCTGCGACGCGCTGGTGGAGGCTGCTAACCGGGCCGGGGGAGAGGATAACATCGGGGTGATTGTGGTGGAGATGGAATGAGGGTAAAATAGGATGCAAATCCCATATCGGCGAGTGGACACGGCCCGTATTGCCCTGCTGGAAGGCCGCCTGCACGATACATGGGCCTGTCTGGACCCGTCCGCGACCTGCGCCTTTCCTTCTCCGGCGGAGGAGAAGGGACGCATTCCATAAAGGAGGGCCAATGCCGCTCACATCTGGTCAAATCGTCAACAACCGCTACCGTATCGCTCGTCTGCTGAGCCAGGGTGGGATGGGTGCCGTCTATCGCGCCTGGGACCTCAATCTCAACATCCCCGTCGCCCTGAAGGAGATGCTCCCCCAGCCCGGCATAGACCCCCATATCTTGAGCCAGCAGCGCGCCCAGTTCCACCAGGAGGCCCGCGTGCTGGCCGGACTCTCCCACCCTCATTTGCCCCGGGTGACCGATTTCTTTGATTGGGGAGGCCGCTCTTTCCTGGTGATGGACTTTGTGGAGGGGGTCAGTTTGGATCAACTGGTTCTCCGATGGGGCCCCTTACCGCAGGCTCACGTTGTCCGGTGGGGCATCCAGTTGCTGGACGCACTGGCGCTCTGCCACAGCCGCCACGTTCTCCATCGGGACATCAAGCCCCAGAACATTATCATTACCCCTGCCTCCCTCGCGTCGGGGAAGGGCTGGGAAGAGAGTCGTGCGGTGCTGGTGGATTTCGGCCTGGTGAAACTCTGGGACCCACGCCGTCCGGAAACCCAGCACATTGTGCGGGGAATGGGGACGCCGGAGTATGCCTCGCCGGAGCATTTCCACCTGGGCGGCGCCCACACCAACCCCCGCTCCGACCTCTACAGCCTGGGCGCGACGCTCTATTACGCCCTGAGAGGGGAGGAGCCGCCCTCCGCTCTGGACCGATGGGCCAACAACGTCCCCCTTCCCCCACCGCGTGGCCCGAACATTTCCCCTCAGATCGCCGGGGTGATCCTGCGGGCGATGGAACTGGACCCCAACCGCCGCTTCGCCGATGCCCGCCAAATGCAGGCCGCCCTCCAGCAGGCCGCCGGCCTTCGCTCTTTCCCACTGGAGCCTGTGCCACCCCCTCCCGTGACGGCCCCCAGCCCCCGTGTCGGACCTCGCCCGACCCCTCTGCCGCGCGATGCCCGCTGGCCCCTGGAAATGGCGACCGGAACGGTGATGGCCCTCATCGGCGTCCTGGTCATCCAATTCCTCCTTTTCGCCCCCTGGATGACGGTGTCCCTCTACTTCGGCCGCGCCATCTCCGCACTGGCCTTGGGTGCCATAGGGTGGTTCGTCGGCGACCTCATCTTCCAGGCACTGGCGCGGCCGGAGAGCCCAACCGCTCCGGTATCCTCCCGGCGCCCTACCCAGCGGCTGGTTGCCTTCACCCGAAAACTGGTCCGTCGCCTCACCCCCGGACAGCAGATCGCCCTCCTGGCCGGCCTCCTGCTCATCGTCGTCCTCCTGGCCTGGTTTCTGACCCCTGCCGTCACCCGAATGCCCTTCGTGGTCAACTACGTCTCCTTCTACGCGCCGATCGCGCCGCTGGTCTACGCGGCGGTGGGGCGGCGCCCGGGGCGGGCCGGGCTGGCCCACCTCCTGGCCATCACCCTCGGCGCGGCCGTTGCCGAGCTGCGCGCCCCTACCGACGTCGGCCTGGGCTCCCTGGCCCTGGCCGCCCTGATCGGAGGGTTGCTGATGGAGGGTGTGGCCTTCCTGGCGGAGCGGACGGTAGTAAAATAATGAGGTGGGGTAGGAAATATAGACGGAGGTGCCTTATGTTGACTCCTGGAATCGTCCTTCAGAACCGCTACCGAATCGCCTCTCTCCTGGGTCAGGGCGGGATGGGCGCCGTTTACCGGGCCCGGGACACCCGCCTGGATATCTCCGTCGCCCTCAAGGAGATGGTGCCCCAGCCCGGGCTGGACCCCCATACCCTCTTCCAAACCCACCGGCACTCCCA
>JASFBC010000265.1:0-1816 GCA_036172315.1 Anaerolineae bacterium | reverse complement strand
GACCTACCGCCAGGCGCAGGCGCTGGCTCAATCCGATCCGGCGCTGGCCTCCCTGGCGCGGGAGATCGGGCTGGTGGTGCAGGACCTGGAGGGGCGGGGGAGATGGGTACCCCGGCAGCAAGTTCGGCTACCTATCTCATACGAAAATGCCAACCGAGTGGTTCAACTGAGATACTGGGACCTCGGCAGTTCTGTTCTGAGCGTGGCCTTCTCCCCCGATGGGCAGATCCTGGCCTCGGGGTCGTGGGACAAGACCGTGCGGCTGTGGCGCGTCTCGGATGGTGGCCTGTTGCGCACGCTGGAGGGGCACACCTCTTGGGTGGTGAGCGTGGCCTTCAGCCCGGACGGGGGGATGGTGGCCTCGGGGTCGGACGACCAGACCGTTCGGCTCTGGCGGGTCTCGGATGGGGCCCTCCTGCGGACGCTGGAGGGGCACACTAAGCCTGTGAGGAGCGTGGCCTTCAGCCCGGACGGGGGGATGGTGGCCTCGGGGTCTGGGGATGGGACCGTTCGGCTCTGGCGGGTCTCGGATGGGGCCCTCCTGCGGACGCTGGAGGGACACACCTCTTGGGTGGAGAGCGTGGCCTTCAGCCTGAACGGGAGGATGGTGGCCTCGGGGTCGGATGACCAGACCGTGCGGCTCTGGCGGGTCTCGAATAGGGCCCTCCTGCGGACGCTGGAGGGACACACCTCTTGGGTGGAGAGCGTGGCCTTCAGCCCGGACGGGGGGATGGTGGCCTCGGGGTCTAGGGATGGGACCGTTCGGCTCTGGCGGGTCTCGGATGGGGCCCTCCTGCGGACGCTGGAGGGGCACACCAGGCCTGTGTTGAGCGTGGCCTTCAGCCCGGACGGGGGGATGGTGGCCTCGGGGTCGTATGACGGGACCGTGCGGCTGTGGGGGGTGCGGTAAGAAGCAAAGGAGGTTGCCGTGCGCATCCTGGTCACACCGCAACGATTGCTTGAACCGGCCGGACAGTTTCAGCAAATCTCCGCCGGCCTGATGGATGTGGAAAACCGTTGCCAGGGGGCGCTGACCTCCTTGGATTGGGAAGCGCGGCAGAGGGCAGGCGTGGAGGGGGAGGTCCAGGCGGCGGTGCGGCAGGCCTGCGCCCTGGCGGAGCAGGCGGAGGCGCTGGCCCGCTTCCTCTCGGAGCGGGCGACGGCCTTCCAGCAGGCCGATGCGGAAGGGGCACAGGACCTGGGCGCCGTTACAGCGCTGTATTTACGGCCGATCCCTGTGCCTGTCCCCACGCCAATGCCTCTCTCCGCCTTCTCCAGATTTGCCAGCAAGAAGCGAACTGGAGAGGCTGCTGAACACCATGCTGGCTTTCAAACCGGTGGCATTAGAGTTGTTGCTCAAGAAGGTTGGCGTCGGTACCATCAAGAACATCTTCGACCTGTTGCAGACTCAGAAATATATGGTTGAAATGGATCGAGCAAGAGACGCCTGGTTAGCAGCCCGACTTCAGTATGGCAAGGACTCTCCTCAAACTATGGCCGCGCAGGAAAAATACTACGACACTTACGGCGATATGCCGATTCTGCAGCCGTTCATCAAAGCGATGCTTGATATGGGAAGGGAAAACCCCGTCTATTGAGATGATCGTTCTAAGAGCCTACGCTCGCCCAGCTCTCGGTTATAGCAAACAGCCCAAGAGTTGAATGAGGTAACCTATGTCTTTTCAGCCCAACCCCAATGACGAACTGATTATAGATGGCATCTCTTACCGCGTCGCCGAGCACCCGGCCGCGCCGGGGATGGCCTACGGCCAGGAAGGGCGCGCCGGCACGGTGTATCGCCTGTTGCCCTCACCCC
>JASFBC010000264.1:0-1652 GCA_036172315.1 Anaerolineae bacterium | reverse complement strand
ATGCTTTACCTGATTCCAATCTCCGGGAGGTACGATGACAGAGGCGTCCGAAGTTTTAGACCTCACCCGTGTAGACCGGACCCTGGCCCGTCAGGTGACTCCCGGTCGCTGGGAGAAGATGCTCTCCTGCATCCAGTGTGGAACTTGTACGGCCTCCTGCCCCGCAGCCCATGCGATGGACCTTTCTCCTCGCCGGATGTGGCGAATGGTCCAGTTGGGAATGACCGAAGAGGTGCTTCGCTCCAAAAGCATCTGGCTTTGCAGCCTCTGCTATACCTGCCACGTCCGCTGCCCGCGCGGGATTCCCCTCACCGAGACGATCGTTCGCCTGAAGGAACTGGCGATGGAGCGGGGGATTGTTTCCTCGCCTCAGAGCGGCGTCTTCTACCGCACCTTCGCCGACGTGATGCGCCGCTACGGGCAGATGCGGGAAATGGAGTTTATGGCTCGCTACTTTCTGGCCTCCAACCCCCTGGCCGCGCTGGGCTTCGCCCGCCTGGGCCTGACGATGCTGGCGCGGGGCAAAATCCACCTGGAACTGCCCCAATTAAGCGGTGAGGGCCGGTTGGACCGGCTCTTCGCGCGGGTCGCTGAACTGGAGGAGAAGCGATGAGGTATCTCTTCTATCCCGGATGTTCACAGGAGGGGACAGCGCAGGAGTACCGGGATTCCACACTGGCGGTGCTTCAGGCCCTCGGCGCAGAGGTCCAGGAGATGGAGGGATGGACCTGCTGCGGAGCCAGCGTCGCCCCGGTAATGAGCGACCTGCTGGGTCTGGTCCTTCCGGCCCGCAACCTGGCGCTGGCAGAGCAGCAGGCCGATGGTCGGGACGTGCTCACCGTCTGCAGTGCCTGCTACACCAACTTCCGCCGGACCGCCGCGACGCTCGCCGCAGAGCGCCGGCTCCACGAGACGGTCAACCAGGCCCTGGAGGTGGAGAACCTGACCTACCGGGGGACGGTGACGGCCCGGCATATCCTGGATGTCCTGGCCAACGACATCGGGCCGGAAGCGATCCGGGCACGGGTCCAGAAGCCCCTGGAGGGGCTGACCGTCGCCCCTTACTACGGCTGCCAGACAGTCCGCCCCTACAGTCCATACGATAACCCTCAGCGTCCTACCTCTATGCTCCCTATTCTGGAGGCATTAGGCGTGAAGGTGCACCGTCATCCCTGCGAGGCCTCCTGCTGCGGGACTTCGCTGCTGATGACGAAACCGGAGGTCGGTCTGACGATGACAAGCGCCGTGCTGGCGGCCTGCGAGGGCGCAGAGTGCATCGTCACCGTCTGCCCGATGTGCCACATGAACCTGGATGCCTATCAGGATAAGGTGTCTCGCCTGTTGGGCCGGACGGTGCGCATCCCCGTTATCCACCTGCCCCAATTGATAGGGCTGGCTATCGGGCTGCCGGAAGAGACACTGGGCCTCCGGCGCCACGTCACCCCGGCAACAGAGATAACCGCAAAGGTTGCGGTTTAGCCCCAAAAGGAGTCGCTGCTATGGAACGGCCTCGCATCGGCGTCTATATCTGTGAGTGCGGCGTCAACATCTCGGCCACAGTGGATGTGAACGCGGTGGCGGAACTGGCTGCCCAACTCCCCGGTGTCGCCGTCGCCCGGGTCTACAAGTACATGTGTTCCGAGCCGGGCCAG
>JASFBC010000263.1:0-19763 GCA_036172315.1 Anaerolineae bacterium | reverse complement strand
GATGCGATTCCCTTCCGCCAAAAGGGCGAGGGTCTCAATGATCTCATTCTTGGGCGTGCGACGACGGTAGAAGATCGTGCCTTTAGTTTCTGTGAACGTACGCCCACACGTGCGGCACAGGTAGCGTTGGCGACCTGCCCTGGTCTTGCCACATTTCACGATGTTCTTCTGGTGCTCGCCTTGTGGCTTGCCGAAATCCGCCCAGGCCTCATTGGGACAGTAGGGGCGTAGCGCCGCTACGCCCCTACACGGGCAAACTGCGGCATCCTGACCTCCTGGCTTAAAGGATGCCCCCATGATACCTCATTATCTGTAAACACTCAAGAGGGAGACTACCTGCAAAAGTAGGGCAACTCCAAAAGAGTTGCCCTCCGAGGAGGAGGGATGCCACCATTCCGCCGCGTTTCCTTCACCCTCTGCCTGAGCCTGGGCCTCCTGGTCCTGGTCCTCCTCGCCCTGGCTCCTGCAGGCAAGGCGGCCACCCAACTCCAATCCCCTGCCCCCGGCGCCGTCGTCATCAACGAGGTCGCCTGGGGCGGTACCGCCGCCGACACTGCCCACGAGTGGATAGAACTCTATAACATTACCGACCAACCTGTCTCCCTGGACGGCTGGCGGCTCTTCTCCTCCGACGGCGGGCCCAGCATCACCCTCAGCGGGACCATTCTGGCTTTCGGCTATTATCTCATTGAACGGACCACCGACCTGGCCGTCTCCGACATCCCCGCCGACTGGGTGGGCAGTTTCGGCACCGGCCTCAACAACGCTGGCGAAATTCTCACCCTCACCAACTCCCTGGGCGAGGTCATAGACGCCGCCAATGGCAACGGCGGCCCTTGGCCCGCCGGCTCCGGCTCCCCCGACTACCGCTCTATGGAGCGCATAGACCCTACTGCCCCCGATACCGACACTAACTGGGCCTCCAACAACGGGATCATCCGCAACGGCCGGGATGCCAACAACAACCCCATCACCGGCACGCCGAAGTGCCGGAACTCCGTTGCATCTCCGCTGGCAGACCTAACTCTGATCAAGGCGGGACCTGCAACGGCCGACCAGGGGGACCGGGTTACGTATACCATCGCCCTGCGCAATTCCGGCAACCTCACCGCCACCGCCGCCGTCCTCACCGACGCGCTCCCGGCGGAACTGGCCTTCCTGACCCAGGCCTCCCCCTACACCTTTACCCAGCCCGACCCGGCCACCCTGGTCTGGGAGGTGGGCGACCTGCTCCCCACCGCGCTCCTCTCCCTCATCACCGTCACCGCACAGATCACCGATACGCCCCCGACGGCGGCCATCACCAACACCGCTGAAGCCACCACCGCCACCCCGGAGGTGACGACGACCAACAACACCGCCCGGGCCGTCACCTGGATTCAGCCCCCCGCGCCGGCCCTGACGCTGACCCGCACCGGCTCGCCGGTCATTCTGGCCGGCGCCCCCTTCACCGCCGTCCTCACCCTGGGCAACGCCGGCGACCTGACCGCCACCGCCGTCGTCCTCACCGACGCGCTCCCGGCGGAGGTGGCCTTTATCACCCACACTGCACCCTTCCCCTTCAGCCAGCCCGCGTCGGGCCTTCTCCGCTGGGAGGTGGGCGATCTCCCGCCCGGCGCATCTACCACCATCACCGTCACGCTGGGGGCCGGGACCGCGCTCTCGGGTACGCCGACCCTCACCGCCACCGCGACCGAATCCGGCGGAGGGACGGCGACCGCTGCCTGGAGCGCCCCGGCCATCCCCGCCGTCCGCCTCTACGCGCTGGCCCCCGTCAATTACTCCGGTAGCGGCGAGGCGGCCGCCCTCATAAATCTGAGCCCGTACACCGCCGCTATTTCCGGCTGGTGCCTGGACGATACCCCCTCCTCCACCTCCCGCGTCTGCTTCCCCACCGGGGCCGAGATCGGGCCCGGCCGCATCCTCTGGCTGGCCCAGAACGGGGACGGTTTCTATCCCGTCTGGGGCTTTGATGCGGACTGGGCCGACGCGGCGAGCGAGCGGCCCGTCCCCCTGCTCCCCGGCTCCTGGCCCGGCTTCACCGACGGCGGCGAGGCGGCCTTCCTGGTCACCGGCACGGTGGTGGTGGACGCGCTGGTTTACACAGGGACGCTTCTCCCCTCCCCCGGCTGGACCGGCCCCGCCGTCCCCTACCCGTACTCCGGCTTCTCCTCCGGCCAGGTCCTCTACCGTAAACTGGACCCCGCCACCGGCTTCCCCGTCCCCGATACCGACACCGCTGCCGACTGGGCCCAGGACTCCGGTGATCCCCTGCTGGGCCGCAAACTCCGCTACCCCGGCTGGGACCTGGAGGACCTCTTCTTCCCCGCCGAGATCACTGCCTCGGCGCAGGTGACGGTCGCCGTCGCCCCCGAGGGGGCCCTCTCCCTCACCCTCCAGACCATTGGCGCGGCGCGCCGGTCCCTGAAAATTGCCGCCTACACCCTGGAGAGCATCCCCCTCTACGAAGCACTCCGCGAACGCATCCAGGCCGGGGTAGTGGTGACCGTCCTCCTGGAGAGCGGGCCTACCGGCGGGATGTCGTCCGCTGAGAAGTGGATCGCCCAACGGTTGCATAACCCGCCCACTTCCACCGTCTACTTCATCGGCCGGACCGGGGCGCGGTACCGCTTCCACCACGCCAAGTACATTCTGGTGGACGACCGCCTGGCGCTGGTGAGCAGCGACAATTTCACCGAGCGCTCCATGCCCTCCGACCTCATCGTCAACGGGACAATAGGCCACCGGGGCTTCCTGCTGGTGACCGAGAGCCCTGAGGTCGTGGCCCGGCTGGCGGAGATCTTCCGCCGGGATGCCGACCCCGTCCACATAGACGTCGCGCCGTACGACGATACCTACGCTCCGCCGGCGGGCTACGTCCCCCTGCCCCCGCCGGATTGGACCACCTACACCGCGCCCTTCAGCCGGCCTCTGGCGACGACGGCGACGACCCTCACCCTCCTGCACGGCCCGGAACACCTCCTCCGCCCCGATGACGGCCTGCTGGGGCTGCTGAACCGGGCCGGTTCGGGGGACGCGATCGCCGCGATGCAACTGAACGAGCCGGTCACCTGGACCTACGGGATCGGAGAGGCGGGGCTGAACCCCCGGGTGGCGGCGCTGGTGGCAGCAGCCCGCCGGGGCGCGGAGGTGCGAATCCTGCTGGATGAGTACTACGACGCCGGCACCAACTTCGCCACCTGTCTCTACCTGAACGGCCTGGCCCGCGCGGAGTCCCTGCCCCTCTCCTGCCGCCTGGGGAACGTCGCCGGGCTGGGGGTCCACGCCAAGACTTTCTTCGTGCAGGTGGGGGATGAGAAGTGGGTGCACATCGGCAGTGTCAACGGCACCGAGACTTCCCACAAAGCCAACCGCGAAGTGGCGCTGCAGTTCGCCTCTGCCGATATCTACGACTTTTTAATGATCGTCTTTGAGTACGACTGGGCGCGGGCGCACGCGCCGCTGGTCTTCCCCCTCTATCTCCCGGTGGTCTTTCGGGATTACGTCCCCCCGGCCGATTACCCCCTGGTGAGCGAGGTCTTCATCAACCCCTCCGGCCCCGATGCGGGCTACGAGTGGATAGAACTCTACAACCCCGGCCCGACGGTGAGTATTGAGGGCTGGACGATAGGGGATGCCATCAACTGCGATGACTATGGGGACGGGCTATACGCGTTCCCGGCGGGGGCACAATTCCTGAAGGGGCAGGTCATCGTCGTGGCGGCCTGCGCGACCCCCTTTGCCCGTACCTACGGCTTCAACCCCTCCTACGAGTGGACGGCCTGCGACCCGTCGGTGCCGGACCTGATTCCGGTGGGCTCCTGGGCGGGCTTTGGGCTGGCGCTGGGGAACGCGCAGGACGAAGTCCTGCTTCGGCGTCCTCCGCCGGGGCTTTCGGCCGCAGAGGTAGTAGAACAGCCAACTTGTATAATAGCCGGTCTGCTGGTGGACAGCGTGGCCTGGGGCGGGGAGCCGCGCGCGGACGTCATCCCCTTCCCGATGGAGCCGGAGGACACCTTCCCATGGGGTGCTTCGTTAAAACGCTACCCGCCCAGCACCGACCGAAACGACTGCTCACGGGATTTCTACGCCAGTTGGAGCCCCTCGCCGGGGCGGGTGACAGGGGAATAGGTTCTAACCCCGGCACGGGATAAAATCCATTGGAGGAAACGATGAGCATACCCGCCAAGGTCATCCTCAGCGACCTCCACCTGGGGGCAGGGTTCTTTAGCGGCGCCAACCCGCTGGAGGACTTTCGCCACGACCGGCAGTTCTACGACTTCATGCTCGCCCTGCGGGAGGAGAGCGAGTCCGCCGGGCGGCCGATGGACCTCATCCTCAACGGCGATTTTATAGAATTCCTTCAGGTCCCCGCCGTGCCGGTCTCCGAGTACGACCCCCGGGCCATCTATCCGGAGGAGGCCTACCGGACCACCACCGAGGCGGACTCCGTCCTGCGGACCGATCTGGTCATCGCCGGGCATCGCCCCGTTTTTGAAGGCCTGGCGGCCTTTCTATCGGAGCGCCCCCGCCGCACGGTGACCGTCATCAAGGGCAACCACGACATCCTCCTGCACTGGCCCGGCGTCCAGGAGCGCATCCGGCAGGCGCTGGGAGCCACCGGTCCCCGGGCCCCTCTGCTGGCCTTTGCCGAACGGTTCATCCTTCGGGACGGGGTCTATGTGGAGCACGGCAACCAGTACGGGGACCCGCTGAACTCCCTGGACGACTTTGAGAACCCGGTGGACCCTCGCCATCCCGACTGCCTGAAGATGCCCATTGGCTCTCGCTTTGTCATTGAGTTCTTCAACCACGTGGAGTCCGAGAGGTGGTGGGTGGACGCGGTCAAGCCGATTACCGCTCTGATTGCCTACGGGATGGTGCTGGAGCCGGCCTTCGCCCTGAAGGCGCTGGCCATTCTGCTCACCGCCATACCGGGGATGATTTTCCGCCCGTACACCGCCGGGCAGGGGGAACCATCGCCGCTGGAGGCCGTCCGCGCAGGCGGCGTGGAGGATGTGGCCCGCCGCTACGCCGAAGACCCGCATTTCCGCCAGGCGATGGACGCTGCGCTGGACGAGTATCTGGGGAGCATCGGGCCGTACTCTCCGGGAGTTCAGACCGGGCGCGTGGCCTTCGGCGCCCGGGTGGAGTTCCGTCGGGCCCTCCAGAACCTTCGGGCGCGGCTATTCCGTCTCCGCCGACTCTACCGCCGCCCCGTCCGGCCCGAACGGGTCCGGCCTGCCCTTCTGGAGACCGGCCAGCGCATCAGCCGGGGGTTCAGCGATAACCTGGTGAAGGTGGCGCAGCAAATCATCCAGCAACGGGGGGTTCCCCTGGTCGTTTTCGGTCACACCCACGAGGCGCGGCTGGAGATACTGCAGGGGGGCGTATATGCCAACAGCGGCACCTGGACCTGGTGGCGGGATTTCTCCAGAGCCAGCCTGGAAGAGTGGCGGCGGTTGCTGGAGCATCCTGAAACGTTCCTTACACCCCATTATCTGACCTACATCCGCGTGGACGCCGACCCTGAGGGTCGTCCCCGGGCCTCCGTCCATGACCTGAGCGGTGCTCTTCCCCTGCCCAGGGAGGCATTGGGGATGGCTTGACGGGTTCATCCGGTGAATCGGTTAGACAATTGTCATCCCAAAATCACGCCGTTTGTCACTCCTTATTGGGCTGGGTTGGGGTATCATGAGGGGCGAGGTGGGCGTGGCCGACGCCGTGCGGCAGGCGTTCTCTCCAAGCCACATCGCACCTCTCCTCCTTTCCTTGGCTGGCGGTCCCCCGGGTATCCCCCCGCCCGGGGGACCATCTTTTATGTCGCCTTCATCGCTCCTTCGGACGCGAGAGGCCTATTTGCCTCGCAATTTTTGGCCCTCTCTCCCTTTGGCTCATCAAAGGAAGAAAAAAATGAAACCCAAATTCTGGCTTATAGCCCTGCCGATCCTGTTGCTTCTGACAGTATCTTCCTGTGGACAGGCCGGAACGTCCCCCACCCTGGCGGCCGGCGAACCGGCGCGGGCGTTGGGGGGAGGCGGTACCACCTACGTCTCCGGGGGGGTCATCACTCAGGGGCTGGTCGCCACCGGTACGGCAACGGTCAGCGCCGAGCCGGAAATCGTTCAGGTCACTTTTGGCGTGGACCTGCGGGGCGAAGACCCGGTCGCAGTGGTGAACGAGGCCGCCCAGAAAATCAACCGGGCCATCGCAGCGGCCCGGGAGATAGGCGTGGCGGAGAAGGACCTCCAGACCACCGGCTACAATGTATGGGTAGAGACCATCTACGCCCCCCAGACCGGACAGCCCGCTGGACAGGTCTACCATGCCTCCCACTTCGTGATGGCGACGTTGCGGGACCTGAGCAAGACCGGCAACCTGCTGGCGGCTGTGATAGAGGCCGGCGTCAATTCTATCTCCAGTGTGAACTTCACTGTGGAGAACCCCGACGCGCTGGTGCGGGAGGCGCGGCGGAAAGCGCTGGAGAACGCTCGCGCTCAGGCTGAAGAGATGGCTCAGGCCCTGGGCATCTCCCTGGGCAAACCGGTGCTGGTGAGCGAAGGGGGCTGGTACCCTGTGGCTACCGTTACCCGAATGGAAGGGATAGGCGGTGGCGGTGTGGAAGCGCCCTCTATCTCTCCTGGCGCCTTCTCCGTCACCGTCAGCGTTCAGGTCGTCTACGAGATTCGGTAGCGGAGAAGGGGTGCCCCTCCATTGCCCCTGCCCCCATCGGCGCCAGGAGGACGATCTCCATCGGGGAATGGTTACCCGGCGGAAAGGATGAGCCGGAATCTACTCTCCCTCCACCCCAAGCGGGCCTGGCCGCGCGCGGCCCTGCTGGCGACGCTGGCCCTGGGCATCGCCGCCCGTATGGCCCAGTACCTCGGCAACCGCTCCCTCTGGCTGGACGAGGCGTACCTGGCGCTGAACATCCTGGGCCGGGACTTCTCCGGCCTCCTGCGCCCACTGGACTATCATCAGATCGCGCCCCCCCTCTTCCTATGGTCGGTCAAACTGGCTGTCTCCCTCTGGGGAGAGAGCGAGGCCGTATTGCGACTGGTGCCCCTCATTGGCGGTATCCTGGCCCTCCTGCTGTTCTACCCCCTGGCCCGGCGGGTGGCGGGCCCCCTCGGTGCGTGGCTGGCGACCGCACTGCTGGCCTGGTCCCAGCCGCTCATCTACTACGCCTCCGAGGTCAAGCCCTACGCCACCGATGCCCTGACCACCATCGCCGCTTGTGCGCTGGCCCTGCCGCTGATAGAAGGGCCGACGGCCGACCGGCCTTCATACCGCCGCCTCCTCCTTGCGGGCATCCTGGGCGCGCTGATGCCCTGGTTCTCCTACCCCTCCGCTTTCGTCCTGGGAGGCCTGGCGCTGGCGATGCTCTTTGGCCCTCTTTTTCGGCGCCGGTATCGGTTCGCCCCGCGCCTGGCCATCCCCCCCGCCCTCTGGGGACTGAGCCTGCTGGCACTGTACGTGGCCATCCTCCGGCCCGGCCTGGGAGACCCCCTCCTGCGCACCTTCTGGCGGGAATTCTTCATCCCTTTCCCGCCCCACTCCCTTGCTGACCTGTACCGGTGCCTTCAGGCCTGGTTTGACTTCTTGGTCCTTGCCGGTGGACTGCCGTTCTACGGCCTGGCCACCTTCGCCTGGCTGGCGGGGGGTATCATCCTCTGGCGGGCCGGGCGCCGCGCGCTGGCTCTGGCGCTGGTCCTGCCGCTTCTGGGTGCAACGGTCGCTTCTGGGCTGAAACTCTATCCCCTCTACATTCGGGTCATCCTCTTCGCCGTCCCGCCCACCTTCCTGCTGATCGCCTGCGGTGGGGAGGCCATCCATCGGGCGCTATCCGCTCATTCCCGCGCCATCGCTATCGTCTGGGTCACCCTCCTGATGCTCCACCCGTTCTACCGCTCCCTGGCTGTGCTGAACAGCCCCTGGGTGAACGAGGAGGTCCGCCCGGCGATTCAGTACATCCGTGACCACTGGCAGGAGGGGGACCGGATATACGTTTACCACGGCGCGGCGCCGATATTTGCCTACTACGCGCCCCGCTTTGATCTGGACGACCCGGCGCTCTACCGGTTGGGCCGGGCTTCCAACGGGGATTTCACCCTCCTTCGGGACGACGTGGCCTCTCTGCCTCCGGGGCGGGTGTGGGTCCTCTTTGCCCATATCTATTCCTTCAACGGCATCAGCGAGCAATCCTTTTTGCTGGCGCAGTTGGACGGACGGGGAGCGCAATTGGACCGACTGGAGGTCCAAAACGCGGCTGTCTTTCTTTATGACCTGAGATGATCTTGCGGGACCATTCAGCCCGAGCCCTCCTGGCGCCGTTGGAAATCGGCCTCCTGCCACAGACCGCAGACCATAGACCACAGACCACAGTGGTCGGTGGTCCGTCGTCCATCCGGAAAGGACAGTGCAGGCCGTCCGGAGGCCGCAGGCCCAGGGAGGACGACTTCCGTCGGCGCAAGCGCCGGGCGTCGGCCTGCCACCTCCTATCCTTCCCCTCAAATTCTGCCTTTTCGCCCGCAGCGGGAAAACCAGCGCCGTCAGGCGGAAAACGGGAGAGGGGGGCCAGGGGGGAGACGGGGATGACTTATTTTCGCCGCACGCGGGGGCCCTGGGGGGTATCTTCCACCCTATAGCCCATCCGGGCCAGTTCTTCCCGGATGGCATCGGCCCGCGCCCAGTCCCGCGCGCGGCGGGCCGCCTCCCTTTCCCCTATCCGGGCCGTCACCTCCGGAGGCAACTCTTCCTCCGCCGCCTCTGCCGCCAGCACCTCCTCCACCACCTCCGGCGGGAGTCCCTCCCCCAGGGCGGGCAAACGCACCTTCCCCAGCAGGTCCAGCGGGAAAGTCTCTCCCCGCCGGAAGCGGTTCTCTTCCCCGTCCCGGCGGATCACGACGCTGCTCCGGCCCATCACCTGGGCCTTCCCGGCGTCCCAATCCAGCACAACCGCCGTGTGCTCATCTATCCCCAAAACCGTCGCCGACGGCGGCAGCATTGCCTCCAGCATCCGCATCCGCTCTTCGCCCATAAAGGCGTAGCGGGTAT
Organism: Anaerolineae bacterium; assembly: GCA_036172315.1. Taxonomy (GTDB): domain Bacteria; phylum Chloroflexota; class Anaerolineae; order B4-G1; family DUEL01; genus SpSt-77. The sequence continues at coordinate 10,706 of JASFBC010000263.1, read as the reverse complement.
CCAGGTCGACACCCCCCTCCCGGTTATCCCAGTGGGTGACAATGGCCAGTTCCAGGCCATAGGGACCCAGAAGGTCCAGCCCGGGCTGCCAGTGGGGGTCCATGCCGACTTTGTAGATTTCGTAGACGGGTAGAGTGTGGGCGCTGGCGGCGATGGCCATCGCGCTGGCAAAGGCCAGGGCCGCCCCCCGCCGCTGGCGGGCGACAATGCGCTGCCAGGTCCGCGTCCCTGCCAGATGGCGGACAGCGTAGGTGGGACTCCCCGGCCCCATGAAGATGTAATTGGCGGTCAACAGAGGGGCTGTGAGGCGGGGGTCGTCGGTGCTGAGGGGGCCATCTCTCCGGCGGGCTGGTATGACGGTTACCTGAGGGTGATAGTTCTGCAGTCGTTCATGGACGAACTCCGCCAGGCGGCCTGCCACCCATGCAGAGTTGGGCTGGAATCCGGCCGGAGTCTCCAGGATGACGACACGGATGGGGTTTCCGATGCGGCGGAAGAGGTATTCATGAACGGCGCGGCCCGTTGGCGCCGCCTCACCGGAGCCGAAGAGGGCGATCAGGCCCGGAAGAACGACCGTCCTGTCCATCTCTGGGGTACCTGCCAGGCCCTTTTGAATGTGCCCTGGCCCATTATGCCGGCTCAAACTGGCTGTTGTACAACTCGGCGTAGAAACCGCCTCGTTGCATCAGTTCCTCGTGTGTCCCCTGCTCCACAATGTTCCCATCCCGCACCACCAGGATCAGGTCGGCATTGCGGATAGTGGAAAGGCGATGAGCAATGACGAAAGTGGTCCGTCCTCGCATCAGTTCGTCCATCGCCTCCTGGATCAGCAACTCGGTGTGGGTATCTACCGAACTGGTCGCCTCGTCCAGAATCAGCATAGGGGGGTTCGCCAGGAACGCCCGCGCGATAGTCAGCAACTGCTTCTGGCCCTGGGAGATGTTGGTCATCTCCTCGTTGATGACGGTGCTATATCCCTCCGAGAGTGTCCGGATGTAGTGGTCAATGCGGGCCGCGCGGGCCGCCGCCACCACTTCTTCCTCCGTCGCGTCCTCCCGACCGTAGCGGATGTTCTCCAGAATCGTTCCGTTGAAGAGCCAGGTGTCCTGGAGGACCATGCCGAAGAGCCGCCGCAGGTCGGAGCGGGCGGACTGACGGATGTCATAGCTGTCTATCCGAATGGCCCCGTCGTCTACATCGTAGAAGCGCATCAGGAGTTTGACCAATGTCGTCTTCCCCGCGCCGGTGGGCCCCACGATGGCGACTTTCTGTCCGGGCTGGATGCGGGCGGAGAAGCCCCGGATGACCGGTGCGTCGGGCACGTAGCGGAAGTGGACATTCTGGAACTCCACCTCCCCGTCTACATGCTCCAGCCGGACCGGCTGCTCTGGATCGGGCGACTCCTCTTCGGCCTCCAGGAACTCAAAGACCCGCTCCGCCGCCGCCACCGTCTGCTGCAGGACGTTGGAGATGTTCGCCAGTTGGGTGATGGGCTCCGTGAAGCCCCGGATGTACTGGGTGAAGGCCTGGATGTCGCCCAGCGCGATCCGTCCCCGAACCGCCAGGTAGCCGCCCGTGATGACTACCCCCACGTAGCCCAGGTTGCTGACGAAGCGCATCATCGGCATCAGGATGCCGGAGATGAACTGGGCTTTCCAGGAGACGCTGTAGAGGGCCTCGTTGTATTCGTCAAAGCGGCGGAGGCTCTTCTCCTCACCGTTGAACGCTTTCACCACAATGTGCGCGCCGAAAGTCTCTTCCACGTGCCCGTTCACTTTGCCCAGGTAGGCTTGCTGCTGAGCGAAGAACCGCTGGGAGTTGCGGATGATGAACGTGACCAGGCCAGAAGAGAGCGGAATGACCAGGAGGGCCACCAGCGTCATCTGCCAGGAAATGGAGAGCATCATCGCCAGCATGCCGATGACCGTAACGACGGATGTCACCATCTGTATCAGGCTCTGGTTCAGTGTCTGGTTGACGGTGTCCACATCGTTGGTGAGGCGGGAGAGGATTTCCCCGTGCTGGGTGCCGTCAAAGTATCGGAACGGCATGCGGTGGATTTTCTCCATCACGTCCCGGCGCATCTGGTAGGTGACCCGCACGGCCACATTCGTCATCAGCCAGCCCTGGGCGTAACTCAGCACGGCGGAGAGGCTATAGAGCCCCAGGACGGTGAGCAGAATCCGGCCGATTCCGGCGAAATCAATCTCCCCTGTGCCGGTCAGTTGGGCGATGAGCCCCTCAAAGAGTTTCGTTGTCGCGGTGCCCAGGATTTTGGGTCCGAAGATGGAGAAGACAGTGGACCCGGCGGCCATGACGAAGACCGCCAGGATAATCGGCCGGTACGGGCCCAGGTAGGCCAGAAGTTTGCGCATCGTTCCGGCGAAGTCGCGCGGCTTCTCCACCGGCCCCATCATCAGGTGCCCGGGCCCTCCCCGCCCCATCGGGCGGACAGCCCGTTCGGGCCGGAGATCAGCCCCTGGCCGGGCGCGCAGGTCAGCGGAGGGACGAAGGGGAGAGTTGGAGTGCCAGGTCAATCTTGCACTACGACTCTCAACTGAGAAAGCGCGATCTCCTGATAAATCTCGCATGTCGCCATCAGTTCCTCGGGGGTTCCCTGGCCGACGATACGGCCTTCGTCCAGCACCAGAATCCAATCGGCGTTCTTGATGGTCGCCACTCGCTGGGAAACGATAATGACCGTACTCCTGCCGACATACTCTCGCAGCGCCCGCCGCAACCGCTGGTCGGTCCGGTAGTCCAGCGAGGAGAAACAATCGTCAAAGATATAGATGGACGGTTGTTTGACCAACGCTCGGGCGATGGTGAGCCGCTGTTTCTGCCCGCCGGAGAAGTTGGCCCCGTGCTGGGCGACCTCCGCCTCCAGCGGCGAGCGTCCGTCGTCGCCGGTACGGGAGAGGATGATGTCGTGAGCCTGGGCGATCTCCAGAGCCCCCATCAGTTGCTCCTCGGGAGCATCCTCCCGGGCGAACCGGAGGTTACTGGCAATTGTGCCACTGAAGAGGTTGCTCTGCTGCGGGACATAGCCAATACGGTCTCGCAGATCTTTCAGCCGCACCTGGCGGATGTCCACCCCGCCGACCCGGATTTCCCCCTCCGTCACATCGTAGAAGCGGGAGATGAGGTTGATGAGGGTGGACTTGCCGGAGCCGGTAGTGCCAATAATGCCTACCGTCTCCCCGGCGTGAATGGTGAAGGTGATGTCCCGCAGGACGTACTCCTCGGCTCCCGGGTAGCGAAAGGAGACATGGCGGAACTCTATCATCGGCGTGAAGGGCTCTGGGAAGGGGATGGGCTCCTCCGGGTCCCGGATGCTCACATCGGTCTCCAGCACATCCGCAATTCGGTGGGCCGCCACGTCCACCCGGGGGAGCATCAGGAAGAGCATAGAAATCATCGTGAAGGAGAAGAAGACCTGCATCGCGTACTGCATAAAGGCAATCATATCGCCGACGCGCATGGTCGCTTGAGCCACCTGGTGGGCGCCCACCCAGAGGATGAGCACGGTCAATCCGTTCATCAGCATGACCGTCACCGGCATCATCACCACGGCGGCCCGGTTGACGAACAAGAAAGCCCGGGTGAGGTCCAGGTTGGCTTGATCAAACCGCCGTTTTTCGTGCTCCTGACGGTTAAAGGCTCGTACGACCATCATGCCCGTGAGGTTCTCCCGGGCAACCTGGTTCAGCCGATCTATGAGGGACTGGATGAGTTTGAACTTCGGGAGGGTAACGCTGAAAACGATCACGATGAGCCCGACCAGGACCAGGACGCCCAGGGCAATAATCCACATCATGGAGGGGCTCTTGGCAGCGGCCCGGAGGATGGCGCCGACCCCCATCAGCGGGGCGAAGAAGACCATGCGCAGGAGAAACATCATCACCATCTGAATCTGGGTGATGTCGTTAGTGGAGCGGGTGATGAGGGATGCGGTGGAGAAACGGTCCAGTTCGGCGCCGGAGAAAGCCATCACCTTTGCGAAGAAAAGGTGGCGCAGGTTCCGGGCCAAGCCAGCAGCGGTGCGCGCGGCCAGAAAACCGACGATGACAGCGGCGCTGGCAGCGACCAGGGTGATAAGGAGCATCTGCCCGCCCACGCGCAGGATGTAGGCGTTCTGAATTTTGAGGACGTCCACGCCGAGAGCCTCGTACTCGGCGCGGACGGCGCGAGCGGCGGCCTGAAGCAAGGCTCTATCTCCGCCCAGTGCCTTAAACCGCTGGCCCACCGCTTCGCGAATGCGCCCCCGCTGCTCGGCGGGCAGGCGGGCCAGCAGGACGAAGAGGTCAGTGCCCGGCGGGAGTTGGGAAAGATCAAATCCGGCCATCCCCGGTATCAGCGCCTGGGCCTGCTCCGGATGAGACCGCATCTGCTCTATGGCAGAGACGATGAGAAGAGCATGGGCTATCGCCGGTTGCCGTCTCTCCAGAGTCATCGGGTCGGCGGGCCGCAGGACGTAGATGGGCTCCCGGGCCAGTGCGGGGTATTGCTGGACCAGCGCGCCGTAGTCCGGCGAGGAGGCATCCACCAGGACATATTGGGCTCGCAGGTCTGCCATCTCCCCTTCGGTCAGGAAGAGCGCCAGGTGTTCCATCGAGCTCTGGCGCATAGCCCGGGGCACCGCTTCCTCCACACCTCCCTGCTGGATGCCCACATTGACGATGCGGGACATATAGTCTGGCAACGCCAGGTCGGCATTGGCCTGGACGAAGAGGAGGACAATGATGGAGAGAATCGTCAGGGAGAAGGGTTTGATGTAAGGTAAGAGCCGTTTCACGGAGTCTCCTGCTACATTTCGCCCGCTGCCGGAGGCAGTGGTAAAGAATGATGCCTCGCTCTCTACCTAAACCGTAACTATTCAGCCCGATGGAGATCGCCCTCATGGCGCCGTTGGAAATCGGCCTCCTGCCACAGACCACAGACCATAGACCACAGACCACAGTGTTCGGTGGTCCGTCGTCTGTCGTCCGTCTTGAACGGACGGCGCAGGCTGTCCAGAGGCCGCAGGCCCAGGGAGGCTGACTTTCCGTCAGCGCTGAATAGTGACCCTAAACCGTCGGTTTCCCCTGACCCGATTCCAGCACCTCAATCATCCGGTCCAGGACCACGCGCAGTCGCGCCCGGTCTTCAGGGGAAAGGCGGCCCAGTAACTGCTCCACTGTATGGCGGCGGTCGGCCTTAATCTGGCAGAGAAGTTGCTCGCCTGCCTCGGTGAGCGAGACCACAACGGAGCGACGGTCGTCCGGATCGCGCCGGCGCTCCACCAGCCCCCGTTCCAGGAGCCGATCCACAATTCCTGTCATAGATGGCAGGCTCTGAAGGGCGGCAGTAGCCAGAGGGCCCATTCGGCATGGCCCCCCCGCTTTCTCCAGAGAGAGAAGGGCCATAAACTGGGGAAAGGTCAGTCCGTGGCGGGCCAGATCGCGCGCGAAACGCAGCCGCAGCGCCCCCATCAGATGGAGCAGGCGCATCCCCAGGGCCTCCAGTTCGTTTTCCATATACTCCCTTTGGTTCATTGGACGCAGACGATCTATCTAACCCCTCTATGTCCCCATTTCTGGAAGGCGCGGGAAAGAAACCAGGGGGCGCCGCCGCCCCCGCCAAATAACATCTGCTTTATAGTCCAAATATTTCACAGTGTGAAGTTTACCACCGGAGGCCCGTTTTGTCAAGAAGGGAAACTTCTGCCGGATTGACAATCGGGCGCCCTCATGCTATAACGGTGAAGACCGTCCCGGCTGTGATGAACGGATCCCTTCTATGAGCGCCTCTACCCGTATTCTGGTCGTAGACGACGAACTGGGCATCCGGGAAGGATGCCGACGGGTGCTGGTTCCCCAGGGATTTGACGTAGATGTGGCGGAGAACGGCCCCATAGGCCTGCGTAAACTCCGGGAGTCCCACTACGACGTCCTTCTCCTGGACATTATGATGCACGGCATGAGCGGCATAGAAGTCCTCCGCCAGGCCCGCCAGATAGACCCGGACCTCCTTTGCATTATCATCACCGGTTACGCCACCGTGGAGTTGGCGGTCCAGGCCATCCGCGAAGGAGCCCACGATTTCATCGCCAAGCCCTTCTCGGCTGATCTGCTTCTCCAGGTCGTCAATCGGGAACTGGAGCGCCAGGCCCTGCGCAAAGAGGCCGAACGGCTCCGGATGCTGGAGGAGGAAACACGGGAACTGGCCCGCGCGAAAGCGGAACTCCAGAGATTGGAGGCCGTGGAGGGTCGCTTTATGCTCACCCTGGTCCACATCCTGCGCGCCCCTGTGGCCGTCCTGCAGAACACCCTCCAGTTGATCCGCAAGGGTTATATCCCACCGGAAGAACAGCCCGAGATGCTGGAACGGGCCGAGATGCGGGCGGGAGAACTGCTGACGACCCTGGACGACCTTCTGCTCCTGGCCCACCTGAAAGAGGGCATCGGCATCAGCCGGGCGGAGACGGTCTCCCTGGAGGAGGTCCTGGAGAAAGTGCTGGCGACCCTGAAACCGCGCGCCGAGCGACAGGGGGTGGCTCTGGAGGTGGACGTCCGGGATTCCCCCCGTATGCGGGCCAACCCGGACCACATTAAGGCATTGTGGACGCACCTGATAGATAACGCCATCCGTTACACCCCCTCCGGCGGCCGGGTAACCGTCTCGCTGGCGGCGGACCCGGAGCGGGGCATGGCGGTTGGCGTCGTCTCGGATACCGGCATCGGCATCCCCGCCGATGAAATCCCCCGCATCTTTGAGGAGTTCTACCGGACCGAGGAGGGGAAGCGCATGCAGGAGATGGGCACTGGCCTGGGCCTCCCCATTGTCCGGCAGGTGGTGGAGATGTACGGGGGGACTGTTGAGGTGGAATCGGAAGTGGGAAAAGGGAGCAACTTCCGCTTCATTCTGCCCCTGGGATGAACCGCTACGGTTTGATCATTCTACATTAAGACGCTCTTCCGCTGGAACGCGATGGAGGGAGCAACATGCGCCTCTTCTTCCTGCGGCTTCTGGGTGGGCGGTTGCGAACCGTCCTCACCCTCTCCTTCGCTCTGGTCGCCGCGCTGACGGTTGGGCTGAACGCGCTGGTCGTCTCCCGTGTCATCAATGACCACCTGGCCTCCGCCGAGGCGGAGCGGGTGGCGCGGGATATGAAACTGGCCGAGACCTTCTACAACCTCAAACTGGACGAAGTCGCCGCCATCAGCCATCGGCTGGCGCTGGACCAGTGGGTGGTGGAGAACTTTCTCCTGGCCCGGAGGGGGGACGAAGAGGCCATCAGCATCATTGATCGGCAGATCACCAACAAGATCACGGTCCTGGCCCTGGGCGGCACCCACCTTATCGCCCTCCTGGATGCGGAAGGCAACATGGTGGCCGGAAAAGTGCTCTGGCCTGGAGGAGAACTATCTCCGGTGCTCACCCGGGGTCACTTCGGCGATCTGCCCATCGTTCGCACTACACTGGAAACCGGGCTGGCCCAGGCCGCCACCGAAGTTATCCCGCGAGAATTTCTGGCCCAGGTGGGACTGGATAGGCAGGCCTTTATTCCTCTTCTGGAGACCCCTCTGGCTGCGCCGGAACCTTTTGACCCGCGCGAAGGGACGGCAGGACTGGCGCTGGTGGGCGTCTCCCCCCTTTGGGACAGTACGGGGCGGCTGATGGGCGCCGTCCTCTCCGCCTATATGTTCAATAATGACTATACCCTGGTGGACCGCATCAAAGAAGTCGCCGGGATAGATACCGTTACCATCTTCTTGGGCGACCTGCGGGTTTCCACCAATGTGCTGGATGAGACGGGGCAGCGGGCCATCGGGACCCGGATTTCTCAGGCCGTTCGCCACGTCGTCCTGGAGGAGGGGCAGGAATATGTGGGCCGCGCTTTCGTCGTCAAAGAGTGGTACATCACCCGGTACGAGCCGTTGCGGGACCACTGGGGCAAAGTCGTGGGCAGCCTCTATGTCGGCGCGCGGGAGGCCACTTTTCTGGGACTGGTGCACACCTTCAACCAACGGGTCGCTTTCATCGCCATCGTCTGCATCCTGCTGGCAGGGGTAATCGCTGTCCCCATCGGCTATCTCATCACCCGCCCCATCGCCGAACTGGTGGAGGCCCACCGGCGACTGGCAACCGGGGATATGACTATCCGGGTGCAGACCTACGGCAATGGCGAACTGGCTATGCTGGGCCGTTCGTTTAACAGTATGGCCGAGACGCTCCGCCGTACCCAGCAGGAATTGCTCCACAAGGAGAAACTGGCCTCCATGGGGCAACTGGCGGCGGGGGTGGCCCACGAACTGAACAACCCCCTGGGCACTATCATGCTCTTCGCCGACGTCCTCCATCGGGAACTCCCGCCCGATGATCCCCATCGGAGCGACCTGCAGATGATCCTGAAGGAGGCCAACCGGGCCAGGAAGATTGTCGCGGACCTGCTGAACTTCGCCCGCCAGCAGGAGGTGCTGGCCCAGGACACCGACCTCCATGCCTTGCTGGATCAGTCGGTAGAGAGCGTCCGGCATCAGCCTGCGTTCGCAGAGGTGGAGATCGTCCGCTCCTACGATCCCCGGGTGCGCATCATCCGGGCCGACCCCGCCCAGTTGCAACAGGTCTTCGTCAACCTGCTGAACAACGCAGCAGAGGCCATAGAAGGGGCCGGCACCATCACCATCTCCACCCGATCGCTGAACGGCTATGTAGAAATCTCTATCGCCGACACCGGATGCGGCATCCCGGAGGAGTATATGGACAAACTGTTCACGCCTTTCTTTACCACCAAACCGCCGGGGAAAGGGACCGGATTAGGCCTTTCTATTGTCTACGGAATCGTCAAAATGCATCGGGGGCAGATCGCTGTCCAGAGCGAGGTCGGGAAGGGGACGACCTTTACCATCACCTTACCCATGCAGTGGATGGGGGAGGCCGGGCGCCCCGCGGCGCCCGAAGGGGCCGTCATCGGATGAGGTGATCCCGGATGAACGAACCGCCGCGCATCCTGGTGATTGACGACGAGGAGGGTATCTGCGCTGGCTGTCGGCGGGCCCTGGAGCCGGAGGGGTACATCGTGGAGACCGCCACTACCGGGCAGGAGGGGCTTCGCCGCTTTCGGGAGGAAAACTTTGACCTGGCCCTGATAGATGTGGTCCTTCCCGATATGCGCGGGGTGGACCTCCTGAAGCCTATCCTGGAGAAAGACCCGGATGCGGTCTGCGTGGTCATCACTGGCTACGCCACTGTGGAGTTAGCAGTCCAGGCCATCCGGTCCGGCGCCTACGATTTTCTCTCCAAGCCCTTCACTGCCGATGTCCTGCGCATGAGGGTGGCTCAGGGCCTGGAGCGGCGACGGCTCGTTCTGGAGGCCAAACGTCTCCAAAAAAAAGAAGAAGAGGCGCGGGAACTGGCCCGGGCCAAGGAGGAACTGGAGCGGCTGGACCGATTCAAGACGACTTTTATGTGGACGGTGGCCCACGAACTGCGCGCACCCTTGAATGCCCTCCAGAGTTTCCTGCTGGCGATTTTCAAGGGGTACATTTCCCCCGAAGAGCAGCATGAGGTGCTGGAACGAGCCATCCAGCGGGTTCAGGAACTGCTGGACCTGGTGGATGATCTCCTGAAACTGGCGGCGGCCAAGAGCGAGAAGGGGCTGGAGAAACGGGAGCCCGTCTCCCTGGCGGATGTTCTGGGAGAGGTCGCCCCGCTCTTCCAGAAGGAGGCAGAGGCCAAAGGTCTCACCTGGACGGTGGAGGTCCGCGCCCGCCCGGTGGTGCAGGCCGACCCCCATCAGATGGCCCAGGTGTGGAGCAATCTCATCTCTAATGCGATCAAGTACACCCCGGTAGGGGGCCGGGTGCGGGTTATGCTGGAAGAGCGGGATGGATGGGCCGTCGGTACGGTGGAGGATACGGGCATCGGCATCGCGCCCGAGGACCGGGAGCGCATCTTTGAGGAGTTCTACCGGACGTCTCCGGCCAAGGAGGTTGCCCCGCGCGGGACCGGTCTGGGGCTTCCGCTGGTCAAACAGATCGTGGAGGCCCACAGGGGAAGTATCACGGTGGAATCCGAGGTGGGGCGGGGGAGCCGCTTCGTGTTCCGGCTGCCCTCTTCAGCGGCGGTCGGAGGCCCCGAGAATCCCTGAGGCCAGAAGTAGGCAGGCCGCGCAAGCGGTCCGCCCCTGCTTATCCCCCGGCAGTGGAACGACGTGTTCCCTCAGACTCTATCTGCTCTCTCCCCAATTTTGAGGCGGCGATGTCAATGACGAAAAGGAATCCCACGAAGTTCCTTAAAGTCTGAAATGGGACGCAGATTTTCGGAGGCTTCGCTCGCAGATGTAGCGCAGGCTGTTAGCCTGTAGCGCAGGCTGTTAGCCTGTAGAAGCAGGCCTGGCAGCCTGCGCTACAGCCGTCTATGGTCTGTGGCAGGGGGGCCGATTTCCAGGCCGATTAAACGCTGGGCGAAGAAGATGAGGGTGGGGCCGCGTGGCTCCACCCAATTCCCCTTACGGTATCGCCGAGGGTATCTTTGTCACAATGACCCTGCGGTTCGCCTCCACTTCGTCCAGCGCCGCACCCTGCAGACGGAGTCCTGCAATTCCTGTCACGGGAATGCATCCCTCTTCCTGACCGAGGATTCCGTCCGCCGGAAAGCGCCGGACGAAGTGGAGGCGAACCGCAAGGTCATTGTGACAAAGATACCCTCGGCGATACCGTAAG
>JASFBC010000262.1:0-2260 GCA_036172315.1 Anaerolineae bacterium | reverse complement strand
TCTGGCGCACCGACCCCAGTGCATCCGGCAGGATGGTGCGCCAGGTCGTACCATCACTCCAGCCCAGCGTCTCGTGGCCGATGAGGTAGGTGGTAGATTGGGGATTGGTAGATTGGGCGAGGAGTTCCGGCACCGGCGAGGCCCAGTCCCAGGCGACGGTGGTCACGTTGCCGTCCACGGATTGGGCCACGGGCAGGCCATCGGCGGTGTAGGTGTAGATGAGGGCGGCGGTGACGGATTGCGCCCGCACCAGCCGCCCCGCGGCATTGGTCGTGTAGGTGAACTCTCCATTGCTCGTGAGATTGCCGCGATTGTCCCACCCGTAGGAGATGAGGTGCTGGGGAGAGGCAGTTCTTACGGCGATGGGCTGTGATGGCAAGAAACTGACCGGGGTAAACTACGGGAGGCCATCGCTCTTGACCACGCCAGCCATTTGGTACAATCCGTGTAGCTGCTCAGCTCAGGCTTTTTACCGCAGAGCACGCTGAGAGCGCAGAGAGATTGTAGAGAAACAACCCCAAGAACGCCGACCGGCTCAAAAAAACCGCCCCATCTCTGCGTCCTCTGCGGTGAGTTCCACTAACCCCTGAGCAGTCACCAATCCGCTACGTTATCCCTCAGCGGAGCCTTCCAGAAGTTGTCGGATTCTCTGGTCTACCCGCCGCCGAGCTTCATACACAAAAGCCAGAACTGCCTTGGACCTTTCTAGGAATGTCTGATACTCCGAGTGCATTGTCCAGACCGGTCCCTGATACCGCCCGTCAGGTCCCTCTACAATAATCTTATGGAGCCGCTTCTTTAAGCGGGCTCTGTCTCGCCGATCTCGTAACGAGGACAGACCTACATATCTTGCCAACCAGGCCGCGATCTCTCTATCCACCTTCTCCAGTTCCAGTAAGTGCTCTCTCAGGGAATTAAATGCCTCATGCAGTTCAGGATCATCAATCTGAGCCACGAGGCCTTTTATCACTTCGCCCTGTCCTACATCAGGCATCTGGAAAGCGTTATCCAAATCAGCGAAACCGCTGATATGAAGCCTGTTATAGGCTTCAGCCAGAACCTGGAACCCCTCTGCTAAGTGGCCGATTGCGTTGAGGAAATTATGCTCACTTATGTCAACACTCTGCCCTTTAACAGATAGCCGACACATTTCTGTCTACCCTTCCTATGGAGCAGACGTGGGCACGAGGACCGCTAGCCGCTGCCCCCAGTTGATGAAAAGAATTCCCACCGGCACTGTTATCGCATCATCAAAAGTCCCTGCCCCTAATGTGGCAATGTCCTCCACAATGGTCACGACGATAACTACTCCCCCAACTACAATCAGGGCATAGCCGCACGCTTCGTACCAGGCTATAGCGTGTGCTGGTTGCCAAGCATATCGACCCGGGACCCAGTTTGGGGGTCTGACAAGACGCTTGTTGGGCACAAGGAACGGCAAAGCACCAGACAGGGCCAAAGCATTTGGCTCAAGCCAGTATATGACTACACCTCCACCAACGTAATCCGCCACAAGATCAACTGCCAGGAAGTTGGGTAGCGGCATCCGGAACTTGCCCGACCAGTCCACCCCTGTACCTATATGGAAGGGAGTTGAGTTCCAATTGAAGGGGATTCCCAAATACGTGCCAACGAGGGCCCCTCTTCCTGCCGCCATCAGCAAGTCAGCTGCGTGTCCTGGTACTTCAATAAGACCTTGAGACTGCGCATACCAAGGCTCTATCTCATACACATCGCCAAGCACTGAATTAAACATGTCAGGACGATGGAATGGAGTGCCTGGTATGGGGTACTCCAACTGCTTGGTTGGATTAGTTGGTAAGCCTTCGTAGTACTGCTCAATTAAGAAATGATATATACTCCCTGTGAGCCACCACCGCCACATACCAGTAGGATCAGTGAAGTTCACCGGGTTATTCCCAGCATACGCATAGATGCCAATTATGGTCCGTGGCTGGTGAACATTACCTTGCCATGAGTCCACCTGTGTAAACCTCCCCACCCCCGGCACATACCACCTCGCCCGCAGATACACCAGCCCCACCGCCGCATCCTGCCACTCCCCGGTGTAGCCGGGCCCGGGGAGCGCGCCGCCCACCTCCTCGCCGTACGGTGTCCACTCGCGGGCTTGCACCACCGCGCCCGCCGCATCTGCCACCTGCCGCACCGACCCCAGCGCATCCGGCAGGATGGTGCGCCAGGTCGTACCATCACTCCAGCCCAGCGTCTCGTGGCCGATGAGGTAGGTGGTAGATTGGGG
>JASFBC010000261.1:0-2326 GCA_036172315.1 Anaerolineae bacterium | reverse complement strand
GTATGTAAATGTGCCATCGCCGATGAGGTTGCCCCGCGCATCCCAGGTGTAGGTGATGGGCCGGCCCGAGATGACGGAGAGGAGGAGACGGTTCGCCGCATCGTAAGTATACGTGGTGACGGCGGTTCCGGCAAGCGGGGTGGTGACGGTGTAGGCGGTGCGGTTGCCAACGGCATCGTAGGCGTACTCGAACTGCTCGCCGGTGGAGTAGTGGGCCCCGGTCAGCCGGTGCAGCGGGTCGTAGGTGGTGGTGATGGTGCGGGTGAGGGACTCCTGGGGCCCCTGCGGCGCCGGTGCAGGGGGAACGTCGGCGGCCGCCGCGGGCATCTCCGCCGCCCCTGCGCCGCTCAGCAGCATCCCGGTTCCGTACAGACAACGGCCATCCCCAATACTGCTTATGGGCCCAAGCCAATTAATTCCTGGCTATCGCCAAAATATGCAAACACCCAACTATCTGAGGCCGCTACCCAATAACAATACTCGGTATTCTCTGTCCTGGCTGGGTGAAATTGTATATACCCTCTCTCTTGCCCTGTCCACGGGTCTATGCCTACCAATGCTCCATCCTGCCGAATGGCATATAGATGATCATCCAGCGCAAAGTTAGAGACCAGGGGATATTCATATGCCCATTGAAGAATCCCTGTTGTTGTATCCACTGCGTAGAGCTTCGGATGTAACCCACTTGCATAAATTAAGAATGACCCAACCAGAATCGGTCGATGCTCAAGCCTGCGCTCAAGGTGTACCTCCCAGCGGATCTGGAGGGAAGCGCGATCCTCAGCCCAGAGTCTGTGCCCGTCAGTCCAGTAGTTGGTGGATGAGGATCTCAAGACCAACCGAACGTTGGGCGAAACCTCAAAACGGCTCATCTCTTTCAACTCCCCGCTCCGGGCATCGTAGCGCAGTAAAACTTGCTCCCGACGATTTACGAATGTATCCTCGGCAAAGTAAATCAGGATATCCTCTCCCATCCGTTCAAGCCCATACCTCGCATATCCTCCCAAGGGTTTGGCAGTATGCCACAACAATTCTCCTCTGGTGGGATCGTAAACACGAAGGTCTTGCCGCGTAACAGCAAACAGCCGCTGGTTGTCCATAGCAAGGAAATAAACGTCAGGAAAGTTCGCTATCTCCCAGAGACTCTCTCCGCTTCGAACCCTCAGGACGTGCAACTGATCTTTGCGTTGCCATCTTGTAATGTAAGAGGTCACGAACCCCACATATTCTTCTGAAGCAACTACTCTCTCGTCATAATAGGGGATAACTACTCCACTCTTGCGCCAGTGTTCACGCAAGGATAGGGTACCCCCAAGGACTGTACGTGAGAACATTGGCGTAGGTATTGATGGAAGACCAAGATCGCCGCGAATCGCAGCACTCAGCATACCGCCGATAATTACAATGGCAACAGCCAAGGCCGCCAGCCCTATCGCCATCCTACAACCACCAAGCCCCAGCGCAGCAATGATGATGTATTTTCGTCCAGGTTTCTGGGCCATAGATAGGACTCTCTCTACTGGAACTACTGCGGATTTGGATCTTCATACCACCTTAGAGTTTCCCGTGCAACGAAATCTCGTATCGGACCAAGCGGCAGCCAGCCAATCGGAGAGTCTTCCCCGCTTCTAATGTCTTGCGCCATCTCTTCAATGTTGTTGTAGGGCTTGGGTTCGTCTACCATTCTATAATTTACCACGAACATCGCCGTTGTAAGAGGCAAGTCCCAAACACCGCTTCCGGCGCTGATATCCACATAGAAGCCCGCTCCAAATACATCCCAATCAGGTGGCCATATTGCTCCTGGCGGAGCCGTAGAGAAACCAAACATTCCTCCCCCAACACTGACCAGCCCAGCTAATTCTGGAATGGGGATTGGGATATCCGGTCCAAATTGTCCCACAACAGAAACATCAGCGTAATCTCCGATCCCCTCTTCATCAAATCCCCAAACGAACGAGATATACGGCGCAATACTTACGTTGACCAGAGAAAGGCAAAAACCGGTGGGTATCCCGGGATCGAGACCGTGTGCTGGTCTCCCTGTAAAATAGAATCGGGCCCGTTCCATAGTCTCGAAATCGTAAACCATTTCTTCTCCGTGAATGATCAGGGTCATCAAGAGACCCGAGACAGAGAAGGACCATCCCTCGGCGTATCCATTTGGGTCTAGAACGGATCTGGAGCCGGTTGGGTCTATGCCATTGACCGGATTTGCCTGCACATATAGATACGGATGCTGCGAGATCGGCTCCGCTGGCGTCCCCGGGAACGGGTCCGGTGTGGTGAATATCCCCACCCCCGGCGCATACCAGCGCGCCCGCAG
>JASFBC010000260.1:0-3411 GCA_036172315.1 Anaerolineae bacterium | reverse complement strand
AACGTATTTGCAGTCGAGCGAAAAGTCGAGCCATAGCTTGGTTTCTTCGGATTCACCCAAAGAATCGTTCAAGGAGTTCTTGAAGACCGCCACGTGTCGCCGCTTGGCAAAACCCTCGACGATATTGCTGCAGACATTGCGAGATGACCGACGTATTTGATCTGTGAGACTATACCGCTCTCCATTCTCCCCCTTCCCCCTTCCACGGCTCCACCGGCTCGCCCGGCAAAGCTGCCACGATCCGCCGGCTGGCCCGACCGTCACCATAGGGATTTACTGCTCTGGCCATACATTCGTACTCAGCCGGATCGTCCAGCAGATGGCAGGCCTCGGCAACCCGCTCGGATTGCGGATTGCGGATTCGATCTCCCCCTCTCCCTGGCTCCCTTGCTCCTCTGCCCCTCCGTTCCCTTTCCCCTTTCTACTTTTCCTCTTTTCCACTACCTCACACACCGCTTCAATCACATCCTCCACATCCCGATCGCCCATCCGCGGGTACAGCGGCAGCGAGACCATGCGCTGGTACTCCCGGTAGGCCACGGGGAAATCCTCTCTACCTCCCCTTCCCCCCGGCTTTCTGCACCGGGTCATCGGGAGGCGGGTGGCGACCAACCATTTGATCCGCCGCACGTATACCGATGACCCGCTCACGATTCAGCGCTAATGCCTTGACCGTCGCCCGCCCCACCGGCGTCAGACCAACAACTAGGAGACCATCGGCCGACCAGGTAAAGTGCTCACCCCACTTATCGCGACGCGGGTTGAACAGCGGAACTTCCTCCCCAGAATCTGGGTCCACAGCCGTCAGTCGGTCGGCCTTCCTGCGGTTGCAATGGAAACAGGCCAGAGCGAGGTTATCGGGATTGTCTGATCCACCTCTGGCAAGAGGAATGATGTGATCCACCGTGAATGGTATGTACTGCCACTGCTCTGAGGTATGGCAGTACTCACACCGACGTCCTGCTCGTTGGCGAACCAAATCCTGAATCGTCGGTGGGGTTCTGCGCCGTTGGGCCACCAACTAAGCCCTTTTTCCTCCCTCAGCCTGAATCGCGTTCCGTATCAAGCGATTTACAAAGCTCAGGTAGTCATCCACTTCCTCATAGCGGTCGAGTTCCTCCTCCTCCTCAGCGCTTAACTGAGCCTGGTGCTGCTTGAGGAGCAACTCTTCGACTCGGGCCTGAATAAGGCTGGAGGCCCTGAACACAGGTACTCCCTCCTCGAGCTCGATGCGCACAGCGCCCTCCAGGGGAAGAGTAGCTGGCAGGCTGCGCAACCGGGGAAGAGGACGCACCATCGCCACCTCCATTACGGTATCCATGTCAAGTTACCTCCATCTCTACCTGCGTCTGTATTGCCTACCCCGAAGAATTATATCCCCACGCTCATCTATGGTCAATTGAAGAATAGAATTCGGGATTCGAATTGCGGATTTCGGATCATCTGCCCGCTCGTTCCTCCGCTCACACCTCCCTTGCTCCCCTTTTCCCTTCCCCCGGCTTTCTGCACCGGGTCGTCAGGTTCGACAAGCTCACCACGAAGGGCGGCGATCACGCAGGGGTGGAGGTCAGCAGTGCCGCTGGAGACGCCGACGGCGTGGCGCGCCCCGACCCTTCGACTAGGCTCAGGGCAAGCGTAGGCGGCGAAGCGCTCCTCGAGCTCGGCGATGCGGGGGCCGATGCTGAGGTAGGGGGTCTGGAGCACTTGGTTGACCGCCTCAATCTCGGCAGCGGTAATGCCGGGTGAGGACACCGGGATCTGGACTTCAGGCAATGCAGGGACCCAGGCCGCGCTCATTCTCTGGCCTCAAGGGACTTGAGCCTGATTTCGATCTTTGCGCCCAACGCTTCCGCCACCTTTTGGAGAAAGTGCAACGACGGGTTGATGGTCGCCCGCTCCAGGCGGGAAATGTTCGGCTGGGCGGTCCCCGCTTTCCTGGCCAGCTCTTCCTGGGATAGGACACGCTCCAGGCGCAGTCGAATCACTTCACGGGCCACCTGGAACTCCGGTTCTAGCGCCCGATAAGCGGCAGCAAACTCGGGGTCTTGCATCTGTTCCTCATGATACTCTTCGAAACGACGGCTAGCTCTTACTCTCATCATATTGCTCCCTCATATTCCAGAAAATCGGCCAATCTCCGTTGGGCAATGGCGATCTCCTTCCTGGGCGTCTTCTGCTAAGAATTATAGCACATATGAGAGGTAAGGTCGCCGGACCTTTGAGCAAGCCCCGCACGAAGAGGTTCGTATCAACCACTGCCCTGGGGATAAAGGGTTGCTCGGGCAAGTTCGACCTCGGCACTGACCTCTTCCTCACCGATGGGGTATCGCTCCACACGGGCCCATACGCGGGCAAGCAAGGCTTCCAGACGGTGTTGCCATGGTAGTGGTTCAATCGCCCTCCGGATCATTTCCCGCTCCCTGGGTTTCAGTTGGCGGACGAGGGCAACGATTTGATCCAGTGTCAACTCGATCTCGACCTGCTGGGCTATTACTTTTGGCATTGGTATCACCTCTTGGTCTTTCTAGTCTTCGACTTCCTGCCCCCAAATTATATCCTTGCGCCCGGCCATGTCAATGTGGGCTGAGGATGGCGGATTCAGGGGGTGCTATGAATGCTTTTTAGTTGGGATTGAGGCTTCAGAGGTCATGGTCTTCGCCAAGCGAGACCTCCTGCCAGGCTTCTTTGGTGTCTAGCAAGGCCTCGGCCTTGGCGAAGATGCTGAGGATATCCGTATCCAACAGGAACTTGATCATCGCTTCTCTAGGAGAAAGCGAACGTCCTCAGCGATTCGCTCGGGAGGGCGCATAGCAATCCTGCGCTCAACACCTCGGGAGGCCAGGATCTCCTTCATCTGCTCGCGCGAGATGCCTGCGATCTCGGCCGCTCTACCCAACGAGATCTCCTCTCGTTCATAGAGGGAGAGGGCCAATTCGGTTTTCAGCCCTGGATACAGGGTCAGCAGGCTGCGATATGCTGAGCGCAGCAGGCTTTCCTGGCTCTCAAAAAGACCACGTTCCAGGAGAATATTGATCCTCTGAGAAAGCACATTGTTCATATTTTTTATCTCCTTCAGGCAAAAGCCAGGGACTTCCACGCATCATTATACAGCATCTGGCTTTCGGTTACAAGCGCGGAATTCGGATTGCGGATTGCGGATTTTCCCTTCCGCCTTCAGGAGGTGCTCCACCTCCGATGGGCAGGGCTGGTTGGCTACCCGATGCAACGCCTCAACTTTCAATCTTCTTGCACCATTACCAGCCATCAGCATCCGCAATCCGAATTCCGCAATCCGCAATCCGCAATCCGAATTCCGCGCTTGTAACCGAAAGCCAGATGCTGTATAATGATGCGTGGAAGCCCCTGGCTTTTGCCTGAAGGAGATAAAAAATATGAACAATGTGCTTTCTC
>JASFBC010000259.1:0-3275 GCA_036172315.1 Anaerolineae bacterium | reverse complement strand
TCACGTCGAGAACGCGTTGTCTTATTTAGTGGGTATGAGCATGGTGGTAACGCCTGTTCCCAGAGTGATACTTGGGAATATGACGGCCAGACATGGCGGCGGATTGAAACGCGCCATGCACCCCCAGGCCGATGCGGCGGTGGCATGGCTTTTGATCCGGTGAGCCAAACCATTGTGCTATATGGGGGAGGGAATGCAGGCATTACTTATGACGACACCTGGCGGTATGACGGTAATGATTGGCAGGAAGTTTCATTGGCGCAAAGGCCCCCAGCAAGGCAAGGTGCTGCTTTACTTTCTGTAGCTCCGCTGGTGCTCCCTCCCCAACCTTCGGTTGCCGCTGTACGCGTCTTTCCATCTGAACTCTTCCTTCGCGATGGTCAGACCACTAGCCAAGTGGGGGTGCTAGCCTTAGACAATACTGGCACACCTCTTCCTCTAACTGGACGCCGGGTAGTTTTCTTCACTAACAACCCTGCAGTTGCACAAGTCTCAGATAGCGGCGTTGTGACCGCTGTTGGCTATGGCACTGCCTATATCACTGCCAGTGTGGATGGAATAATAAGCGATAACACGACAACCGTTATTGCGGGGCGAATCACTCTGGAACCACCTATCCTACTACTCTCTACTGATACCAACCCCACCGGGCAAGTTTCAGTGCAGGTAGAAACTGCTGATGGAACACCAGTATCTTTAGCGGGCAAAACCGTCCTTTTCACCAGTTCTTCGCCGCAAGTTGCCAGTGTAGATAACTCTGGGTTAGTAACGGCCCATCGGCCTCCACAGAATTTCGGCGAGACACCTTATATCAACGTTATGGTGGACGGTGTGACAGCTAACAACGCTGTGGTGGTGCGAGTTACGGCCGATAATCTGGGTATCAGCCTTCTTCCGCTGGAGACTCCCAACGTTGTTTTCTGGATCCCCCAGCAAATCGGCTCTTTCAACTATCATCAGATTTTCGATGGTTTCGATGCAGTCCGCATCACTGACATCGCCTATCAACTGGAAGAAGAACTGAGCGGGCTGCGGCCATTTAACGGCGGCTTCCAGTTTCTCGTTAACGACCCTGGCCACGGAGGGGATGGCACAGTGCCCTGTGGCTTGTCCGGCAATCCGATACGGCTAGGCACAGACGTCGACAAGCCCGTGCACAATAGTTGTATGATCGTGGCCTATCCCCCCGCTATCCCTCAGTGGGGCGTATTCTTTCACGAGATGGGCCACAATTTCACCTGGGCTTCGGTACGCTTTGCACAATTTGCTAGTGGTAGCGACGTGGACAACAGCAACTTTGCCTACAGCGAGGGCTTGGCATCGGCCGAAGGGATGTACGTGGCGCAAAGGATGAAGGAACGAGCATCTCAATATGGCATTCCCCAAGCAACGCTTGATGATATCTTAGCAGTTTATCATTTCGGTAGCACTCCGGATCTAGACGCCTATGTGCTGGCTGGAGCAGATTACTCGCAAATCAATCCAAATGTGGTGGACGATATCATCCTAAGGCTAGGGGAGGAGTACGGCTATGATACGCTGTATCGCTTCTTTTCTGCGTTCTTGCCTCGCGACAGAAACTTGCCTTTCGTCATTGACAATGATGCCAAGCAAGCCACTTTTTTCGCTGCGGCAATGAGCAGTGCTGCGAGGGCAGACCTCAAGTCACGCTTTAGGGATGAGTGGGGTTTTCCAATTGATGAAGGATACTACAACCAGATTTGGCCTGAGGTGAGTGTTGCCGTGGCTGGGCGCAACCCGATAGCAAACGCTGGGCCAGACCGGGTAATAGCAGTTGGGCATACACTGACACTGGATGGCTCTGCCAGTTATCAACCGCTTGGCGGCTTTCTGAACTATACTTGGAGCTTCGTCTCAAGGCCGCCTGGCAGTACTGCTACCCTGACTGATGCAACTACGGCGCGACCTTCTTTCACCCCGGATGTGGCAGGTACGTATATGCTGCAGCTAGTGGTGGACAATGGGGTATTGTCCAGCGAGCCAGACGATATCACCGTCATTGCGCTGGTGACCCCATGGAAGATCTACCTGCCCCTGATCGCCCGCAGTCATCAGGAGCCTCAGTTATTGGGCCTACAGACCGATCCGGCTGGTGATTGGATTGCGCCGATGCCCCGGTCTGCCTATATGGATATCCGCGAGACCCGCGTATGGCAGACGGATGAGAATCATTTGCGCTTTGAGATGAAACTTGACGATAACATCCCTCTCAACCCGCCAGGAGGACAATTCTATGGCTGGTTCCTCGATACTGACCTAAACAGTAGCACAGGACAACACTACAACGATATTGGTAGCGACTACAATGTCCAAGTGTCCTATTTCCCTGGGTATGGGTGGGCAGGGCTGATTTTCGATATCGGTGGTGGCGGGGTCACAGAGTTGATCTCCTTCACTATTAGCGGGGATACCGTGAATTTCACGATTCCCCTTGCCGCCATTGGCTCCCCGAGAGCATTCAATTGGATTTCAATTGACCAGGATGACGTTCCATACTACGCGGATATTGCACCCAATGGAGGACACATCCACGTGGAATTGCCAACGCGGTAATCGGTAGCTATTATGACCTAACAAAGCAACCAGTCGCGGAGACCGCTAGTTGTGCTGTGGAAAACATCAATTCTGGCTAACTACTCGCTCCAGGCGACTGCTCCCACGCTCCGCTCGGTCGCAGCGGCTGAGCTCAGGGCCGTTAGCCAGCGCCTAAGTGCCGTTGAAATGTACAACGGGTCCGAGAAAGAGAAAAAACGCTGTTCGGCAAATGGCGCTTGGCGAGAAGATGTCGGTGAAAAGATAAAAGGAGGCAAGCGATGAAGTGCCCGAAATGCCAAACAGATATGCTTGAAGCTGCTTTGGGCTCTTTTAGTCCACTAATTAAAGTGGTCAAGAAAGGAGACACATTTGCCGAGAAAACAGGTCTTGGAACTGTGTTAAAAGGTTCAGATATAAAGCCCTATTATTGCCCGCATTGTGGGTATCTTGAACTATACGTTGCCGAGTTAGAACGACTCAAGCCATAGCGCCCATAAGAGTAGGAACGTGTGGGTTGCAAATGTGACGCTATGCATGTGTCCTATTGAAAAAGTGGGGCGCGGGCTAACAAGCGCTTCCACCTGACGCCGCTCCGCTGCGCTTCGCGGCGCAGGTGAAGCGCGAGCCGTTATGCCGCCAACACCTGAAACACTGGGAGCAAGACAACTATGAACGCTGATATTGTAACGATTGTTGGGATAGTGCTAAATACTGTATCA
>JASFBC010000258.1:0-19152 GCA_036172315.1 Anaerolineae bacterium | reverse complement strand
GGGGCAACCCCGGCGGTTGCCCTGCAACTCATTTCTCTACTGCTATCACTATCACCTCGGGCCGATTTTTGGTCCGCTGGTAGAAGAATTCGGAGAGGGCGGTCTGAACCTGCCGTTCTACCGCAGCGGAAGGAGTGCCTGGACGGGTGCTCTGGACGGTGCGGCGGACGAACTCCACCGCCTCCGCCATCACTTCCTCAGCGGCGTCGCGGGCGGCGAACCCCCGCACCACCAGCCGGGGGGTATCCAGCAGCGCGCCGCGTTGGGGGCTGTAGCGGAAGACGACGACACACACCCCCGCCATCGCCAGTGACTCCCGGTCCCGGATGACCGCCGGGCCTACCGCGTTCCCCACCCACGAGCCGTCCACAAAGACGTAGCCACCGGGCACCCGCTCCCCGATCCGAATGCAGTCGTCCTCAAAGTACAACACGTATCCGTTCTCCACTACGGCGATCCGCTCCCGGGGGATGCCCAGTTCCATCGCCAGTTTCGCGTGCTGTTTCAGATGGCGCAGTTCGCCGTGAATGGGGACGAAATTGCGCGGGCGGAGGATGTTCAACAAGAGTTTCTGCTCCTCCTGGCTGGCATGCCCGGAGACGTGGACGGGAGCCAGAGGGTGGTAAATGACGTCGGCCCCTTTCTGGAACAGGCGGTTGATGACCCGGTGGATCATCTCCTCGTTGCCGGGGATAGTATGGGAGGAGAGGACAACGGTATCACCGGGCATCACGCTCAGGGAGGGGTGTTGTCCCAGAGCCAGGCGGCTCAGGACGGCGGTCGGTTCGCCCTGCGCGCCGGTGGCCAGGATCAGACATCGGGACGGAGGGAGCGATTCCATCTCCCCCAGGCTGACCATCATCCCCTCCGGGACGCGCAGGTAGCCCAGGCGTATAGCCATTTTGACGTTTTCCGCCATCGTCGCGCCGGCGATGGCGACCCGGCGCCCGTAGCGGGCGGCCACATCTATCGCCTGCTGGATGCGGGAGATCAAGGAAGCGAAGGTCGCAATGATAACCCGTCCCGGTGCTTTCCGCATCACATCATCCAGGGCCTGGGTGACAACCTGCTCGGAGGGGGTGGTGCCGGGTTCGATCGCGTTGGTGCTATCGGCCATCAGGACCAGGACGCCCCGTCCGGCAAATTCGGCCAGTTTAGCGAAGTCCGTCGGTCGGCCGTCTACGGGGGTGTGGTCAAACTTGAAGTCGCCGGAGTGGACAATGAGGCCGGCCGGGGTGGTGACCCCCAGCCCCACCGTGTCGGGGATAGAGTGGCAGACGTGGAACGGTTCTATGCGGAACGGGCCGATGGAGAGGACGTCGCCCGGCGCACAGGAGTGCAGTTCGGTCTCCCGCAGGAGGTGGGCCTGGCGGAGTTTCACCTCAATAAGGCCGCAGGTCAGCCGGGTGGCGTAGACGGGGACAGGGAACTCCTGCAGGAAGAACGGCAGTGCCCCGATGTGGTCTTCATGGCCGTGGGTGACGAAGACAGCCCGCACGCGGTCTTTCTTATCCCTCAGGTAGCCGTAGTCGGGGATGATAAAGTCCACCCCGTACATGTCCGACTCCGGGAACATCAGGCCGGCATCTATGACCAGGATGTCCTGGCCGTACTCCACGGCCATCATGTTTTTGCCGACTTCCCCCAGTCCGCCCAGGGGGATGATACGCAGATTGCTCATCTGTACTTTATGGGTAACTATTCAACATGGCTGCTCCTGTAGCGCAGGCTGTTAGCCTGTAGCGCAGGCTGTTAGCCTGCAGAAGCAGGCCTGGCGGCCTGCGCTACAGAGAGTAGCGCAGGCTGTTAGCCTGCAGAAGCAGGCCTGGCGGCCTGCGCTACTTAGCGCAGGCTGTTAGCCTGCAGCGCAGGCTGTTAGCCTGCGTGCAGGCCTGCGCTACGCTGGCGCGCGGCCTCAAAGAGCAGGATGGCGGTCGCGACTGCCACGTTGAGAGACTCCACCCCTCTCGCCATAGGTATGGTGACGGTCGTCTCGGCCAGCGCGCGGGCCCGACCCCCTGCCCCGGCGGCCTCTCCGCCTACGATGAGGGCCACCCGGCCCGTCCAATCCACATCGGTATAGCGAACGTCTCCCCGGGCATCCGCCAGGTAGACCCGGCATCCGGCGACCGCGCGGGCGATTTCATCCCAATCCATCGGAGCCATTGGCAGGCGGAAGTGGGCGCCCATTCCGGCCCGTACCGCCTTGGGGCTGGTCGCGTCCACCGTACCTGGTGCCAGGATGACTCCCTCCACGCCTGCGGCCAGCGCCGTGCGCAGAATGGCGCCCAGGTTGCCCGGGTCGCGCAGGCGGTCCAGAATCAGGGCCAGCGTGGGGTGGGAAGGGAGGGGCAGGTCGGGGATCGGAACAACCGCCAGAAGCCCCTGCGGGGTTTCCGTATCAGAGCAGGCCGCCATCACTTCTTCGCTGACTTCTTCGCAGGGAACGCCGGCCTCCTGCCAGGCAGTCAGCAGTGCCTGCCCCTGAGGGTCCTCCCGAACGCGGGCGGTGTAGAAGACGAAGTGGGGGCGCGCGCCGGCATACGCCGCCTCCCGGCAGAGGCGGATACCCTCCAGGACGAATCGCCGCTCCCGCTGGCGGACTCGCCGCCGCTCCTGGAGCGCCCGTACCAGGCGAACCCGGTCGTTTTTCAGACTGGTGATCACCCCTCAATTTCAGCGATGGCCTGGGCGGGGTCGGCGTTGCCGAAGGCCACCTTCATAATCCCCGGCAGGTAGCGGTCCATCATCAACACGTTAACGTAGACCATCTGCTTGATCAACGCCGAGGTCAGGCGGTCACCTTCCACGTCAATGCTGGTCTTGTAGCGGACTTCGCCGTCGTTGAAGTCCATCTCAAAGTTGCCGATGACCAGGCCGTAGTTGGCGCGGGTGAGGAATTCGGCCATCGCCTGGCGTCGGTTAGGAGGGACGTTGACATCCAGAATGGAGTAGAAAACGAACTGATGTTGTCGTTCGCGTGCCTGCGCGTAGCAGTTCCAGGAGCCGTTCTCCCCCCGAAAACCCATCCGGAGGATGGGCTTCCCTGGCAACTGTTCAAAGTGCCAGTTGTCTTCCCGGAAGAAGCGGACCATTGCGTCAAAGATGGGGCTGGTTGAGGACATGGTTTTCTCCTTTCATTCATTTGGAGCAACTATTCAGCACTGATGGACAGTCCACCTCCCCGGGCCTTCGGCTGGAGGACGGCATCTGCTGCCCGTTCCGGAGGCGTCAACGGAGATTGACGCCCGGCGCGAAGCGTCCAACGGAGGGCAACCGCCGCAAGGGCGGGCAGGCGCCAGGCCTGCTCCTGCTCTCCATCGGCGAGAAGAGGGCGATCCTTGTCGGGCTGAATAGTTACTGAAACAAAACCTGATCATAGTATATGTGGAATGGGCCGATATGTCAAGCGCCCACGCGGAGACTCAGACGCGAGTTGGGATATGGGGCAGGTGGGGGTATCCTCACCCCACCCCGACGGCTTCGCCGTTGCCGCCGAAGGCGGCGGAGAAGGGGTGAGGATTTTCCTGTTCCAACTTATGTCCGAACCCCATCTATATCTGACTGGACGCGGGCGCAGATGAAGTTCTCAACTTCCAGGCCGCAAGCCTCAACACTCCGAATACCCGCAGGTATAGCAGCGGCGACAGCCCTCTTCGCTCACCAGCGTCGCATACCCACACTCGGGGCAGAGGTCGCCTAAAGGGAAAAGCGGCAGTTGGGCAGTTGCTGCCTCCTGCGCTGGCGGAGCCTCCAATCCCAGAAATTCCGCCAGCACTTGAGCGACACCGTCGGGCAGGGATTGCACCCGGTCCCGTCCGAAACCTGTCGGGCGCCCGCCTCCAATGCCTCGCAGTTGCCTCACCACTTGCCGAAGACGGCGCCGGGCCGGAAGTGGAGAGGGAATCCGAAGAACCAGAGAAATCAGCCGACCAATCGCTTCCGCCACCGCTGCCGTATCCGACCCGGCCTTGCCCACGTTCAGGAAGACCTCAAAGGGCTCCCCCTCCCCATTGCAATTCACGGTGACGTAGGCCGTCCCGAGGGGAGTATTGATGCGATACGTTCGCCCTTCCAGGATGTGGGGGCGGGGGCGGACCGATACCAGAGGAGAAGCCACGGGAGGCATCCCGCCCGATACTCCTGCCGGCGCCCCAGCCCCCGCTCGGGCTCTCCGGATTGCCTCTGTCTCCAGAACCACCTTCTCCCGGGAGCCGGTCACGTAGACGGTCAGCCCCTTGCAGCCCAGTTTCCAGGCCAGCATATAGGCGCGGGCAACATCTTCGGGAGCGGCATCGGCGGGGAAGTTAATGGTCTTGGAGATGGCCGCGTCCACGAACACTTGTAATGCCGCTTGCATCCGCACGTGCTCTTCAGCGGTGATCTCCCCGGCGACGACAAAGACATGGCGGATTTCCGGCGGCACCTCCCGGACGTCCTGACAACTTCCGGTGAAGAGGACCTGCTCCAGGATACGCTCCCGGGTTGGCGCATCTATCCCGGCTCGCTCCAGGGCCTGGAGGAACAGCGGGCTGACGTAGCGGAGTTCTATCTCCTTTCCCTCGTCGTGAACCTTCCTGATGTAGGCCAGGGCGTAGACAGGCTCGCAGCCGTATGCCTCACAGCCCGCGATGGTGGCGATAGTACCGGTGGGAGCGACCGTCAACTGGGCCGCATTGCGGATGCCATACTGCCGGATGCCCGCCAAAATTTCCCCCCAATCCAGTGGGGGACGTCCCCACTGCTCCAGGCGAGTATACGGCACCAGCGGAGCCGGCGGGGTCCAGCGCATATCCTCGGGATCGTAGATACTCCCCTGGATGGCCGGGAAAGGGCCCCGTTCCCGGGCCAGCGCAATGCTGGCCCGCATCGCGTGATAGCGGATGAACTCCATTATCTGAGAGGCCAGTTCCTGGGCTTCTTCGCTCCCGTAGCGGACTCCCAGCATATACATCACATCCCCCAGGGCCATAATGCCCAGCCCGATGCGGCGAGTGCGGTGGGCCGCCTCCTTCAGTTGGGGGATGGCGGGGACGTAGGCATTGGCGTCCACCACGTCGTCCAGGAAGCGGACGGCCTGCTCCACCGTTTCCTGGAGAAGGCCCCAATCTATACGGGCACGGCCGCCGGACTGCACGACATGCCGGGCCAGATTGATGGAGCCCAGACAGCAGTTCTCGTAGGGGAGGAGAGGTTGTTCGCCACATGGGTTGGTCGCCTCGTAGGCTCCCAAGTGGGGACAGGGATTGGAGCGGTTCATCGTGTCCAGAAAGAGGACGCCCGGTTCGCCGTTACGATAGGCCTGACGGACGATTTTGTCAAAAAGTTCCCGTGCCCGCACCCGTCTGTAGACTTTGATCGGGATACCGGCCCGTTCGGCCTCCTCCAGCGTCCCATTAAAGGTACGGTAGGCCGGATGGAGGACGTCGGGGAAGCGCAGTTCCCACTCCTCATCCTTCTCCACGGCCCGCATAAACGCATCGGTGATACCAACGGAGATATTGAAGTTGGTGATGGCATGTTCATCCGTTTTACAGGTGATGAACTCCTCAATATCGGGGTGGTCCACCCGGAGGACGCCCATATTGGCGCCCCGGCGGGTGCCGCCCTGGCTGACGATCTCGCAGGCCAGGTCGTAGACACGCATGAAGCCGACCGGGCCGGTGGCCTTCCCGCCACTGGAAATGACAACGGTATCTTTGGGGCGGAGCCGAGAGAAAGAGAAGCCGGTACCTCCGCCAGTCTGATGGATGAGAGCCATATTGCGCAGGGTCTGGAAGATGCCATCATCGCGGCGGCCCATGTCGTCGCTGACCGGGAGGACGAAACATGCCGCCAGTTGCCCCAGTGGGGTGCCCGCCCCGGTAAACGTCGGGGAGTTAGGGACGAAGCGGAGGGAGGTCAGCAGGTCGTAGAAGGTCTCCTCCACGGCCTGGACGTTGCCGCCCCAGGTCTCCTCGGCCAGGGTGATGTGATGCGCCACCCGACGAAACATCCCCTCCACCGTCTCGGCGGGCTTCCCATCGGGTCCCCGGCGCAGATACCGCCGTCTCAGTACCTCCAGCGCGTTGGGCGAGAGTCGGTCCATCACCGAATCCCAATGTTTTTCCTGTGACATCGGTTCCCTCCTGCGAGTGACTGTCACCGGAGACCCCCTGGCGAAGATGATTCGCTCTCCAGGAGGCGGTTAATCTCGGCACGCACTGCTGCCAGGTCCTCCAGCCCCAGATAGACGATGGCATAGCGGATGTAGGAAACAGGGTCCAGTTCCCGCAATTCCGCGATCACCCGGTCGCCAATCATCTTGCTGGGGACTTCGGTCCGTCCGGTCTGACGGATATACTCCTCCACCCGGTCAGCAAGCCGCTCCAGCGCGTCGGCCGAAATGGGCCGACGGGCACAGGCGGTGCGCAATCCCGCCAACAGTTTTTCCCGGCTGAATTCTTCCCGACGCCCGTCCCGTTTAATCACCAGCGGCGTCGTAAGGATCGCCCGCTCCAGAGTGGTGAACCGCTGTCGGCACTGCGGACACTCCCGGCGCCGCCGGACTCCCCGCGCATCGTGGTCAGTGGCAATGACATGAGTGCGTGAAGCACCGCAATATGGACACTGCATGGGACTCCTTTCCAGGGGGGAGACTACCAGATATGGTGGTATAAACTCGCTAAAACACCATATATAGGGGGAGACAGTGGCTATTATACCACACTCCATTACAAGCGCAAGTAGGGGTCAGGGGGCGCCTTCTAAGGGGAAGTCTGTTAGGAGGAACGGCGGGCCAATTGCCGCCTTTTCCCAATCCACCAGACCATGCGCAGGAATCGGAGGGTGTCCTTGATGGGGTGAAAGTAACTGGGTTTGCCGATACCGTAGATGGTGCGGATGGGGACCCAGCCGATAGATAACCCCAGCCGGACCGCCTCGGCAATCATCTCCACTTCCATCTCAAATCCGGTAGTGGTCAGATGAAAGGCCTCCAGCGCCCGCCGGGTGATGAGTCGGTAGCCGCTCTGATTATCCGGGATGTAACGGCCCAGGGCCAGCGAAAGCAGGAGAGTCCCCAGGGGGGTAGACCACCAGCGCGGCCAGGGCATGCGGTGAAACTCTCTCCGCCCGATGATGAGGTCTCCTGCCCCTGCCTCCAGCGCGGCCAGAAACTTGGGAATTTCAGCCGGGTCGTGCTGGCCGTCCGCGTCCAGGGTGAGAACGGCGTCGTAGCCATGTTCCAGGGCCCAGGCGAAGCCCGTTTTCAGGGCGGCCCCTTTGCCCCGGTTGTGGGGGTGCTGGACCACGGTCGCACCGGCCGCGCGGGCCACCTCCGCCGTCCCGTCGGTGGAGCCGTCGTCCACCACCAGGACGGGGAGGAAGGCGCGCGCACCTTCCACGATGCGGCCGATTCTCGGCGCTTCGTTCCATGCCGGGATAAGGGCCAGCACCCGATGGATGGGAATCCTCGGCGAATTCTCCGACATCTTCTCAGTTCGCCAGGGGTATGGGAAGCGCGAGATACAGGATAAATCGTAACTATTCAGCGCCGACGGAAAGTCAGCCTCTCTGGGTATACGGCCTCCGGACGGCCTGCGCCGTCCTTGGTTGCCCACCCTCCAGCCAGACTGTTACCACTGCCACAAAGACGGACTACTGCGGCCGGGAAAGGCGCCCGGCCCGGTATGCCCCCGTGTACCGGCGGCAGAATCGGTCCCGGCCCAGCACGACCTCCGCTGCCAATAGCATCCCCATCACACCCCGGTCCAGCGGGTCCATAATGGCCGCATCCAGGCCCTCATAGAGAGCCAGCGTCAGGAAGGCCTGGTTGACCAGGGAGCGCAGCGGCAGGCCAAAGGAGACGTTGCTCAGCCCCACACTGAAGCGAATGCGGGGGTACTGGGCCCGAAGGGCACGCATTGTTTCCAGTGCCACCAGTGCGCCATTCTGCTGGGTGGCGATGGCCATCACCAGCGGGTCTATATAGACCTGCTCGTCCGGAATGCCGGCGGCGCGGGTCCGTTCTATGACTTTGTGGGCCACCCGCAGCCGGTCCTCCACGCCTTTCGGCATGCCGGCATCGTCCAGGAGCATAGCGATAACGCCGGCGGTGCGGCCCGGGATGAGGGGGAGAATTCCCGTCAGGCGGGATTCCTCGCCGCTGATGGAGTTGATGAGGGGGGGGCGAGTCGTCCGCTCCAGCGCTAATTCCAGCGCCTTCGGGTTAGCGCTATCCAGGCAGAGAGGGATATCTACTACTGCCTGAACGGTCTCCACCAACCAGACCAGGTCCTCGGGCTCGCGCGTCGCCGGGGTTCCAGCGTTGACGTCAATGTAATCGGCCCCGGCTTCGGCCTGCCGGCGGGCCAGGTCCTGGATGAAGGTCGCGTCCCGTTCCAGGACAGCCGCGCCGACCTTCTTCAGTGTACCGTTGATTTTCTCGCCGATGATCAGCATGTTCTCAATTCTCCCTTCGGGGTGAATATTATACCACGAAGTTCCGAAATACCAACCCTGAGGTTCAGACGCGAGTTGGGACATAGGGCTGGTGGGGGTGGAATAAGGGTACCCTTAGCGGCTTCGCCGCTACCGCCCGGGATGCCGCCGAGGGTGGCAGGAGAGGGGTGGGGACTTCTCCCTGAGGAACTCATCGGGAGTCCAGGGCCCGTACAACGTTTTCCGGATGAGGGCCGTGGAGCCCGGAATCTCTTCGTAGCGCAACCCGAACCGTTCCGCCATCCGGCGAGTGTATTCCCGGTACTTCTCCAGTTCGTGCTGGCCAGTGTTAATGAGGGCCAGCCGGGTATAGTGGGCCAGCATGAGGCGGATGAAGCGGTCGGCGCGCTCCTGGCCGTACTGCTGGACCATCCGCTCGTACTCGGTGAACGGCGTATCGCCGACCTCAATCCAGCCTTTGGTCAGATAATAGGTACCGGGCTCCTGAGAATGCTGTTTCCGATGGGCGTCCCGGGAGCCGAGGAAGATGGCGATGCAATCATCCACGCGGGGAATCACCAGCGGGGATTGGCGGGCCTGAATGCCGATGACTGCCTGGGAGCAGAGGCCGTAACCGAGGATAATGGCGTCGTAGGGCTCTTTCAGAGCATCTATGCGCTGTTGTTCGGGCTTGACGTGCAGGCCGAAATCCAGGATTTCGTACTCCGCGCCCTCAGGCATGAGGGGGATCATCTCTTCTATAACAGTCGCACAGGCAAGAACAAAAAGGCGTTGGCCCATTCTGAAGCCCAACTGGTCGCCCAGTTCGGCGTTAGCCCGATGACGGTGCGGCGGGCCATCAACCTCCTCCTCAGTCGGGGCATTGTTAGCACCGCTCAGGGAAAAGGGGCTTTTGTGCGCGGCCTGGCCATTACCGAAGCCACCTTCCGCCTGCAGGAGGTGGGGGAGGAAGAAGCGGAACGCACTGTCCGTCTGCTTCAGGCTACTATCCTCCCGGCCGACGAGCGGGTGGCCCGCAAACTATCCATCTCCACCGGGACCCGGGTCATCTACTTGCGCCGCCTGGTCTCCCGCGCCGAAGGCCCGACGATGTACCACCGGGAGTACCTCATCTACGATCCCCGCCGCCCGGTGGTGGAGGCCCTGGAGGGGTTGTTCAAGGGAAATGGTGGGCAGGGGTTGCGGCGGGGCGACCTTTCTATAGAGGCGGTGACGCTGACCCCAGAGGAGGCAGACCTGCTGGGTGTTTCTCCGGGCTCCCCTGCCTTCTGCCTGGAGCATATCTTCTACGATTTCACCAACCAGCCCATCGCCTGGGGATGGTTCATCTGGCGGGCCGACCGTTTCCGGCTGACTACCCGCATCGGGCCCGATGTGGAGAAGTAACAAGGGGTCCAACTTAAGACTCAGGAGTTCGGAAGAATGAATCCATCCCTTCGGGAAACCATGGAAAAAGTCGCCGCGCTGGACGAAGAAGGGGTCCTCTCCCTCGTCCGCCAATCGCTGGAATCCGGCACAGACCCGCCGGAGATTATCGCTGCCTGCGAGGAGGGCATGCGGGTGGTGGGGGAACAATATGAGCGAGGGGTCTTTTACCTCTCTGGCCTCATTATAGCAGGGTGAGATTTTCCGTCAGGTGCTGGAATTGACCCAGCCCGCTCTTCAGGAAGCCCTGAAAGGTGAAGCCTCGGGATGGGTGCTCATCAGCACTGCCCACGGCGATATCCACGACATTGGCAAGACCATCGTCCACATCGCCCTGCGCAGTTTTGGCTTCCAACTGGAGGACCTGGGGGTGGACGTATCGCCGCAGCGGTTCGTGGAGCGGGCCCTCACCTGGCGGCCGGACGTCATCGGCATCTCCGGCTTGATCACTTCCTCCTACGAAAGCATGCGGGAGACGGTGCGCCTGCTCCGGGCCGCCGTGTCCCATCCTATCCCCATCATCATTGGCGGCGGGATGATGAACGAGCAGATTTGGCGGTTCGTTGGGGCTGATTATTGGACCAACGACGCTCTCAAGGGCGTGCGCATCTGCGAGGAGATTATCCGAAACAAGTGAGCCCGCAGGAGGGGGGCGGCGCCGCCGCCCCCCTTTCTTCTACCTCAATTCGCGCACCCGGTACACCCGCTCCTTCCAACCGATGCCGCCCCAGACGGTCATGCGTATGGAGTCCAGCATGACCAGCATCACCAGCAGGACGGTGATCGGGTAGAGAAACGGAGTGATGCGGGGCAGCCGGAAGCGTACGGCGACGGCGTACCAGAGGCCACTATTCAGGAAGACCTGAAAGAGGGCCAGACGCAGCGCCGGTTCCCCTATTCTTCCCTGCAGAAGCCCCCCATAGAGCAGAAACACCGGCCAGAGGAATAGAAAGCCGTAGAAAGCCAGCATCAGCGCGGTCGGCAGCCATCGGTACTCCAGGGCCGCAAAAGCGCTTTTCGCCAGCCCGTGCCACGACTCCCAAAACCCCCGGTAGAAGTGGACGTCCAGGTGCTCGGCGCCATCTAACAGGACCACCCGCCCGCCGTGCCGCCGGACCCGGCGGGCCAGCACCACGTCCTCCGCAATCTCCCCCCGTACTGCCGCGTGCCCCCCGATGCGCTCGTACGCCTCCCGCCGAAAGAGTAGAAAAGTCCCAATGGCCATGCTCAGCGCGGGAATGCCCAGGCGCGCTCCCAGGGCCAGAGGGAAACATCCCAGCACGCCGAAGGGAATAATGGGCAGTAACAGTTGCTCCCCAAACGTATGGGTGACGGCACGAGGAATCAGAGTGACCAGGTCAGCCCGGTTCTCTCTGGCGGCGGTGAGGGCCCAGGAGAGGCTCTGAGGGTGATGGACGGTGTCGGCGTCGGTGAAGAGAAGCCACTCCCCCCGGGCCTCCTGAGCCAACTGGTGACAGGCGAAGTTTTTCCCCATCCACCCCGTTGGTAACGGTTGCCCCGGGATCAGCCGCAGGCGCGGGTCCCGGCAGGCCATCTCCGCCACAATCTCCGGCGTCTCGTCGGTGGAGCCGTCATCCAGCACCAGCACCTCCGTCAGAGGATAATCCTGGGCCAGGAGCGACTCCAGACAGCGGCGAATGTTGCGCGCCTCGTTGCGGGCCGGTACCAGCACCGAGACCCACTCCAGTCCCGCCGGATTGACCCGGGACGGTGTCGCCTTTTCCACCATCCAGAGGTTGGCGATGAGGTTCAACCCCACCACCAGCAGGAGTGCCGTCAGCGCGATCTGATAGGGGATGAGGTGGGAAGAAAGCAAGTCGCTCATGGGTGAGGCGTCGGCTGATCGGAGGGGCTCTCGTCCCGGTAGAACCCGGGCTTCCCCTTCTGCCAGGGGGAACGGGCCCAGACCTCCCGCTCGTGGGGCAGGTCTATGATTTTCTTCACCGCCAGCATCAGGAAGAGGCAGAGAACGTAGGGGGATGTCCAGAGCGGCGCGCCGAAGACGGGCGGGAGCAGGATGAGAGCGGGGACGCCAAAGTTCAGGGCCTTGTTCATATCGCGAAAGAGGAGGTACATGGCCCCGATCCACAGGCCGCCGACCAACGTAGAAAGGGGCAGGAATCCCAGGAGGAAGCCCGTCGTTGCCCCGACCCCCTTGCCGCCCCGGAAACGCAGGAAGGGAGAGAAGTTATGGCCCAGGGGAGCAGCGAACCCGCTGGCCAGAAACGCCGCCTGGGAGACGGCCAGTTGTCGGGCCAGCAGGCATGCCGCCGCCCCTTTGCCCACGTCCAGTATGCCGGCCAGAACGCCCCACTTCGGCCCAACCAGGTGGTATACATTGCGGGCACCGACGTTCCCCTCCCCGTGCTCGTAAATGTTGATCCCCGCCTTCCAGCGGGCGACCAGATAGGAGAAGGGAATGGCACCAAGAAGATAGGCGAGAAGGACAGCCAGCAAGTCAGAATAGGCAATACCCATCATAAGAGCACCTCCGGCAAAGAATTTCCGGCATAATGAGAAACACTTTTGTCCCTGAAAGGTGTCACGACGGGATACGAGTTTTTCGTCACTTGTGAATGGTGCTTGCATTATGACAACTTCTGATACAAACCTGATAGGTTTTGACAGCCCATCGGGCTTACAATAAAACCCGTCTTGAACAAGTTCCACCCAGAGTACGGAATGCTTTCTATGCCCTCGTCCCGCGTATCGGGTTTCTACAACTGGCCTCTCCAGGAGCGTCTGGAATGGGTAGCCCGTTGGGCCGGCTTGACGGAAGAGGAGACTGCCGTCCTGCAAGGGGGGGCAGGCCTTTCCGCCGAGCAGGCCGATCGGATGATTGAGAACGTCGTCGGGCGATACACCCTGCCCCTGGGGATTGCCCTCAACTTCCAGGTCAACGGGCGGGATGTGCTGGTGCCGATGGTCATAGAGGAGCCCTCGGTCGTGGCCGGGGCATCCTATGCGGCCCGGCTGGCCCGCGAAGGCGGTGGCTTTCGCGCTGGCGCTACCCTGCCGGAGATGATCGGACAGATTCAGGTGCTGGATGTGCCTGACCTGGCCTCTGCGGCAGCCGCGCTGGTGACGGAGCGGGACCGCATTCTGGCAGCCGCCAGCGAGGTGGACCCGGTCCTCCAGCGGTTGGGCGGCGGCGCCCGCGACCTGATCGTGCGAGCGCTTCCGGAGACCGCCGTCGGTCCTATGCTGGTGGTCCACCTCATCTACGACGTCCGGGACGCGATGGGGGCCAACGCGGTCAACACGGCCTGCGAGCGGCTGGCGCCACTGGTCGCCGAAATCACCGGCGGACGGGTTGGTCTGCGTATTCTCTCCAATCTGGCCGACCGGCGGCTGGCCTGGGCGGAGTGCTCCATCCCTGCGGCCGCGCTAGCCTTTGATGGCTTCGCGGGCGAACAGGTCGCGCGGGGGGTCGTGGAGGCTTGGGCCTTCGCCGCCGCCGACCCGTACCGGGCCGCGACCCACAACAAGGGCATCCTCAACGGTATGGACGCAGTAGCACTGGCCACTGGGCAGGATTGGCGGGCCATAGAGGCCGGGGCCCATGCCTACGCCGCCCGTTCCGGCCACTATACCAGTCTCTCCACCTGGAGCCTGGACGGGGAGGGGAATCTGGTGGGCCGGCTGGAACTCCCGCTGGCCGTGGGGACGGTGGGCGGCGCCACCCGCGCCCACCCGACAGCGCGCGTCGCCCTGAAAATCCTGGGTGTCCGGACTGCCCAGGAACTGGCGGAGATTATGGCGGCCGTGGGGCTGGCCCAGAACCTGGCCGCCCTGCGCGCCCTGGCGACGGAGGGGATCCAGAAAGGCCATATGGCCCTGCACGCCCGGCAGGTCGCCATCGCCGCCGGCGCCCTCGGTGAGGAGATAGTTAAGACGTGACCGCGCCCTGGGGCTGGCCGGTGCCGGTGGGTCGCCATCGCCGCCGGCGCCCTCGGTGAGGAGATAGAAAAGGTTGCCCGGCAGATGGTCGCCGAGGGCACCGTCCGCCCCGACCGGGCGGAGGAGATTCTGGGGAGAATTAGAGAATCAGGAGAATCGGGGGAATCGGTGAATGGAGGCCCGGTTGTTGCGAACGGATAGGGAAGTTGGCATTATCGGCTACGGGGCCTATATCCCCCGCTACCGGCTTCCGGCGACGGAGGTCGCCCGCATCTGGACCGGCGGGGAGGGGGAGACACCCGTCACGGAGAAAGCAGTGGCGGGGCCGGATGAGGATGTGGTCACTATTTCCATAGAGGCGGCCCGTAACGCGCTGGCGCGAGCAGCACCCGTGGACCCCGCCCTCATCCGCGCCGTCTGGGTGGGGAGCGAATCCCACCCGTACGCGGTCAAGCCGACCGCCACTATTCTCGCCGAGGCCATCGGGGCTACCCCCTACGTTCAGGCCGGGGACTGGGAGTTCGCCTGCAAGGCCGGGACGGAGGCGTTGCAGGCCGCCTTCAGCTTCGTCGGGTCGGGGATGGGCCGCTACGCGCTGGCTGTGGGTGCGGATACCGCCCAGGCCCGCCCCGGCGACCCGCTGGAATATACCGCCGCCGCAGGCGGCGCGGCCTACCTGGTCGGCCCGGCGGAGGCGGCGCTGGCTGTCGTGGAGGGGAGCCTCTCCTATGTGACGGACACACCGGATTTCTGGCGGCGGGCCTATCAGCACTACCCGTCCCACGGTGGGCGGTTCACCGGCGAGCCCGCCTACTTCAAGCATATCACCGAGGCGGCCCGCGCACTGATGGAAGAACTGGGGACCTCCCCCGCCGAGTACGACTACGCCGTCTTTCATCAGCCCAACGTCAAGTTTCCCCAGACCGTTGCCCGACAATTGGGATTCAGACCGGAGCAGATACAGGCCGGCCTGTTAGTGGACCGGATCGGCAACACCTACGCCGGTTCTTCGCTGGTGGGGCTGACGGCCATTCTGGATCAGGCCCGGCCTGGTCAACGGATCCTGCTGGTCAGTTTCGGCTCCGGCGCCGGGTCGGACGCCATCTCTCTGCGGACGACAGAGGCTATTCGGGAGCGGCAGGGCCGGGCGCCCGCCACCCAGGACTACATCGCCCGCCGCACCGTCATTGACTACGGCCTCTATGTCCGCTTCCGGGGCAAACTGCTGGTGTGAAGGTGGGGGGATGCTGGTGAGAGAGGTCGCGGTGATCGGCATCGGTCAAACCAGAGTCGGAGAGCACTGGGAGAAGGATTTGCGCCATCTGGCGCTGGAGGCGCTCCAGGCCGCCATGCGGGACGTCGGGGTCGAGCGTGTGGACGCCCTCTACGTGGGCAATATGCTCAGCGGCGAACTGACCGGTCAGGAGCATATCGGGGCGCTGGTGGCGGACTTCGCCGGTCTGCGGGGCGTGGAGGCGGTCAAGGTAGAGGCGGCCTGCGGGTCCGGCGCGGCCGCGCTCCGGCTGGGCTATGTCGCCGTCGCCGGAGGGCTGGCGGACGTCGTCCTGGTTGTTGGCGTGGAGAAGATGACGGACGCCACCGGTCCGGAGGCGACCGCCGCACTGGCGATGGCCGCCGACGCCGACCACGAAGTGGCTCACGGGCTCACCTTCGTCGCCCTCAACGCGCTGCTGATGCGCCGGTATATGTACGAGTACGGCTACAAGAAAAAGGACTTCGCCCCCTTCACGATCAACGCGCATGCCAACGGGATGAACAATCCGTACGCGATGTTCCACATGAAGGTGACGCCGGAGGCGTACGCCAGGGCCCGGATGATCGCCGATCCCATTAATCTGCTGGACTCGTCGCCGGTGGCGGACGGTGCGGCGGCAGTGGTGCTGGCGCCCGCCGATTGGGTCCGGGGGAGTGGAAAGCCTGTCATCCGTATCGCCGCATCGGCCGTGGCGACGGACGCGGTGGCCCTGCACGATCGGCGGGACCCGCTGGTGCTGGAGGGGGCGGCCCTTTCGGCCTGGCGGGCCTACCAGCAGGCTGGGATCGGGCCGGAGGAGGTGGACCTTTTTGAACTCCACGATGCCTTCAGCATTATGGCCGCGCTGAGTCTGGAGGCGGCAGGTTTCGCCCGGCGGGGGGAGGGAGTCCGGCTGGCACTGGACGGCGAAATCACTCTCCAGGGCCGGATTCCGATCGCCACGATGGGCGGCCTGAAGGCGCGGGGACATCCTGTGGGCGCGACGGGCGTCTATCAGGTGGTGGAGGTCGTCCAGCAACTGCGCGGCGAGGCTGGAGCCAACCAGGTCGCCAACGCTCGGGTCGGCATGGCCCAGAACATCGGCGGCAGCGGAGCGACGGTGATCACGCATATTCTGGTGCGTGAAGCATGAAAAGGGCGCGCGGGCCTGGCGGCCTGCGCTACGAATTAACGAATAAGCAATACGGAGGTACAAAGGATGAGTCTTCCCAGCAAGAACTGGCGGCTGCGGAATCAGCGGTATCGGCTGGTGGGGGAAATCTGCGAGAAGTGCGGGACGCCGATTTTCCCGCCCCGGGACGTCTGCCCGGAGTGCGAGGCACCGGCTCAGACCTCCTACGTCTTCAGCGGGCGGGGGGAGGTCTATTCCTACAGCACCATTTACCACCCTCCGGCGGGGTTTGAGAAGTACGCGCCGTACACCGTCGCGCTGGTACGGCTGGAGGAGGGGCCGATGGTGACCGCTCAGTTGACCGACGTGGGGCCTGAGGGGGTGTACATCGGCATGCCGGTGGAGATGGTCACCCGGCAGATGCAGACGGACGGCGATGAGGGGGTCATCGCCTACGGGTACAAGTTTCGGCCGCGTATGGGGTAGGGTTTTGCGGCGGCAGCCGGAGGCCGCCGCAGAACCCCCTATTCCCCGATCACTATTCCAGCAGGGTCAATCTCCCTCAGGATACGCTGCTCTTCCGGCGTGGGCGGCGCGCTCTCCGGCACGTCGGCAGGGATGAGG
This sequence comes from Anaerolineae bacterium, assembly GCA_036172315.1. Classification (GTDB taxonomy): domain Bacteria; phylum Chloroflexota; class Anaerolineae; order B4-G1; family DUEL01; genus SpSt-77. The sequence goes on along the minus strand of JASFBC010000258.1, from coordinate 2,353 downwards.
ATTTCAAACTCGCTGTTGGCCCGAATCTCCTCAACAGTCACCCCCGGATGGCGGCTGAGAAGCATAAGCCGCCGGGTCGCCCCGTCAAAACCGTAGACGCCCAACTGGGTGATCACCCGATAGGGGCCGGTGCCTTCCGGCAGACCGGCCGCTTCGCGCGCTCCGGGGCCGGTCAGGTAGCCGGGGGTGGTAATGAAGGGCAGTCGCTTCAGGAAACGGCGGCGGTCCTGACGCATCACGATGATAGTCCGCCAGCAGAGGGAGCCGATGTCGTTGGCGCCGCCGCTGCCGGGCAGGCGCACCTGGGGGCGCTCCCAATCGCCGAAGACGGTGGTGTTGATGTTGCCGTAGGGGTCAATGGCGGCCGCGCCCAGGAAGCCGTAGTCCACGTACCCGCTCTGCAGTGCGCTCATCACGTCGTGCATAGAGGAAGCACTGACGGCCCGGTGGAAAGTCCGGGAGTCGCCCACGGAGATGGGGAGGGCCGGCACTTGGGGGCCAATGCCACCCGCCTCAAAGATAATGAGCAGGTTGGGGGCGTGAGTGCGCTGGGCCAGCATGGCCGCAATCATGGGCAGACCCGTCCCTACGAAAACGGATTTGCCGTCTTCCAGCAGGCGCGCGGCGACGCAGGCCAGGAGTTCGGTTGAGTTGTAACGGGCTATCTCAGCCATTCTTCCCCTCCTTCGGCGCCCCTACAGGTTCCCGCAATTGCTCCACCCGCCTCAGGTAGTTCAGTTTCCGGATGCCTCCCACTCTCTCCAGGTACTCCTCAAAATCCCTCACGCCGAAGACGTAGCGGTCAAAGTAAGCCTTCGTCCCCTCCTCCGTCCGGGAAAGGGTGAGCCATTCCCGGATGTGCTCTTCGTCAAAAAAGTACAGGTACGGCATCTGGGTGGGGTGCGCGCCATAGGGGACTTCGCAGACGGCATCTACCAGGTAGAAGGGGATAACCGTCCGGTCGGGGTTGCGGCGGATCACGTCCTCGTTCACGATTTCTTCAGTGGTGATGATGACCCGCCGGGCAGCCCGGGCCAGTTCAAAATCCTCTACCAGGATGCCATCTATCTGGGCGTTGCCGTACCGGTCGCAGCGGGGGACGTGGAACATTGCGACGTCCGGGTAGGCGGCAGGGAGGAGGCAGATGGGCTTGCCGCTCCAGGGGTCGCGGACAATTTTGGCGGAACTTTTCTCAAAGGTGTCGGTGCCCATGAGGTTGCGGGCGGGGATGAAGGGGAGGCCCATTGCGGCGGCCAGGAAGCGCCACTGGTAGCCCGCATTGCTGATTTCGGCCACCACTTTGCACTTCCCGGTTTCCACTGCGCGCCGTCCGGCAGGGGAAAGGCCGCGCAGTTCGTGGCCGAAAGAGTAGGCAACTTCCACCCGGCTCACACATCCGGCGCCGATAAGGATGTCTATATCGTGGACGGCGGTCTTGCCGGCCATCGTCAGGTTCCGCCGGCCCTGGCGGATGATTTCGTAGATGAGGGCCATGGGGACACGGACATGGCCGAAGCCGCCACAGGCGATGAAGTCGCCGTCGCGAACGAATCTCTTCACCGCTTCGGCGACCGTCATGGTCTTATCTTTCAGTTCGCGGGACTTGTTTTCCCGCACCCATCGGCGATGTTCATCGGGGTCGTGCCAGCCGACCAGTTCACCGTGGCCTTCTTTGAGGATTTCCATGGCAGATTTCCCCCTCAAGTATAGGGTGCGAGCGACCAGTTCGGGGTCGCTATGGACTACTACCGGGCTCCGTACCAGTGCAGGTTTGTCTGCCGCCAGTTGCACTTTCCTTCACAGGAGCGAGTTTTTAAGGAAGCGGGGGCTGCTGGCTCTTGTTCTCACGTCTCCTGCTTGCCTTTCGGCGGCAGGAGAGGGGGGAATGAAAGGGGGTTTGGCGAAGGCGGCCGGAAGTCGCCCTTGCCCAACATCTTCAGCCAGATCGCGGGGCACTGCCCCCCTGACCGCAGACCGTTGACCGCCGTGGTCTGCCGTCTGGGGTCTTCGGAGTATTGCGTATTGCGTATTGCGTATTGCGTATTGCATATACGAATACGTATCTTTCAGTATCATCGGTCGGATCGTGGGCAGTGCAACCCAGATTGGTAAATTGGTAGATGGTAAATTGGTAGAGGTGCTGCCGCTTTCAGTATCCTCGGTCGGATCGTGGGCAGTGCAACGACGTATTGCGTATTGCGTATTGCGTATTGCATACACGAATACGTATCTTTCAGTATCCTCGGACAGATCGTGGGCACTGCAACTGAATTCCGGGCCGAGGATATACGTCTTCACGTCTTCACGTCTTCACTTTCAGTATCCTCGGTCGGATCGTGGGCAGTGCAACGCG
>JASFBC010000257.1:0-3921 GCA_036172315.1 Anaerolineae bacterium | reverse complement strand
TAATTTTACTTGAACTGTCGTAGTTGTCCAATTCTAGGGGGGCACTACAGACGCACGTCAGTTTGCTCATTGCGAACTCTCCTTGAAACGAACTATCTAATGGGTAGGAATGCATCGGCAGCGATCTCAGCGGCCTAACGGTGGGCTTCACCCGCCGCGCCGGAGCGCAAGCGAAGCGCAGCGCGGAGGCGCGGTCGGGTGGAAGCCGTTGTTGGGCGCAACCTTTGTGTATTCTGTGGTTCAGGGATAGTTCTTCATCACCCCTGGCAAGTAAACCCTGTATGGTAAGGGAATCCTGACAAGAGCAATGCCCAAGTAGTTAGAATCCTCATCAGCCCGATGTTTCCGCACTGCAATGATATATTCTCCCGTCTGAGGAGCAAGGAATTGTACCATCTCATAATTGTTGTCATAGCTCAACGAAGTAGCACCGGACATCCATTGTCCGTTGGGGGCCTTGATGCGTAGATCAAGATCGGTATCCAGCCGGTCAAAGCTGTAGTTGTTGCCTGGTGTATCAGCATGTGCCCACCAAGCAATCGCGACTCGGATTAAATCGCCTTGATCAGCATAAAAGCGGCGTTCCAGATCCGTGCCCACCGGAAACCCCGAATTCGTAATGGAATGTCCCCACCAGCAAGACGAATAACAAGTCCCTGATTCGCTTCCCCGTGTCTGAGCAACTCTGTCCGCCAAATCTGCGTTAACTGCTCCCGCACCATCGCGCAGGTCGCCTTGGCCGCGCACGATAATAGAAGGGCCTTCGATATTGTGGGTTGCCGAAGCCATAATGATCGCCCGAGTCGCTTCCGGCCAAATACTCAGTGATGAGTTTCTATCCACAAGCAAAGCGGCTAATCCAGCCACTTGAGGTGCAGCATGACTGGTACCCGAACGAGTCTGAGGAACATTGTTGACTCCAACAGCAGTCACATTTGCTCCCACAGCAACCACCTCCGGCTTTTCACGGTCATTGTGTGGGCTAGTAGGGTTAACATAGGCTGAGTCTGACCACATTCGGTCGTCAGACCAATCAGCATTGTTGTTGTCATCGGCAGCCCCAACCGTGATGACATTCCAGGCTTTCCCGGGCGTTGTGATGCTCCCGCCTGTGTTCCCTGCTGACTTGATAATCGCTCGGAAGTTGTTGCGTGCCCAGTAATCAACGGCGCGATCTAGCCAGTTTACGTTGTTATCTGCTTCATACCCTTCGCTGATGTTAACGATCCTGGCCCCTTGATTAAAAGCCCACTGCAAACCAGTCACAAAGTCAGCTTGTGCAGCCTCGTGCCCAGCGCTGAGGACGGTCGCGCCATAGGCCACCCCTCTATATGTGTCGTGAAAACTTGCCGCATCGCTGGCTACGCGGGTTGTATGGTCAACAATACCAACGCTCACTGTACGGCTGATTGGAGCATGATGAAGAAAACTGTTGTTAGGATCCACATTGCCGTTTTCCAGGATAGCGATGGTCACGCCGCTCCCAGTGATGCCCCGTGTCCACACGATTGGAGCCAGAGTGGTTGGCACAGCAAAGTCCAGTTCGAGTTGTACTTCTGCTTCGGTGAGATAAATCGCGCTTACGTCTGATCGTCGGGCCAACTCCAGAATCACCCGCTTGGGCAACACTGCTGTGAATGAAGGCATCCCAGCATAAGTGGTAGTGGCAAAGCCTCGTTGTTTCAGCTCCGTCACCAAAGAACTGATCCGGGACTCGGCCCAAGTAGCCATCAATGCAGTATAGTCAGCCTCGATACGCTGACGCAATTCAGGATCGCTCACGTCCATTGGTTTGCCCCCACGCTCTATGGCCGCTCGTGCTTGTGGGTACTTGGTGGCCAGTATTGCAAAGGCTGTTGTCTGTTGCTCGGCTAAACTTTTTCTTGGGCTTGCTGACATCCATACTGCCACTGGCAAGGTATCGTCATCTTTAAGCCCCTGCAGCCGTTCATAGAGAGTCGGCTGCAACTTACCATACCGCGACTGGTGAGCCTGTGCCTCTGCCGCAAGCAAAGCGGAAATGTCTTCTTCCACGCGGCCATCACGCAAATCTACCATCAACTTGTAGACTTGCCCTTGCGGGCGAGTGTCCAGCACTGTGACCACTTGAAACTGACGGCCCAGGGCCAGGTAATCAGAGCGGTGATCAGCGACGATGTCCAATGATTCGATAGGGATCCCCTCTCGCTTGGCGATGTAAGCCATCGCTTTTCGAGCAGCGTCCGAAGGGATGGACTTGGGTGTTGGTGTAGGCAAAGGTGAACTGAATAGCAAAGACGGTGTGGTGAGGGGCGAATTGAACAGCGTCGCTCCCGTAGCCGTATCAAGGTGCATTTGGCCGAGAGCGATGATAACTAACGCGGCTGCCGCCAACGTCATGACGAAGGATAGAACACGGTAGCAGAGTGTCTTGTGATACATTTTGCACCTCGTTTTTACTCACCGAGATCGGTGATCAGGGGATATAATGTGAGAGCGATGTTACAATGACATCGCCCGCGACTAGGTTGAACGTGATGGTCTGCCCCCACGTTCCTACTTTTTGCACTTGTACCAGGTGATAGGGTGAGGTTACCTCATCTCCCTTGGCTTCACTGGGTTGAGGTTCCTTGAACAAAGCGTGAATGGTTACCATGTTCCCTTTGCGGGTAATGCGCTCAATCTGTACACTGTATCGTGTGGTTGGCTTTCGGCCTTGGAATATTGCGATGGCAAAATACGTATTGTAATTCAGGTTTTGTAGTTGGGCTTGAGATTCAGATGTAACCAGAGCCCCTAGGCTGGCTGCCTCTTCGGGTGTAGCGATGACTATTAAACCAGGTTGCCTATCCTGGTAAACTTGCCCAGTGCCAGAAGCATCGCGCCGTTCGATGGTCTCGAAAAGTAGATCAACTTCCTTGGGCTGACAAGCACTTAGCCCAAGGGAGATGGCTAGTACCGACAGAAATATCATGAATTTGTTCATTGCGAACTCTCCTTTCGTTGAAACGAGCTGTCCGACGGGCAAGAACACATCGGCGATCTCAGCCGGCCTAACGGTCGGGTTCAGCCGCGTTGCGGAGCGCAGCGGAGCAACGTCGGCTGCAACCCGTTGTTAGCCTGCTTGTTCGGTTGGAAAATTCCCATCGCTAATGGCGTAAGGCTTGTGTCGTTGCCGTACGTCATTGCTCTCGTCAACTTTCCATGCGATGAACCGATAAAGACATCGTGGCGACGTGCAATCCCCAGAAAAACATCTCGATGGTGTCGTCAATCACACCGTTTTCATCAATCACATTCTCGTCGAAACATCGGAGTTGCCATCTTCTGTCTTTGTACTGAGCGGAGATGTAATACGGTGTGAAACGGAATCCTTTTTCATCAAGCAAAATATCCGCCCCAAGCGGCATATCATCGGCGGTCACATGCAAACATTCTGGGGCAACCTGTTCCACAAACATTGTCCGCGCAATGACAGTACCTGAAGAGAATTCAAACTTCTCTTTGACCATCCACACCGTCTCAGATAACCAGATAGATTGACTCTCGAAGCGGATGTGTTGTTCTGGGACAAGCCATCTGACAAAGGGATGAGGGCATAACTTGCCTTCTCCTTTCCAGATGCCTGTGAAAAACGCTTTTGGTTGTAGCGGAGTCACCGACGTGTAGGTTGTCTGTTTCATTTGTGAGTGAGATAGACACGCCCATCTTTGGAAGAACATGGGGCTACAAACACTTGCCTACCGATACAGAAACGGCAAGCAGGCTAACGGATGCGAGATAAGCCGCCCGCAAGACACTTTTCAAGGAAAGACATCTTCCCCACGCAAGTCACGATTCGCCTGAAGACTCCTCGCTTGGGGTCGGCTTCATTGAGCAGTTATGCGGCGTCATCTCTGGCAAGGTGCGCCTGAATCAAACACCCCTGGCTTTCACCGAGAC
>JASFBC010000256.1:0-4456 GCA_036172315.1 Anaerolineae bacterium | reverse complement strand
GCATCGTGAGCGGGGATAGTGGGGCTTTCTGGTTGGCATCTGGCCGCCTCAGTGCAAGTAAAGGTCTTCTGAGCGGCGATGAGGAAGGGAATGGAGTCAAGGTCATTGCACTTGGGTGGGGTCATCAGCGATCGCCTCCCCTTGACAAGCAGGTCTTTGTGTACTATTAGTACGACAACGCAGGGGTTCGCAGTCAACTGCGTAACTCCTACTATTAAAGTGCTCGGTGGCTATGCGGTAGCTAACTTACGGTGGCAGGATTCGTGGTTGTGCCCTGCTATCCAGCGCCATCGGTGCCATAGGGGGTGGGCAAATAAGCATCCAGCAAACACCGCCGTACTAACCCCTATGACAATGTGCGGAATGCAAGTCAGAGGCTGACTGTGGTCTGTGAGCAAGAACCATGAAGAGGAGAATTCAGTTCTTTAGCTTGATTTTGATCATAGGTCTGCTCGCGATGATCTGGTGGGTCATTGCGGATCGGTTGACCCTAGCTGCTGGCCCACTATTGCAAGGGAGAGGGGCACCATTTGATCTTGCAGTGCCAACAGTTACTCCTACTCCTCAACTGGTTGAAGACGAAGCTGTGCCCTGGGAGATTCTTCCTCCTGGCTCTTCGTCTTCCATCACGGTCACGGTGCCGTTTCCCCATCGTCCTTTTGATCCCAATATGCTGCGCTCTGGGCAGCGCATGCTGAGCAACGACTACATGTATGGGCCTCTTCCTCGGCCCGCACCTATCGAGGAAGTGTTCATCAGTCGCCCTGCAGGTGTGGACTTGGACGTGACCTACATCAGCCGCTGGCCCATGTACAATCGCTACGAGGTGTGGTATACGGCAGATGGCAAGCCATACTTGCGGCCAGGTACAGAAAATGACAAACGGTGGCCCGACTATGGCGAATCGGTCACTTTCACAGCGCATATCATGAACAAGGGGACTGTGGCAAGCGGCGCTTTTGCCTTCAAGTGGTTCATAGACGGGGTCGAGGTTCACTCGGGTACTCATCCAAGCCTGTCGCCGGGTGAAGAAGGGACGGAGACGTATCAGTGGATATGGGCGCACACCGTGGACGGTGAGCGTCTGCTTGGTCAGCATACGGTGCGGTTCGTGGTTGATCCAGGGAATGCGATCGTTGAAACCTACGAGTCCAACAATAGCCTTGAAGACCGCACCGATGCGTTGAGCCTGGTCTTGGCTGTGACTCCCGAGCTCTATGCTGCTTTGGAGACTCCTGTGGATCCCAAGTGGCCTTATTCGGCTGAGGACTGGCTACAGAAGCAGATCGCTGCCATGAATGAGGCCTTTGCGCGTTCTGTTTATCCCTTGGCGCCCAACGGTATTGAAGAGCGGGTCCGCTTGGACAAGATTCTGGTCACCTCTACGGCGCCACCAGCCGACATGTCTGAAGACGGCGGGTTCTTTATGAGCGGGGATGATCGCTTTGGCAATGCGTACTATGATCCAACCACCGATGTGAGCGGTGCCCTTCTCCATGAGTTAAGCCATCAACTGGGGGTCATTGATCTTTACAATCTTGGCTTTGAGCTCGAAGTCCCCCAAGTGATAGATCAAAACGGCTGGCCTCTTCAAATGGAAACCGGCCTGCCCGCAACTGGTCTGATGCTCAACCCGGGCATTCGACCGCCGATCTACGAGGAACACAGCGCGTTGGCCCTGAACGCTAACAAGGGCTACCGACGGGGTTACTACGGTGAGTATCTCTACGACGTGCCCCAGCAAACCTATCTGCGGGTACTCGACAACAGAGGAGCGCCCGCGCCAGATGTGACGGTGCGGCTATATCAGGCTGGGCCAGGGCGCGGAACCTATCCCGTCATCATTGACAACACTCCGGAAATCGTCGGTGTGACCGATGCGAATGGACTGTTTCTGCTGCCCAACCGCCCGGTTGGCGCCCCTGTTACTACTCGCACTGGTCACACCTTGCGCGATAACCCGTTTGGTATAATTGACGTGGTTGGCGAAAAGGACGAGTTCGTCATTGAGCTCACCAAAGGGGTACATCAAGAATATGGCTGGCTTGAGATCACGCAGTTCAACCTGGCGGCCTGGCGCGGTGGCGGCGCCAGCGCAACCCTGGATATTCCGTCACGCGTCCCCCCTGTTAATGCACCTGCTCCTCCGCCGGACCTGCACGGTCGAGTCGAGTCTGGCCGAGTTCAACTGTACTGGCCTGCCAGTCCTTCTTCCGTCATCGGTTACAATGTGTATCGCACCGCCAACCGTCCGGCTTTCACTTACGAGCGCGTTGTGCAGGGGACTGCTGATTTAGCCTATATTGATAACCATGACTACGGTTCTCGAGCTGTGGTCTACACGGTTACAGCCGTAGACTCCACAGGACGCGAAAGTGGCTTTAGCAGGTTCTTCAACGCGTTTCGTCTTATCAACCCGGCTGCCATCGCCGTGGACAACCGAAACGGGCGCATCGTGCTCGATCCGCAGAACGGCTATGCCCTGCTTTACCAGTCATCCGACGGCAGGTTTTTGGATACGCTTGGCAGTGTGCACTATCATTTGGAGCTCTCCTACTATTTGGCCCGCGACCCAAATGGTCGTTTGATTCTCTCGCATCCTGGCGATTGGTATAGTTCACGCCACTCAATCCGTGTGGCTGATCAGAACGCCGAGCCTCTGTTCGAATTCGGTGAGCGTGGGTCCGGCCCTGGTCAGTTTGAGACCCCGGCTGGCGTGGCTACGTGGGGCCAACCGTGTACTATCGAGGGGCCGTACTCGGTAGACGAGCACACACTTTTGTTGCTGCACTTCGACAGTAGTTATAACGGAGCGCAAGGAGAGCCGGGGATTCCCAGCGGAACAACCTTTACAGCAGGCAAGTATGCTCAGGGGGTGGCGATAGACTCGAATGATATGTTGACCTATGCTACTGCCGGAAATCTCAATCGTGCGCAAGGTGAAATAGAGTTTTGGATTCGCCCCGACTGGGATGGCGGAGATTATCAGAGTTACACCTTCTTTGAGGTAGGGAACAGTTGGTTCAACCGTATGCGCATTATGAAAGATGGGGCCAACAATCTGCGCTTTTTGCTATGGGACAGCACCACCGAATACGGGGTAGGCTACAATGTAGCCCATTGGAAGGCTGGAGAGTGGCATCACATCGCAGTAACCTGGGGGGGAACCTACATAGCCCTCTTTGTGGACGGTCAGCAACGAGCGAGCAGCGATATTGCCAGGCCTCCAGACTCATTGGCAGCCACGCTATCCATTGGTGCTTCCTACGTATGGCGAGACCAACAAGCAAATGCCGTGATTGATGAATTTCGTATCAGCGACATTCCACGTATAGGCAACAGCGACACATGCAATTACCGTATCTTGGTGGCCGATAGCGGCAACCATCGCATCCAAGCGTTCGATGCAGGGGGAAACTTCGTCAGTGCTTACGGCAGCTATGGTAGTGGCTCTGGCAGGTTCAACAACCCCCAGGGGCTGGCCGTAGATAGTAGCGGTAACGTCATTGTAGCCGACAAGGGCAACAATCGTCTCCAGGTGCTCAGCTTTGACGGCACCAACTTCGGCTTCATTCGGAGCATCACCAGCGGCTTCAATGGGCCAACCGGTGTAGCTGCATACGGGTCCAACCGCATTATTGTAGCTGATACTGGCAACAGTAGGGTCAAGGTGTTCGATGCCACCGGCAATCTCTTGGCTGAATATGTTGCTCCCAATGATGGTCACACTGGTACCTTCAATCAGCCTCGTGGGGTCATAGCAGATCGCAGTGGGAATATTGTGGTTGCTGATACGGGTAACCGACGGGTGGCTACAGTCTTGGGTGCATTGCCACACGGCATCCGTGTGTTCTTGCCACTCATATTGAAACGTTAGGACTTACGCAGTTGGGATGAGTTCATAGGTGGGCTGAGCCAGATAGACTCGGATGGCCTCCCGAAGGATCGCTGCCTTCGCCTCATACCAACTCACCCCTGTCCGCAAGCGATAACCCTCCAGCCTCAAAAAAGCCCTCAAGGAGAGCAAAAGGTGCTATGGGCACATTCTCCTTCCTATCGGGATTGACCAAACGGTTTGGCGTAGACCCGAAAGTCGCAGGGAATCAGCGCTTTTCCATCTGTCCAGAGCATGGTCAAAAGGGCGATCCCCCTGACCACCCTTTTGCGTTTGCCACTCCAGTGGCGAGTCACGAGTTCCATCTTCTTAGCGGAGGGCTTGTCCAAAGTGGTGTCATCCAGGACCGAAAGCCCCTTCCCTTTTTCCACGAACGCCTTCGCTTCCTGTCACGACGCCTTTGTGTCTAGAGGCTGTCTTTGGAGCAGGCGCGTGAAGGCATCGTGAGCGGGGATAGTGGGGCTTTCTGGTTGGCATCTGGCCGCCTCAGTGCAAGTAAAGGTCTTCTGAGCGGCGATGAGGAAGGGAATGGAGTCAAGGTCATTGCACTTGGGTGGGGTC